>JAATFM010000152.1 GCA_015655195.1 Terriglobales bacterium
CACCACCTGTATTGGTTAAACACAAAAAACATACTTCAGGCTCAGCGTGACCGCCAATTAGGTCACGCTGAGGCCATGAGAATTCGGCAAAACGTCAGTTGCTATCTGGAACAGAGAAAGTGCACTACTCGACAGAGAAGTCGTCAAAAATTTCCGCTGGTATTTTTGATGGTATCTTGAGGATTTTCCGTGTAAGCTATTGATTCTAATAAAAATCTGGCTCCTCAGGTAGGACTCGAACCTACAACCCTTCGGTTAACAGCCGAATGCTCTGCCATTGAGCTACTGAGGAGTGATTTGCTTAAATTGTCCATCTCAAAAATAACAGACCTTGGCCGGTGCGTCAAAAAAAGCCAGCCCCCGAGCCGGTCTCCGCGGCACTCCAATTCCCGCCCCGGAATCGACCGCCCGCAATGCCATGCGCAATCCCATACACAGTGCCATAATGGAAGCGATCAGAACCGGCAAAACAGGAGGAACCCATGTCCCGCATCTCCCGGCTCGACCGCAATCAGGTGGCTCCCGAACTGGTTGCAGGATTCGACAAGGTCTTTGCCCAGCGCGGCAACGTGCCGAATATGTTTCGCGTCATGGCGCACCGGCCGGAGATTTTCACCACCATGCAGGCGCACTTTGCCGCGGTGCTGAATACCGGCACGGTCTCGACGAAGCTCAAGGAACTCATCATCGTCCGCACCAGCCAGGTAAACGACACGCCCTATTGCCTTGCCAGCCACACGGTTCTGGCGCGCGGCCTCGGCTGGTCCGACGACCAGATCGCGCACCTTGCCGAGTGGCCGAGCCGCGAAGACTTTACCCCCGCCGAAAAAGCCGCGCTACGCCTGGCCGAAACCGTCACCCGCGATGCCCACGCCGTGACCGACGAGCAGTTCGCCGAATTGCGCAGCTTTTACGACGAAGGAGAGATCGTCGAGCTGCTCTGCGCCATCGGCCTCTTTAACTATTTCAACCGCTTCAACAACGCACTAAAGATGGAGCCGACCAAGTCGGGCGAAGGCGGATGCGCAGCACCGGAAACCTCGTCAGCTAAAGCGCCGGAAGCTGCAACTGTCGCCGCCTGCTGACCTGCGTTCCCTGCCCGCGGATCGGCGCTTAACGTTACGGGCTTTAGCCCCCGAGAGACATTGCGCTACCAAAGCAGACCGTCATTTACCATGGAGGCAGGAGCCTTCATCTTGAAATTACCAATCCCTGACGGCGCATTCCGCGCCTATATCTTCGACTGCGACGGCACCGTGGTCGATTCCATGCCACTGCATTACATCGCCTGGAAGAAGGCGCTGGCCGAGTGGGGCTGCACATACAAGGAAGAGCTTTTCTATGCGTGGGGCGGGCGGCCCATCTGCGAGATTATCGAACTGCTCAACCAGCAGCAGGGGCTCAATATGCCCGTCGAAGAGGTGGCGCACCACAAGGAAAACTACTACTTTGATCTGCTGCCCAATCTCAAGGCCATTCCCGAAGTCGTCGCCCACATCGACGCGATGTACGGCAAAATTCCCTTCGCCATCGCCTCGGGCAGCCGGCGCAACTCGGTGGAAAGCTCACTCAAAATCACTCACCTCATCGACAAGTTCGAGACGCTGGTCTGCGCGGAGGACTATAAGAAGGGCAAGCCTGAACCGGATTGCTTTTTGCTGGCCGCCGAGCGGCTTGGCATCGCGCCCAAAGACTGCCTGGTCTTTGAGGACACCGAGCTTGGCATCGAAGCGGCAACCGCTGCCGGAATGGCTTCCGCCAAGGTTCCGCTACCGTATGAACGGGTGAGCTGAGTTCGTGCTATCCCAGGTCCCAAAACCAGGGACCTGGGGCACCAGCAGTGTGCTTATTTATTTGCCAGCTACAGTGCTGGCGCGAGATCGTTCAGTTCTTCGATGCGAAGCATACGAATGTCGCGCACACATATCTTGAACCACGGATAGGTTCTGCTTAGAGTCTGAGCGGCAACCACACACTTTACCGCATCCATTGTTTGATCGCCGAAATAGACACTTCCTTGCTGCCAGTTGAATCCGAGAGGGACAAGTGTCTTCTTGATGTCGGCGTATGCATTTTGCCAGGATGCGTTTGGATATTGCTGTTGCAGTTGAGCGGTATCCAAGTCAAAGGCAATCGCATACATTCGTATTCTCCCGACAGGAAGAGGATTGACTTGCCCGGATATAGCAATTTCCTCAAAATCTAAAATTGCAGTCGCCATTTTTCACCTCATCCCTTTCCGCACGGTGATCGTATCCCTTAAAGCTGTACCATCCGTTAACATACGTCGACGCGTGCCTGAGACAATCTTCCCTGTCTTACTGGTGCACACCGGAGGCAGCCGTAAATCCCGCGGCCTGGTTGCCGGGGATGGTGTCCGTGGACGGTGGCGGGGCAAATGAGGAGCCGTTCGCGTTGATCGCGTTCGAATAATCGGCGCCGAGACCGAGTTTCTTGAGAGCCCGCGAGTCCGGCATCAGCTTGGTCTGCCAGCCCTGGTCGGACTGATACTTCTGCATGGCGGCGAGGGTGGTCGAATCCCAGTCGCCGTTGGCCGGGCTGGAGAGATAATGCTCGCGGATGAGCGCCGTCTGAATCTCGGTGACGCGCTCCGGCGCGATGGCCTGCTGGCCGTGCAGCTTGTGGGAGGGCGCGGCGGCGGCACGCGATCCGCGGCGCGCCGATTTCCCTGCCCCGGCGCCGGCTTTCAGATGCGCGGAGGCCGGTGTCGTCGGCCGGGTCCGTTGCGTGTGAGGCCCGGCCATTGCCGGCGCACAAAGGAGCGCCGCAGTGAGAAGCGCCACACTCAAACGACTCAGGTCCGTGAAACGATAAAAAGACACGTGAAAACTACCTCCGCTTAAAACTGCTATTTAGTTCGACGCAAACGAGCGGGAATTGGTCCGGGCCAGTGTACTGGAAAACCATCCGGACGCACCACAAAAGTTTCTAGGCGAACCATTCAACATATCAAAATGGAACAATCAGGTCACATCTCAGCAATCCGGACCGTGTCCAGAGTACTGAGGCCAACACCCTGTTTTTCTTTGCTTTAAGCAAGGCCGGAGCAAAAATCCCGGCCTGCCATGGGTAGACCGGCCTAGAGCGTCCCGCCAATGAGGTTAATGCCGATTTCGGGATGGCGCGGATCGAAAACCTCAAAAACAACGTCATCGCCGGATTTAAGCTTGCCGACCACCGCGTTGAACTGCTCGCGGGTGCCGGTGGGCTGCTTGTTGATGCGGGCGATGATGAGGCCGGTGTCGAGCCCTTGCAGGTCCGCGAAAGAGCCGGGGCGGACGGACTGGACCAGGACGCCGGAGGTGTGAATTTTGTTCATGGTCTCCGGCGAAATCTCGCGCACCGTGATGCCGAGCTTGCTCTCGCCGGGGTTGGAGCTGTCGTCCGGCGCGGGGCCCTGCTGCGCGGCGGCCTGCTCGGAGAAGACCGCGTCGCGGTCGCCGATGACAACGGTGGCATTGCCCTGCTTGTCGTCGCGGATGTAGCCGAGGCGGGCGCTCGATCCGGGCCGCCGTCCTGCAATGTCGTTAACCAGGTCGTCGCCGTCCTTGATGGCGCGGCCGTCGATGGTAACGATAATGTCGAGGGGCTTGAGGCCGGCCTTATCCGCCGGGCCGCCGGGCTGCACGTTCAGCACGATAACGCCGTTCTTGAAGCCGTATTTGCGGTTGACGGCGCTGGAGAGATCCTGCTTGAAGCTAATGCCGATCGAACCGCGAACCACCTTATGCGTCGGCCCGATGAGGTCGTTGTAGATGTCTACGACCGTGTTCGACGGCAGCGCGAAGCCGATGCCCTGATAGCCGGCGCTCTGCGTGTAAATGGCCGTATTGACGCCGATGACTTCGCCGTTCATGTTCAGCAACGGCCCGCCGGAGTTACCGGGGTTGATTGCCGCATCCGTCTGGATGAAGTGCTGAAACTGCCCGGTCGCGCCCGGCTCGATGGTGCGGTTCTCGGCCGAGATAATGCCCGCCGTTACCGTCTGCGAGAGCGCAAACGGGCTGCCGATAGCCTCAACCCAGTCGCCCACCTGCGTGCTGTCGCTGTTGCCCATCTTGACTGTCGGCAGCGCGGAATTCGTGTCGATCTTGATGACCGCGAGATCGGTGGCCTTGTCCACGCCGATGATGCGTGCCGGTCGGCCAAGGTCCTGCGTGTCGGGGTCGGTCGAGAGCTTCACATAAATCTTGTCGGCCTTCTCGATGACGTGATTGTTGGTAATGATGTAGCCCTTGGAATCGACGATGAAGCCCGAGCCGAGCGACTCATGCACCTGGCCGTCGTCGCCGCCGCCCTCCTGGCCCTGTCCCTGGCCGCCAAAGAAGCGGTAGAAGAAGTCGGGAATACCGCCCTGATCGCCGCCGGTGCCGCCATTGTCCTGATCGTCGTCATCATTGGGGTCCTGGGGCTGCGCGCGGCGCTGCGGCTTGTGCGGATTGCGATTGGCGGTCTGCTTGGGCAGCGTCTGCGTGTTGATGTTGACAACAGCAGGACCGACCGCCTTGGCGATCTTCACAAATTCGTTTGGCGCAACGGGCGAGTTGACGACCTTGAGCGGCGTGGCATCGGCGCTGGCGCTCTGCTTCTCCTGCCCGCTCACGCCGTGCGCAGCGTAAGAAAATCCAACAATAGCCGCAGAAAGCGCGGCAAGAATCACAAAGGCCGAAGCGAGACGGCGTTCGCGCAGCCGTTTGAAGAGGGATTTCATCGAATTTCAGACCTCGTTACGGCACTCGCACAATCGGCGGGCGCGTCAGTTGCAACAACTAAAATTATAGTCGTTACCGGCATTTCTGTCCGGCAATCGGCTTGCCTGTTCTATATAGACGGATTTGCGCGGGGCAAAGACCAAATTCGCAGAAGTCTGCCCGAGGCTCGGCATCTGAAACATACCAAAAAATGAGTTCTGAGCGAGTGACCGGCAAACCGGAAACTTGCACCACTGCTCGAGATTCTCGCGGCTCCAACACACGCCGGGTGCCTGTAGATGATCAAGACGTTGGGACCTGGGGCACCACAAAAACTCCGTGCCCCATCCTTACACCTTTTTCTGCCGCAAGGGTGGGACAGCACGAAGTTTTCCCTGCCTCTGTATGCGCCGAAGGCACGGCTCCGCCATACGCGAAGTACCCGTGATAACATCCGGCATGAACTTCCGCCACTTTTCCCTTTCGATTGCCGCGGCTCTTCTGTGCGCCACGTCCGCCCTGGCGCAAAATCCTCCTGCCAACCCTCCTGCCGCTCCGCCCAGCATGATGGACCGTCTGAACGCCTTCCTCGGCCTCGGCGGCAAAAGCGCCTGGACGCCGGAGCAGCTTGCCGCGATGAACAAGCTGCGCGATGCGGCAATGAAGGACCCTTACGCCTACAACGAACTACACCACCTTACGGACAACATCGGGCCGCGGCTGAGCGGTTCGCCGCAGGCACAGGCGGCGGTGGATTGGGTGGCGGGCGAGATGCGGGCACTAGGAGCGGAGGTAACGCTTGAAAAGGCGATGGTCCCGCATTGGGTTCGCGGCGAAGAGAAAGCCGAGTTGGTGAGTTGGCCGGGGCAGGCTACTGGAACCAAGCAGAAGATTGTGCTGACGGCTCTCGGCGGCAGCGTTGCCACGCCGCCCGAAGGCATCACCGCCGAGGTTGTCGTGGTGAAAAACTTCGCCGAGCTTCATGCGCTCCCCGCCGGAGCCGTGAAGGGCAAAATTCTTGTCTTCGATCATCCCTTTGACAAGGAGCTGGCCGGGAACGGGGACGGACTCAACGCCTACGGCAACGGCGTGGTCTATCGTGCCGCGGGGCCGGCTGTAGCGGCTTCCGCCGGAGCAGTCGCGGTACTGGTTCGCTCCGTGGGCGGCGCGGAGTTCCGCATTCCACACACCGGCATGACGGACTACGCGCCCGGCATCGAAAAGATTCCCGCCGGCGCGGTAACGGCCGAAGACGCCGAACTGCTGGCCAATCTCGCCAACCAGGGGCCGGTCAAACTGCACCTCACGCTCACGCCACAGACCTTTCCCGACGCGCAGAGCTACAACGTGATTGCCGACTGGAAGGGCTCCGAACATCCCGAGCAGGTGGTAATCGTCTCCGGGCACCTCGACTCGTGGGACCTCGGCACCGGCGCTATCGACGACGGCGCGGGCATCGCGGTCTCGATGCAGGCGATTCATCTGCTGAAGGAGCTGGGAATCCGCCCCAAACGCACCGTTCGCTTCGTCGCGTGGATGAGCGAAGAAGAAGGCTCCCAGGGCGCGGCAGCCTACATGGCCGAGCACAAGGCGGAGTTTGCCAATCATATCGGCGCGATTGAAAGCGACCTTGGCGCAGACCATCCGACGGGAATCTACTACGCGGGCAAGCCGGCGCTCGGCGCATATCTGCGGCCGCTCTCGGCGGTGCTGGAGCCGATCGGCGCGGAGGTGCTGAGCGATTCGACGGAGACGGGCGAGGACATTGCCGGGCTCACGGAAGGCGGCGTGCCGAGCTTCGCTCCCATCCAGGACAGCCGCTTCTATTTCAATTACCATCACACCCCCGCCGACACCTTCGACAAGATCGACTTCAAGCACTTGAACGAGAACGCCGCGGTGATGACGGTGCTGGCTTATGCGCTGGCCGATTCCGCCGAACCGGCGCCGAGGTGAGAAAGGCAAGGACTAGAGAGCAGCCGTGGCTCCTTCAACTTTGCTTAGATGACATGGGAGAACGTGGGTTCATGCTATTACAGGTCCCAACATCAGGGACCTGGGAACCCGGCCCTGTTACAAAACCCCACTACGGATGATTCGTCAGACATCGCCTAGTCCCTATTCCCTAGTCCCTGCCTTTAGAAAGTTCTTCAAAAGCACTTCCACTCACGCTATGCTGGTAACAAATCAAGAACCGTCGAGCGAGAATCCTCCGGCATCTGCTTTCAGTTAGGGTCGCGACTTGTACCGTACGGGTTTTGTGAATGCCGGCGTTGCCGGAGAGCAAGAATTGAATGTTCGAACAAGCGTCGAGGCGCTGCATCGGATACCGGAATCGCGCGGCATTGTGGTAAGCCCACACCGCGCCCAACCCGTCGGAGGCTTACCGTACAGATGAAGGCGCTTTCGCCTGCCGCACATGACGGCCCGGGGAGTCCTTCCTCATCTCCGCATCCGGCCCGAGCCCAGGCCGGTCTGCTGGCATGGGCCCACCCTGATTCCTATTTCCGCTTCAGCTTTGTCATGCTGCTCTACCTCGTGGCCTCGTGGGGCGGCAATTCGCTCACGCGCACGCCGGCCGTGGCCGATATTATCTGGCCCGCCAACGGCCTGCTGCTGGCCTTTCTGCTTCCCATTGCGCGCCGCCACTGGGCCAGCTACCTGGCCGCAAGCATCGTTATCAATACCGGCGTTCACGTCGTCTGCGGCTTTTCGCCGAGCCGCGCCGTGCTGTACACGGCGGCAAACACCATCGAAGTCGTCATCGCCGCCCTGCTGGTCAGCAGCCGCGACGGCTCCAAACCCGACCTGACGAAAATGCGCACGCTGCTGCGCTTCGTGTTCTGCGCCGTACTGCTGGCTCCCTGCGCCTCCACAGGCTTTGTCGAGATGGTGCTGGCGGTCTGGACCTATCCGCGCCACCCCGAGCTGCTGGCAAACTGGCTCGTGGGCGACGTGATGGGAATGGCGCTCATGACGCCGCTCTGCCTGGCGCTCGACCGCAGCGAGTTCCTGGCGCTCCTTGCGCCCAGAAAGCGCTGGGAGACGATTGGGATTCTGGGCGCAATCCTGCTGCTCTCCATCGCCGTCTTCACACAAACCGGGCTGCCGATTGATTTCCTCATTATTCCGCCGGTGCTGGTCGCGGTCTTCCGGCTGCGCGGCACGGGCGCCGCGCTTGCCATTCTGCTGGTCGCCGCGCCGGCCGTCTACATGACCGAGCGGGCGCACGGAGCCTTCATGATCTCCGGCGCTTCGACCGACCATCACGGTTTCTTCATCCTGCAGCTCTTTCTCTGCGTAAACCTCGTGATCGTCTACGCAGTCAACGCGGCGCTTGGCGCCCGCGACCGGATACACCAGGAGATGACGGCGGCCTTTCACGAGGCCGACGCGATGGCCGCACAGGACTACGCCACAGGTCTTGCCAACCGGCTGCGTTTCGACCGGCAGCTTGAGCGCGAGTGGCAGAATGCCGCGCGCCAGCACAACAGCCTGGCGCTGCTCATGGTCGACATCGACCAATTCAAGCTCTACAACGATCACTACGGCCATCTGGCCGGCGACGAGTGCCTGCGCCGCATTGCGGCGATCATGGCCGGAGCCTCGCTACGCTCCACCGACATGGTGGCACGCTACGGCGGCGAGGAGTTTGCCGTAATTCTGCCCCGCGCCACGCGCGAGGGAGCCATGGCGCTGGCCGAACGCATCCGGCAATCCGTGGCCGATGCGCAGCTTCGGCACCTGCCTTATACGCCCGGCATCGTCACCGTCAGCATTGGCGTTGCATCCATGCGGCCGGACAACGCAAAGGACGAAACAGCGCTGATCCAGTGCGCGGACCGGGCTCTCTATGCCGCCAAACGCGCCGGACGCAACCGCGTAGAGTCGTCCGAAGAAGAGTGCCCATCCGCGCAGGACGATTAGTCGACGTGCTGATTCGTGCGCTCTGAGTGTACCGGGACATACGTTACGTTGTGGACCTGGGATGGCACAAACTTTTCCCACCCACTGTCATCCTGAGCGACCCCGAACGAGGCAGAGGGGAAGTCGAAGGAGCCGCAGTTGCTTTTCTATGTACCTGTGCTCTATTCCCTTCTCTAAGTCACGCCGCCAGCCGCAGGCAACTCACCACTGATCTGGCCTCTGCTCTCGATGCGAACCACCGGCAGCGCATTCGGAAATTCCCTGTGCAGGAACTCAATCATCTTTTCGCGCACAATGCAGCGCAGGTCAAAGTTCTCCGCGGAATCCCGCGAACTAACCAGGCAGCGCAGTTCCATCGTGCGGTCGGTCAGATTCGTTACCTGCAATCCGCAGACGCGGCCATCCCAAAGCTCGGACCCGCGGACAATACGATCGAGTTCGGCGCGCAGAGGTTCCACGGGAACCGAGTAATCGACATACAGAAAAGCTGTTCCCATAATCTCCGCGCGGCGGCGGGTCCAGTTCTGGAAGGGGTTCTCGATGAAATAGGAGAGCGGAACCACAAGCCGCCGCTCGTCCCATATCTTCACGATCACGTAAGTGCTCGTGATCTCTTCGACACGCCCCCACTCGCCCTGCACCACTACCACATCGTCAATGCGGATCGGTTCGCTGAAGGCGATTTGCAGGCCGGCCAGCAGGTTGGCAACGGTGGATTTGGCGGCGGCGGCCAGCAGCAGCGATGCCAGTCCAGCGGAGGCCAGCAAGCCGGTTCCCCACTGCCAGAGCGTGACATCGTGAATGCTCCATAGCAGCCCCACTGCATCGATCACGAACACCGCGCCGATCAGGATGCGCCGCACAAACTGCATCCGCGTATGAATGCGGCGGGCGCGCAAGTTGTCCTTCACTGAGAGGTCAAAGCGGCGCAGCGTGAGCGATTCAAAGAGGTAGACGCCGGAGATGGCAAGCCAGCCGAGCCCCAGAACCAGCAGGACTTCCAGCAGTTGCGAGGAGCGGCCCCGCCATATATCCGGAATTCGCGGCACAAACGGCAGCGCAATCCGCAGGCAGATGACGAGAAAGACGGAGCGGGCCGGCCACGTCATCCGGCGCTCGATCTCATTCGAGCGCCGGCGTGTTTCCAGCTTGTCTTTTTTCAGCAACCCAAAGACGAGGTAATGAACGACGTTGCTGAAGACAACCACCGCGCAGAACAGAAAAATAACCAGAACCCAGTCCTGCATGGAAAACGGCATCTGTGCCATCAAAGTACCTCGTCCCAAGCATCTCGCATTATGGCGGTGTCTCAGCTTGAAAGATTTACGTCTCGAAAGATTTATCTCAGGAGCAAAGCCTCTCTTTCATGTTTTGCGGGCTTTCAGGGCAAATTCAACTGAGACACTGCGCGCATTCGACATGTAAGACGCAGGCAACGGTATATATGCTGCATTACAATCAACTTCAATGCAACTTGGCGAAGTGGCAACCCGGCTGGGCGCGGAGCTGCGCGGCGACGCGAAGCTCGAAATTACCGGCGTACGCGGAATCGAGGAGGCCGGCCCCTCGGAGATTACCTTTGTCGCAAACCCGCGCTATGCGGGCCTGGCACGCACCACACAGGCCGCCGCGGTGCTTGTAGAGCCGGAGTTTCCCGAGCTTTCCGCTGCTACGCTGCGAATCAAAAATCCCTATCACGCCTTTTCGCGGGCGCTGGGGCTGTTCTACCAGCCGCCAGCTTACGTGCCGGGAATTCATCCCACGGCGGTCGTCGACCCGACGGCGGAGATCGGCGAGGGCGCACATATCGGCGCATATGTTGTTGTCGGGCCGGGAGTCAAACTCGGGCCCCATGCCACGCTGCTGCCACACGTGGTTCTCTACCCCGGCGTGCAGGCCGGCAGTCACTTTTTCGCCCACGCCCACGCCGTGGTGCGCGAGGTCTGCATTCTCGGCGATCATGTGACGCTCGAAAACGGCGTAATAATCGGCGCGGACGGCTTCGGTTTTTCCAAAAACGACGCCGGGCAGTGGGAGAAGATTCCGCAGTCCGGGCCGGTGCGGATCGGCGACCGCGTAGACGTGCAGGCCAATGCCTGCATCGACCGGGCGACGGTCGGCGCGACCGAAATCGGCTCCGGAACCAAGGTCGACAATCTCGTCCAGGTGGGCCACGGCTCGCGCGTGGGCGAAGACACGCTTCTCTGCGCGCAGGCCGGGCTGGCCGGCTCGTCGGTCGTCGGCTCGCGGGCCATTCTTGCCGGCCAGACGGGCGTGGCAGGCCACTGCGAGATCGGCGATGGGGTCATTCTCACGGCGCAGTCCGGCGTCTCCCACAATGTTCCGGCAGGAAAGATGATCTCCGGCTCGCCAGCCTTTGACAACCGCACCTGGCTGCGGGCGGTAACGATTTTTCAGCGGCTTCCCGAGCTGCTCAAGCGGCTGGACCGCGTGGAAAAGACTCTCGGCAAGCGCCCGGAAACGGCAGAAACAGAGGCCGCCCCCAAATGAGTCACCGGGCAAAGACTTTCTTCGCAATTACTTCCGCCACTTTCTTCATCCTTCTTGCTGGATGTCGCTCGCATCACATTGAAATTAAAGCAGAAAACCGCACAGGAAGCACCATCCGCCTGCTCGAAGTGGACTACCCCAGCGCCAGCTTTGGCGCAGATTCAGTCGAGGCGGGCGACACGGTGCAACAAAGCGTTCAGGTACAGGGCTCCGGGCAAGTCAAGGTGCAGTACACCACCAAGGACAAACATCTGGCGCAGATGACCGGACCAGCGCTGAGCGAGGGACAGGAAGGCAAGCTCCAAATTGTGCTGCTGCCGGGGGATAAGGCGGAGTTCCGGAACTGAAGGGCCGGATATTGGACTTTAGAGCGTTTCTCCTAAACCCGGCGAAGGTGGGGCACCCGAAACTCCATACCAGCACGAGAAATGCTCTAGAAACAATAAAGCGGGCTGCATCGGAGATCGATGCAGCCCGCTTTATTGTTTCGTCCTTCGTCCCTGGTCGCTAGTTTCCAGTCCCTGCTTTTACCTCACCATGCTCTGAAACATCGACGACTTCAGCAGGCTGGCAAATTCGTTATCCGAGGCGGCGAAGTGGATTTTGAGCTGGCCGGCGCTGGAGCTGACATCCGCACCTGCCAGTGCGGCCTTTTCGTCGTTATCACCCGCGGTCTTTTTGTAGACAACCGCAGCGTTGAGCAGCGAGGAGATAGTAGCAGCAGCAAAGTTGTCGCCGGTCACGATGGTGAGGTCGAACCGGACACCGTGGGTAAAGTCCATGCCGTACCAGGAAACCTGCATGCGCTTCTTCACGGAGTCAAAGTCGGCCACGGAACCGGCCTCGCCGAGAATCTGCTTCATCATGTTCTGCGTGCCGGTCGCGTCCAACACGCTCCAGAGCGCGGCGGAGTCGGTGGCGCGAACCGCTTCCATAAGCGAGCTGTTCGAGAGCAGGCTCCTGGCATTGCCGTCACGTGCGTCCAGCGAGGCCTTGACCGCATCCTGCCCGCCAAAGATCATCGTGGACTGATCGACGAAGCAGAGTACCATGCCGGATTTAGCCATGGGATAAATCTTGTTGGAGCGGACGACTGTGGGCTTCACGCCGCGCTTCCTGAAATCGGCAAGAATGGCCTGGGTGTCGAACTGGCCCTGCGCGATACCGAGAATCACGACCTCATCGCCCTTGCCGGCGGGATGAAAGAGCGCGAAGGCGAGCTGGTCCACGTCGTGGTTGTCGTTGAGGCCGGACTTGCGAATGGCCTCCTCGAACTGCTTCAGTTCGGGAGGCATGACGCGGTCGCGCAACTGCATTGCCGTGCCGGAGTTCTCCATGGCGCGGTAATCGATGACGACAAGCTGGCGAACGTCACTGGGAATGGCGTTTTGCGCCTCATTGGAGAGCTCGGCGGCCTGTGCGGAAACCGCGCCGAGAACCAGAGCGAATGCCGGAACAAGTGCGGAGACGAGTTTCAGTTTGCTGCTCAATTTGTTTCCTCCGGAGGCGCGCTTTCGCTGCCGAATCGGCGCTTCCTGTACTGCTTAGATTGTACCGTCAAAGAAAATGACGCAACGAGCACGGAAAACGCTTGCGAGACGAAGAAGAAATTTTCCTGTTTTCCACTGTCCTTGCTTTTTTCTACTTCGGCCACGGCAGCGGGTCTTCCAGCCTGCGTTCCAGAATTTTGGCCTCGGGATCGAAGACGCTTAGCTGGCGCATCCATTCGCTCTCGTGCTCGCAGGCGGCCTCCGGAACGAGGCCGATAATCTCGCCCTCGGTGAGCGTGGTCTTGTGGCGTGCGGCGAGAGCGGCAACGCGCGAGTGAACGCGGGAAAGCGGCGTGGTCTCAAAGTCCGTAATGTTCATGGTGAGCTGGGCGCGGCCGTGGACGAGCACTCCGAGAGCCTTGACTCCCTTGAGGCCACCCGAGGAAGCACGAATATCGCGGGCAATGGAACGGGCAATGGCAACGTCGGCGGTGTTGAGGTAGATGTTCCAGGCCACGAGGAATTTCCGCGCCCCCACGGCGCTGGCTCCAGCCGTGGGATGCAGGCCCGGGCCGCCGAGATCGGGACGGCGCGAGGAATCCTTGCGAACGGCGTCGCGCAAACCCTCGAACTGGCCCTTGCGAACCTCTTCGAGATTGGCGCGGTCGGGCCGCGCGGCGGCGGCCTCATAGAAATAGACAGGCACGCCGAAGCGGCGCCAGATTTCCATGCCGGCCTGGCGGGCCAGCAGCGCGCACTGGTCGAGCTTGATGCCGGAGACGGGCACGAAGGGAATCACATCCGCCGCGCCGATGCGGGGATGCACGCCCTGCTGCACGGTAAGGTCGATTAGTTCGGCTGCCTTCCCTGCCCCGCGCACGGCGGACTCGACGACAGCCGCGGGCGGCCCGGCAACGGTCACGACGGAGCGATTGTGATCCGGGTCCATCGACCAGTCGAGCAGGCGCACGCCATCGACGCGCATCGCGGCCACAATGGCCTTGATCTTGCGCTCGTCCACGCCTTCGGAGAAGTTTGGGACGCACTCGACGAGTTGGGAGTTGGCTTCGGTCATTGCGTAGGGACTAGGGATATAGGGACCAGAGACTAGGAAAAACAAAATCAGCCGAAAAATCTGGTCACTGGCTAACCTGTCGTTACCAGTCCCTACGTCCCTGCCTTTCTTACTTCCAGAACGTGTAGCCCACCTGCACCTGGATGCTGGCGTTAACGCCGGGGTTGTGATCGCCCAGCGAGGCGGACGAAATATGAACGGCGTTCAGGCCGACGTCGATGGAGCGGCGCTGGCTCGTGAAGTAATGGACGCCGATGCCGCCCTGCGGCGAAAAGTTCCACACGGATGTGCCGCCGGGGGTTCCATGCGGAAGGAGGACATCGGGCGGAAACTTGTGCGTGGTATAGATGAGGCCACCGGCGCCCTGGAACCAGGGCTGGATGCGGCGCGAGCGCGTGCGAAAATTCCAGCGCAGGATGACGGGCGTAAGGCTGACGCCGCGGTATGTGCCGCCGCCGACGGACTCCGTGCAAGACTGCAACTCCCCCGTGGGCGTTTGGCAGGTGTAAGTCTGCTCATGCGGCGAGGGCGTGTAGGCCTGCCAGAGCGGCATGATGTTGCTGCCAAACTCGAACTGGCCGCTGAAGATGCCGGCGTGAAGAACGGGCGTGAGCGGCTTGCCGATCTGGAATCCGCCCCATAGAAAGTTGAAGTCGGCGCGATCACCTACGCCCTTGCCCCAGTTGACGAAGGGGCCCATCTCCCAGAGCTGCTTGTCGCGGGCCTCGGCAACGGGGCTCAGAGGAAGCGCCACACCACGCGCCACCGTGACTTGATCCTGAGCGGTTGGTTCCTGGGCAGTTACTCGCATCGAGATGAGTGCGATTCCAACGACAAAGGCATAAACGGCAGTTTTCACAAATCGAGTCAACGAATTTCTCCGCAAAAGTAGAATCCCCGGCAGTTCAAGAAAAAGGCCGCCTCAACCGGGCGGCCTCGATCCCTGTTGTGGCTGGAATCAGCCCGCCACCTCAACTTCGTCCATGTCGAAGTTCGAGTAGACGTTCTGGGTGTCGTCAAAGTCTTCGAGGGCTTCGAGCAGACGGATCATGGCGTTGGCCTGCGCGCCTTCGAGCTTGGTGTAGGTGGAGGCGATCATCGTGACCTCGCTTGCCACAGTGGGAATGCCGGCAGCCTTGACGGCCTCGGAAACGGCCTCGAAAGACGCGGGATCGGTGAGAATCTCCCAACTGTCGTCTTCGTCGTTCAGGTCCTCGCCGCCGTGCTCCAGAACAATGTTCATCAGCGTGTCCTCGTCGGCCGCGGATTTTTCGATGGCGATGAGGCCCTTCTTCGAGAACATGTGGAGCACCGAGCCGGTGGTCCCGAGATTGCCGCCGTTCTTCGAGAACGTGTGGCGAATTTCGGAGACGGTGCGGTTGCGGTTGTCGGTGAGGGTTTCAACAACAATGGCAACGCCGCCAGGGCCGTAGCCCTCGAAGGTGATTTCCTCGTAGTTGACGCCTTCGAGCTCGCCGGTGCCGCGCTGGATGGCGCGCTTGATGTTGTCGGCGGGCATGTTTTCGGCCTTGGCCGCGAGAACTGCGCCGCGCAGCCGTGGATTGCCATCGGGGTCGCCTCCGCCCTGCTTGGCGGCGATGGTGATTTCTTTAATCAGGCGGGTGAAGGTCTTGCCGCGCTTGGCATCGAGCGCGCCTTTTTTGTGCTTGATTGTGGCCCATTTGGAGTGGCCGGACATGGGAAAACCTCAGAGAATCATCTTGGAATCTGGAATATGGCGCAAGCGCCCTGCCTTTGAAAGTATACCACCGGGAAAGA
>JAATFM010000096.1 GCA_015655195.1 Terriglobales bacterium
AAAGGAGAGCACAAAGGCCTCGTCCTTTTTGCGCAGAACCTGTTCGAGAAAGCGGCTGCCGGCATCTTGTTCGAGCGGCAGAACGCGCTGCTGGCTCCCCGATGTGTCGAGCAGGATGCCGAGCGTGAGCGGCAGGTCATTCTCGGCGGCGAAGCTCTTCCAGACCTGCGGCTCTTTGTTCTCGGAGACGGTGCAATCGTCTTTGCTGAGATGCGGAACGAGCTGGTTCGACTTGTCTTTGACGGTAAAGTAGAGGTCGACTAGGTTCACGTTCAGCCGAAGCGTGCCAGCAGATTGCTCTTCTTCAGGCACAGGCGGAGCGGTGCTGACAGGCGGCGCGTCCGGCGTGGGCGGAAGCTGCGCCCACGCCACGGGCGCGAACGCCGCTGCGGCAAGAACCGCGATCAGACCGAGAAGAAACTTCTTCATCCCCCACCCTCATTCCGTTAGACGACGTGGCGCTATGGAGAGCATAGCGCGAAATGCGCGTTTTCCCACCCCTCTGGCAAAGTATGCCGAATGAGAGGAGCAGCCTCTCCACCGCCCTCGGCATCCATCCACGTTTGTTGTGCGTCTGATACTCTGAACAATGCCCAGTCCTTCTATTTCCCGGACGGGTGGTACGCGGCCGTCACGGCCGCCGTGCGGAGGACCGGAATACCTGTGAAGTCCACAATGCAAATGACGGCGCTGACGGCCCTGTTGAGCCTTGGCATGAACTTTAGCGCGCCCGCCCTTGCGCAGCAGCAGCAGCAAAGCCAGCAAAAGCAACAGCCTGCGCCGATTCCCGATGCGCCGGCGCCCCAGCCCCAGACCGCACCATCGCCGATTACGGACGCGGCCACCGGCCCCATCCGGCCCGGCGGCGGAGCGGGCACGGAGACCCCGGCGACCGGCTCTTCCAGCTCCGGCGACGCACAGGGCGCGGCCACACAGCAGGCACCACAGCAGCCGGCGATGCAACAGCCTGTTGTGCCTCCCACACCGCCGCAGACGCCTCCGGAAAACCTCAGCCCCGAGGAGATCGGCCACGTCCTTCGGCTCAACGTTACCTACGTCGAGGTTCCCGTCACGGTGAAGGACTCGAAGGGCAACGAAGTGGGCGGCCTGGACTGGCGCGACTTCAGCGTCTACGAAAACAGCTCCTATGAGCCGCTGAAGGTCTTCAACGTGGACGCCTATCCGCTCTCCGTGGCCTTTGTGGTGGACCAGAGCCTGCCCCGCGATGTGATGGCGCAGGTAAACGACTCTCTGGGCACGATTCAGGGTGCGCTGACGGCCTATGACGAGGTTGCCGTCTTTACCTACGGCCACGGCGCGCACAACCAGTCGGGCGGCTTTACCGGCGCGCAGTCGGCCCGCGTGCCCTATATCCTGTCGATGACGAAATCTGCGGGCACGGAGCAGTTGAACCCCGTCAATGACGGCCCGTTTGCAAGCTGCGGCGTCTACGTGAACGGCAACTGCGCGGACCCGAACCTGCAGGTCGGCAAATCGGCCGGCAGCGGCTACTTTGTGAACATCCCCAAGGAGATTCACACTCTGAACGATGCGATCCTGGCTGCGGCCAAGGAGCTTTCGTCGCGGCCCAAGGGACGCCGCCGCATCATTTACGTGATCTCCGATGGCAAGGAGTACGGCAGCACGGCCAAATACAACGACGTGCTGCACTACCTGCAGACCAACCACATCCTGGTCTATGGCACGCTGCTGGGCGAGGCGGCCCGCTGGGGCGAGGGACGGCTGAGCCGCTTCCATATTCCCTTTACCGGCGAGTACGATAATCGGCTCATCAGCTACGTGCTGGCCACCGGCGGCACGCTGGACGGCGAGCACGGCGTGAACAACATCGAAAAGAGCTACATCGACCTGGCCCGCGAGGCGCGCACCAAGTACACGCTGGTCTACGCGAGCCACGAGCCGCTCATCGACGGCAAGTTCCGCAAGATCGATGTGCGCGTGAACCGCCCGAACCTGGAGGTGGTGGCGCCGACAGGATACTGGCCCTCATCCTCTGACGGCGACACGAAATACTGAACGGTTTTTCAGCAGCAGAAAGGGCCTGTGCGGCTGACGCACAGGCCCTTCGTATTTGTGTTCTGAGGTGCGATGCGAGCGGCGTTTACGCCTGTTTCTGCTCGCTCGGCGGAACGGGCGCTGCGGACTGCTGGGCGGTGGTCGTAGGAGCGGGATCGGTCACGCCCTTTAGCCCTTCCTTAAAGCCCTTCAGTCCCTCGCCGAGTCCCTTGCCAAGCTCCGGCAGCCGACGGGCTCCGAACAGCACGAACGCAACGATTACAACGACCAGAATGTGCCATGGCTGAAATTCGCCCATTGTCATGCTCCTTTGCGCGCCCTGCTTACTCTCGCGCCTGTTCTTAGAACACATCTATTGTCGCACAAGCGGGGAGCGAAGTGCGTGCTATCCCACCCTTGCGCCAGAAAGAAGGCGCAAGGGTGGGGCACGGAAGTCTTAATTCACCCGCGCCGGGTTTCCGAGCCGCTCCGTCACCATTGAGAAAAAACTGCCCAGATCCTCTTCTTCGCCCATGGTGAGCCGGCGGTGAACCTTCATCAAGGGAAAGAGCCGCGATCCGCGCACGTCTACAGCAGGCATGGCGGTCTGGCCGCCCCCCGGCGAACCCGGATACTGCGTCATTTCCCACAGGCCGGCGTAGCGGCGGCGCAGCGCCTCGCCCAGATAGCTGCCCCACAGCCGCGTCTCGAAGTCGATGTCGCGTTCCGGGCTCTCGCCCACCAGAACGAGAATCTCATCGAGCGCGTCCATCGACTCCGGCGAGTAATCGAGCGTGTGCTGAAACTCGCGCCGCGCCGTCTCGACAGCCGCCGCGGCGTAGCCCTCCATCATTGCGTTCAGATCGGCAAAGGGAGTCGATTCCAGCCGTTTGCGAAGATTTTTGTCCATTGCCACAAGAGTAAATCGCTCCGCCCGGTGGGGGAAGTGCATCCAATCACCTCCTGTGACAAACTAGATTATTGACACCCCTGTTGGGAGGCTTCACACATGAAATTCCTCAAGTTGCTCACCATTCCTGCCCTGCTGCTCGCCTTTGCGGCGATTGCAACCGCTGCGCCGCGAGAGATTTACCCTGACCCGGTGCAGGCGAAGACCGACCTTGCCACCGCGCTCAAGACCGCCGCGGCCACGCACAAGCGCGTGATTCTCGACTTCGGCGGCAACTGGTGCGGCGACTGTCAGGTTCTCGACATCTACTTTCACAACGAGCGGAACCGGCCGATTCTGGAGGCGAATTACATCCTGGTGCACGTGAATATAGGCCACTTTGACGCCAATATGGACATCGCCGACAGGTACGGGATTCCACTGCACAAGGGCGTGCCGGCGCTGGCCGTGCTGAACGAAAAGGGCAAGCTGCTCTACAGCCAGACCGGCGGCGAGTTCGAGAATATGCGCAACATGGAGTCGAACTCCGTGACGGCCTTTCTCTCGCAGTGGAAGCCGGTGGAGAAGGGCTGCTCGGTGGTGGTGGTGAACTGCTGAGCACTGTGCGTGCGGGGCTGTTCTTGCTGAATCTGGCTGTTGTGCTATCCCACCCTACAAAGACGCCGCGAGGTGGGGTACACAGCCGTTCTTGCTGAGGTAGGCTGTATTGCTGTCCCACCCTTGCGACAGAAAAAGTCACAAGGATGGGGCACGGAGCTTACTGCTGATAGCTGAAAAACGCTAGCTGAGCGGCGCCAGGTGCTTGGTGTTCTGGTAAGTGTACTGGATGCGGTGGACTACCGTGATCGTCGAGAGAACAGCGAGCACCCACAATACCGGAGCCATCACGCCCCAGTGATTAAAGAGCGCACCTAAGATAATCAGCACGATGCGCTCCGGGCGCTCCATGAAGCCTACCTTGCAGGAGCCGATGAGGGCTTCGGCGCGGGCACGGGTGTAGCTGACCATCAGCGAAGTGACCATCACAAAAGCCGTCAGCACCACGTAGCGGAAGTGGTTAATGCGCGCGTAGTAGACCAGCAGGCCGAAGAAGAGCACCACGTCGGAGTAGCGGTCGATAACGGAATCGAAGAACGCGCCGAAGACTGTGACCTGATTGGTGCGGCGCGCGACGCGGCCGTCCACCATGTCAAAGATTCCCGCACCGATAATGACGAGGCCCGCATAGAGAAACATGCGGCCGGCATTGGTGGCATCCGCGTGGCCGAAGAAGAAGGCCGCGACGATATTGATGACGAGCCCAAAGAAGGTGAGCACGTTGGGAGAGATGCGGGTGAGCGACAGACCGTGAACGATCTTATCCAGTAGCCACCCGCAGGCGCGGCCAAAGCCGCCAGTCCATGTCATTACAAACCACTCCAGATCATTGCGTCTTCCTGCATTTACTTCTACTGCGCGGCTCCAGAGCCAGTCCCGTTGGCGGCTCCGTCCTGCTGCTCAGCCGCTTCGGCCTCGTCGTGAATGGTGGTGAGCTTGAGGATTTCCAGCTCGCGCTTGCCGTTGGGCGTAACGATGGTTGCCACTTCGCCCACGCGCTTGCCTACAAGGCCACGGCCGATAGGCGAGGTCGTCGAGATGAGCCCCTTGGACACATCGGACTCCTCGCTCGTTACCAGCCGGTAGACGATCTCCTCATCCTTCTGCGTGTCGAAGACCACGACGGTCGAGCCAAAACCGGTCCTGTCGCGAGGAATGTTGGCGAGATTGACCAGCGAGAGCTCGGCCATGCGCTTCTTGAGCTGGCCGAGGCGCGCGTTGACGAACTCCTGCCGCTGCTTGGCCATGTGGTACTCGGCGTTCTCGGAGAGATCGCCCAGCGAAACGGCCTTCTTGATCTCGGCGGGCAGCTCGTGCGCCAACTCGTACTCGAGTACCGCGATTTCTTTTTGAAGCTGATTCTTAATATGTTCCGGCATCGTTTTGGGAATCCAAGGTCCGCGGCGGCGCGCTTCAGATGCGCTCCGCAAGCGAAAATACGTGATTCCTCATTATAAGACAGCCGGATACGTTGCCGGAT
Source organism: Terriglobales bacterium (assembly GCA_015655195.1). Lineage (GTDB taxonomy): Bacteria > Acidobacteriota > Terriglobia > Terriglobales > Acidobacteriaceae > Telmatobacter. Next base: position 5,004 of record JAATFM010000096.1, read on the forward strand.
GTGGCCCGAATCCGATTCTGCCGCGTCCATATCCCAGCGGGTTGTGAGGCAGCATCCCAGCGCCGCTGCGTTATTCTTTCCAGAAGAGGATCGATCATTGTTGCGTTTCCGTCTCCCTGCCTGCCTGCTTGCACTTGCGCTTACCGCCGGATGCAAGGCTCAGCCCGCCCCGCAAGCCAGCTCCGATCTCAACCGCCGCATCGAAGTCATGGTCCGCTCGCAGTTCAACCTGCCGCAGGACTACAGCGTCTCGATCGGCGCGCGCAAACCATCCGACATGCCGGGCTACGACACGGTTCCCATCCGCTTCATGAAGGCTGACCACACATCGAGCTTCGACTTCCTGATCTCGAAGGACAATACGAAGCTGGCGCGGCTTGAGACTTTCGACCTGGTCAACAACCCGGTCTTTCACATCGATCTCGCCAACCGCCCCGTGCGCGGCAGCGCCACGGCGCCGGTAACGGTTATCAACTTCGACGATCTCGAATGTCCCTTCTGCGCGCGGATGCACCAGCAGCTCTTCCCCGCCACGGCCGACCGCTACAAGGACAAGGTACGCTTCGTCTATAAGGACGATCCGCTGGTTGACATTCACCCGTGGGCGATGCGCGCCGCGGTGGACGCCAACTGCCTGGCCAGCCAGAATGACAAGGTCTACTGGCAGTATGTCGATTACCTGCACGAGCACGGGCAGGAGATCAACGGCCAGGACCGCAACCTGACGCGCAGCTTTGCCGCTCTGGATCGCATTGCACGCGATCTGGCCGCCGTAGGCCAACTGGATTCACCCAAGCTGGAAGCCTGCCTGACCAAACAGGATGAAACCGGGGTCAAAGCCTCCGCCGCCGAGGCCGATGTGCTCGGCATTCAGGGCACGCCGGCGCTCTTCATCAATGGCGAGCGCGTGGACGGCGCCATTCCCAGGGAACAGCTCTGGCTGGTGATTGACCGCGCACTCAAGGCCGCCGGGGTGGAACCGCCGCCGGCAGAGTCACCGGCCCCGGCAAAGAGTGCTCCGGCAAAAGCCGCGACGCCGGGGCAGTAAGCGGTATCGCCATCCCACCCTTGCGCCAGAAAAAAGGCACAAGGATGGGGCACGGAGCCTTAGCGCAGTAGACGGCGCCGGCCCTGTTATCCTTAAAAGCTGGAAGCTTTGTCCGCTTCCGTGAGGAGATTAAGGTTGCAATTCGAAGCAATTTTTCCGGCGTGGATGCGTGCCATTCCGTCGCGGATGCGTCCAGTCATCGCTCTCACTGCCAGCGCTTTCCTGCTCGCCGCCATCGGCTGCAATCACGCTCCCGGACCTGACGTAGTGGCTACGGTCAACGGCAAGGAGATTCTCCGCGCCGACCTCGAAAAGTATTACAAGGCCTCGCTGAACAACCAGGGGCAGGCGCAGGGACAGCAGCAGCCTGCGACCGAGCAGGCCGACATCATGCGGCTGAACATTCTCCACGGCATGATCGAGGATGAGATTCTGCAGCAGCGCGCCGCCAAGCTCAACCTGGTGGCCAGCGACGAAGACGTGAACGCCAAGCTGACCGAGATGAAGACTCCCTACACGGAAGAGGAGTTCAACAAGCAGCTTCAGCAGCGCAACATCACGCTCGACGATCTCAAGCGCGACATTCGCCGCGAGTTGACCAAGACCAAGCTCATCAATAAAGAGATCGAGTCGAAGATCAACATCACGGACGCCGACATTACGGCCTATTACAACGCGCACAAGGCGGAGTTCAACCTGATCGAGCCAACCTACCGGCTCTCGCAGATCATTGTGAGCGGCAATCCGCCGCAGCAGGGTGCGGCGGACCAGCACAAGACGCCGAACGAGGCCGAGGCGCGCAAGGAAATTGAAACCATCCGCGGCCGCATCCAGGGCGGCGAGGACTTTGCCACGCTGGCCACGCAGTTTACCGAGAATGCCAACTTCGCGCAAAGCGGCGGCGACATGGGCTTCGTCACGGAGACGCAGTTGCACGGCGACCCGGTGGTTTATGGCGCTGTTTCCAAGCTCAAGCAGGGACAGATTACCGACGCCCTGCCTGTCTTCGATCCCTCGCACAAGGTCATAGGCTACGCCATTTACAAGCTCAACAGCCTTGAGGCCGCCGGACAGCGCGACCTGAGCGATCCGCGCACGCATGAGTCCATCCGTCAGGGACTGCGCGAGCGCAAGGGTCAGCTCCTCAATTTGGCTTACCTTGAAATGCTTCACGATCAGGCGCAGGTGAAGAACTACTTCGCGGAGCAGATTGTGAAGGAAGGCACGCCGTAAAGGCAGGGACCAGGGACGTAGGGACTAAAAAAGGCCGGGGATTGCTTCCCGGCCTTTAACTTTTAAGCCGTCATAACGACGGCGCGAAACACAATTATGGTGCTGACCCACTACCGAATTTGCTTCGTAACAGGGCACGATTTTAGTGGCGCCGAACAAGCAACGATCGAAAATGCGGGCTTTAGCCCCCCGCTCCTTTCCGCGTCAACCACGAAACTTACCGGAATTGCTGCTTTGTGCATCAGCATCATAGAGGCTGGCAAAAATAGAAAGGCCGAGGAGCAATCCCCGGCCTTTTTTAGTCCCTACGTCCCTAGTCCCTTAGTCCCTGCTTTTAGAAGTTGAACGTAACCTTCGCCGTCAGGGCCCTTGGCGTTACATAGTGCGTGCCGCTGAAGGTGGAGAGGAAGTTGTAGAGCGCGTATTTGTTGGTCAGGTTGATCGCTGTCAGGTTCAGGTTCACCTTGTAGCGGTCAGCGTGGAAGATGTTGTCCTGGCCGATCGTCGCATCGAAGAGATTGCGCGGCGAGATGCGAGTCGGGTCGAGATCGGCGTCCTCCACGCCCGGCTTCGGAATCGAGATCAGGCTGGAGTGGAGCTGCGAGGCAGGGCAGCCCGGCTGGCCGTCGGTCATGATCGGATTGCCCGGCGTGGCCTTGAAGGTACCGCAGTAAAGGCCCGCTTCAAACTCCTGGTCGGCATCAAGCCCGCCGGCCCCCAGGTTGATGAACGGCTGGCCGTTCATCAGGTTGGGATTTTGGTTGGCGTCCACGGAGAACGGAAGGCAGTCCGTATTGGCGTTCGTGTCCGAGTTATAGCAGGGCGCTGCGCCGGCCACCAAGCCCGAGTCGAGGCGCCAGTTCCATCCAAACCAGAGTCCATTCAGAGGCCCGTGCTTGGCGAATTCATACTGCAGGTGCGTGGTCTGGTTGAACTTCTCATCGTGATCGATGCGGAACGGCGAGCCACCCTGACCCACCGTCGCGCCCGCGCCGGCCGACTGCGGCGGGAAAAAGCGAGCAGCCACCGACGAGGCCACGAAGTACGCGCTGATGTGATGGTGTTCCGGCATCTCGGCGCGCAGCGCGTAGCCGGGAATCTTCGAGTTGTGCCAGTCGATGGGGAAGGTAATCGGCGTATTGCCAAGCACCGAGAAGTCGAAAGCGTTGTGTGTGTACTTCCAGATGTATTCGCCGCTCACCACCGCCCAGTTGCCGAAGGCCTGCTGAATGCTGGCGTGAAATTCGTTGCGGAAGCCGGGCTGCTCGGTACTGGAGACTCCCGGCGAGCAGAGCAGCAGCGGCGACAGCACTGCGTTCGAGCAGCCTTCGCTCGAAAGCACAAGGTTCTCGTTGAAGGGCGTTTCCAACGTACGCGCGTAGGAGAGGCCGAGAACCGTGTTCGACGGCTTGATGTGGTACGCGACGCCGACGCGCGGCTCGGCCTGGCGAGCAACGGTGAGGCCGTTGTAGATGTCGCCGCGAATGCCCGCGTTCACCGTCCAGTTGCCTACCTTGATCTGGTCCTGTACGTAGAGGGCAAGCTCTTTCACGTCGGTCTGTCCATGGTAGAAGTAGGAATCGCCGCCGCGCGTCAGGTCGTAGGGACCAAGCACGGTGAGGTAGTTCGGGTTCGCCTGGCCCTCCGGGCAGGAAACGGCACTATAACCAGCTACCGGGTTGCCGTCCGCATCCACGCAGGGCGCGTTGTAGAGCGGGTCCACTACGCCAAGACTGTCGTTCTCTCGCAGGAAGGTCTGCGCGTACTGCGCGCCGATCTTGATGTTGTGAATGCCCTTCGCCCAGGAGAAATCCGAGTGCACGCCGGTGTTCATCAGCGTGCGGTTCTGGTAGATGGACTCGATTTGCAGATTCTCCGGGCCGAGATCGGCGAGCGCATCGTTGCTTGGATAGTAGTGGTAGAGATCCTTGCGGACGAAGGCGCCGAAGTTCAGCACGGAGTGGTCGCTGACGACGCGCGTGTAGGTCGGCGAGATGTTGAATGTGCCGATCTGCGAGCGCTGGTCGGCATTGCCCACGTTGCCAAAGACGGGATCGGGGGTTGCGCCGTCGCTGGTAACGTTCTGCACGTTCAGGTTGTCGAAGGTGTTCGGCGTCTGGAACCACGAGCGGCTGTAGTTCAGGTCGAGATGCATGGAATCGACGGGCGTGAGCGTGTAGTCGATGCGGTCAAAGACGTTCTGCTCGTTGCCCTTGTCGTGAAAAACGGCGAACTCCGGCGGATCGAGGAAGCGGCCGCTGTTCATGCCATCGGCTTCGAGAAAGTTGCCCCAGTTCTTGCGGCCATAGGAGAGATCGAAGCCGCCGGTGACCGAGCCGAACGAGCCATAGGAAGCGCTGATGCTGCCGGTGGGCTTTGTGATGCCTTCGCCGGAGCGGGTTGTGGCTACGATTACGAGACTCGTCTTGCCGCCGAACTCAGCCGGCGGCGCACCGGAGATGACCTCGATCGACTGAATGGAGTTGGAGGGAATCTGGTTGGAGAAGACTTTGCTCTGCTGGTCGGTGATGGATTGACCGTCGATGGAGAACGAGTTCGAGGCGTGGTCGCCGAGGCCGTGGAAGAGGCCGTTGGAGTCAGCCGCAACGCCCGGCGTGGACATGGTGACGAGCGAACTGAGCGAAGAGGACTGGCTTTCGAGCGGCACCTTCACAAAGAGATCGCGGTCCACGTCGGTGTGAAAGGTGGGATCGTTTTCGACGAGGTCGCCGGCTCCGCCCTGCACCGTGACCGTGGTGCTGGACGACTGCACCTGAAGCACAAGCTTAAGCGTAACGCCCACGCTCGAACGAATCTCGGCGCTCTGGCGCAACGGCGAGAATCCGTTGGCCGTGACTGTGAGTTGGTAGCCATTGAATGGCACAACGGGAATGACGAACTGCCCGCTTGCGTCGCTGATAACGGTGCGGTCAAAGCCGCTGATGGCATTAACGAGTCGAATAGAAGCGCCGGAAATCACGGCGCCACTGGAATCGGCAACCGTGCCGCGGATGGCGCCGGCATTGCCGGACTGTGCGGCACTGAAGCCTGCGAGGGATAGAACGAATATGAGAGTGAAGACGATGCGGCGATGCGTGCCGCGTAGAAAGGGCATCATGTGGCTGCTCCGGAGAATCTGCATCTGCGCCCGTGGCGCGATGCGCGCTTGCTTGCTGGAAAGAGTGCCTGACCGGATATTTACATTGCCGCGCCCGGCGGAAACCGGCGGTGGCAGATCAGGCTGCAAATCAGGCGGAAGTGCGCGGAGTCAGAACGAGGGCGGCGGACGGATGAAGAACGTGGGGTGCCAGGTGCGGAAGACTACGCGAATCTCGCGCAGCGGCGCTGCCGCGCCCAACTGCACCATGACGATGACCGCTGCGGCCACGGCAACCGGCGCGGCGGAGTGCATGACAATGCAGAGTGGGCAGTGGTCGGCGTCCGTTTCGAGCGGGTGGACGTGCGCCACCTGAACCACGGCGAGCAGGGCCAGCAGAATCAGGCACACTACCGTAACCGCGGTGAACTTACGCGGCGTGCGGACACGAGTGTGCTGGATGCTGGTCATTTCTTCTGGGAAGTCCGTTCTGTCTTTTTAGAATACACAGATTTTAACGGCGGCGGGGATGCGAAATTCATTTCCGCTATTCCTTCCCATCACTTCGCGGCCAACCGGCTGGACGGCAAGGCGTCTAAAATGTGAGGCATCGGGAGAGATTGCAATGAGGGGCTTTGCGGGGCGATTGGCCGGCGTTGGCGTTTTGGCATGGGCGCTTGCAGGCGCGTCCCCGGGCGCGGCGCAGACGCAACAGCAGCCTGAGCAGAAGCCGCTCCCGCTCAAGCCGGCAATGCCCGGCACGGGGCAGAATCATCGCCTGATTCTCAAGGACGGCAGCTACCAGATCGTGCGCCAGTACGAGATTGTCGGCGACCGTGTGCGCTACATCTCGGTGGAGCGCGGCGGCGACTGGGAAGAGCTTCCCGCCGATCTTGTGGACTGGGAGGCGACGCGCAAATGGGAGCGCGATCATGCGGCAGTCGCGGGCGATCAGTCGCCGGCGATGAAGGAGGCTGCGGAGATCGACAAGGAAGCCGCGACGGAGCGCGACGAGCAGAAGGCGCGGATGCCGGAGGTGGCTCCGGGGCTTGAGCTGCCTGACGAGGACTCGGTCTTTGTGCTCGACACCTATCACGGAACGCCGGAGCTGGTGGAACTGCTGCCGAACGAGCTTGGCGTGGACGCGAAAACGCACAAGGGGCTGAGCGTTATCAACCCTCTTGCCGGCCGGCGCGCCAGCATCGAACTGCCGGGCGCGCACGCCAAGAAGCATCTGCATGTGAACGACCCGGCGATCTATCTTTCGCTCGATGTGACGGACGACGCGGAGAAAGTTGTCTCGCACGCCATCACGATTAACACCAACGGCGCGAAGGATGTGGCGAATCGCAAGCATGGCGCACACTCGCAGCAGTCGGGCTTCGCCATTGTGCGCGTGGATGAACGCAAAGCCGTGCGAATCGTGGGCGCGATTCACATCAGCCCGACAGGCAACGTGACGCAGAGCGAAGATGTGATTGCAGCAAAGGTGGAAGTGCTGCCCGGCAAGCACTGGATGAAGCTCACGCCGCAGCAGCCGCTCGCCATCGGCGAATACGCGCTGGTGGAAATTCTCTCGCCGCAAGAGATCAGCCAGCA
>JAATFM010000216.1 GCA_015655195.1 Terriglobales bacterium
CATGTCTCCGCAGACCGGCACCACGCCGCTGCAGGTGAATCACACCGGCCTCTTTCCATCCGTTACCGTGTCGTTCAACCTGGCCAACGGCGTCTCGCTCAGCGACGCCACGCGCGAGATTACGGAGATGGAAGCCAATCTCGGAATGCCGGCCACGATACACGGCTTCTTTGCCGGCACGGCGCAGGCTTACCAGGACTCGCTGGCCTCGGAGAAATATCTTGTCATCACGGCGCTGCTGGCGGTTTACATCGTGCTCGGCATTCTGTACGAGAGCCTGATGCACCCACTGACGATCATCTCCACGCTGCCTTCGGCCAGCGTCGGCGCCATGATTGCGCTGATGCTCTTCAGCATCGACCTCAACGTGATTTCGATTATCGGCATCATTCTGCTCATCGGCATCGTGAAGAAGAACGCGATCATGATGATCGACTTTGCGCTGATGGCCGAGCGCGGCGGCATGAACACGCGCGAGGCCATCTTCGAGGCGTGCCTGCTGCGCTTCCGCCCGATTCTGATGACGACAATGGCGGCGATTTTTGGCGCGCTGCCGCTGGCCTTTGGCACGGGCACCGGCTCGGAGCTACGCCGGCCGCTCGGCATCACGATTGTGGGCGGGCTGGTGCTGAGTCAGTTGCTGACGCTCTATACCACTCCGGTGGTTTACCTGGCCCTGGACCGGCTGCGGCTGCGCCTGCTGGGCCGCTCGCACGATACGTCGCTGCCGAATGGAACGGCGGAAGCCGCATCCTGATCCGCGAAAGGACGCCGACGGGAGAGAATATGAAGATGCTCGGAACAAATCGACCGGAAGGGAAGTTCGCAGCCGCGACAGCGCTGGTACTGGCCGCGCTGCTGGGCGGCTGCCGCGTGGGGCCGGCGTATCACGCGCCCTCAGCGGCCACTTCCACTGCGCCGAACTACAAGGAATCCACCGTCAACTTTCACGATCAGGACGGCTGGAAGGTGGCAAGCCCGCAGGAGACTGCGATTCGCGGCAACTGGTGGGAGACCTTCAACGAGCCAGAGCTGAATGCGCTCGAAGAGCAGTTGAACGTCAACAACCAGAACATTCAGGTTTCCTACCAGAACTACATGGAAGCCCGCACCCTCATTGCCCAGGCGCGCTCGCAGTACTGGCCGCAGGTCACTTTCAATCCCGCGTGGTCCCGCTCACGCAACTCTTCCAATCTGAGCGGCAACAATGGCAGCAACGGAAACAATAAGGGCAGCAGCTCCTCGCTCTGGTCGCTCCCCGTCGATGTCTCGTGGACGCCGGACTTTTGGGGCAAGATTCGCAACGAAGTCCGTGAGGCGCAGTACAGCGCGCAATCCTCTGCTGCCGATCTGGCGCTCGAAAAGCTCTCTATGCAGGCCAGCCTCGGGCAGTATTACTTCGAGATTCGCGGGCAGGACAAGTTGCGCGAGATTCTGGCCGCGACGGTCAAGTCGGATCAGCAGGCGCTCGACTCAGCGCAGGGCGCTTATGACGCGGGCACGGGCGACTATATCGATGTGGTCGAGGCGAAGAGCGCGCTGGAATCGGCGAAGAGCTCACTGGTAAATGTTGAGCTCTCCCGTGCGCAGTACGAACACGCGATTGCGATGCTTGTCGGCAAACCGGCGACAGACTTCACGATTCCTGTGAGGGCGCAGATTTATACGCCACCGCCAATCCCCGTCGGCGTGCCCTCGCAGTTGGCGGAGCGCAGACCGGACGTTGCGGCCGCCGAGCGCACGCTGGCCGCGGCCAATGCCACCATCGGCATCGGCTATGGCGCATTCTTCCCGCAGGTCACGTTGAGCGCGGAAGGCGGTTTGCAAAGCGCGACTGCCGGGCATCTTCTTGACTGGCCCAGCCGTGTCTGGTCCATTGGTCCATCGGCTTCGCAGGTGATCTTTGACGGCGGCCTGTATCGCGCCGAACTGCACCAGTACGAGGCGGAGTACAACGCCGACGTGGCCACTTACCGGCAGACGGTGTTGACGGCCTTCCAGCAGGTGGAGGACTCACTGTCCGCGACGCGCATCTACTCGCAGCAGATTCTGCATGAGCAGGAGGCGGTGAAGGCCGCGCAGCAGTCGCTCGATCTCGAAACGGAACGCTACAAGACAGGCGTCGATCCATATATCGATGTGCTGACGGCGCAGAACACGCTGCTCGGCGACCAGACGACGCTGAATAACTTGCAGGTGGAGGAGATGCTCTCCGCGGTGCAGCTTGTGCAGGCGCTGGGCGGCGGATGGGATCGGACACAACTGCCCACGCCGAAGCAGACCGGCGAAAAGGTGCCATCCTCGACGTATTCGATGCAGAAGTAGCAGTTATTCGCCCATCATTTGTCCGCAAGACGATCGGGTGCCTCACCCACGGCGCGTATTTGTTTTTGTGCCTTGGGTGGGATGCCATGCTGCGGAACGCCGTACATGACAAGATCGTTTCTTAGCGGACATCCTTCGCAGCGCGGCGCGCTGCCGCAGTGCGCTTTTCCCAC
>JAATFM010000019.1 GCA_015655195.1 Terriglobales bacterium
GCAGAACCGCTGTGATGGCGCGCTCGGCGAGCGCTCCGTGGCCCACTTCGCGGCGGCCTACGCCGGTCATACGTCCTGTTTCACCAACGCTGAAGGGCGGGAAGTTGTAGTGGAGCATGAAGTTTTTCTTCTGCTCACCCTCGTAGGTCTCGAGGCGCTGGCCGTCGTCAGCGGTGCCGAGCGTGGCCGTAACAAGAGCCTGCGTCTCGCCGCGGGTGAAGAGCGCCGAGCCGTGCGTGCGGGGCAGAACACTGGTCTCGATGCTGATGGGGCGAATCTCGTCGAAGGCGCGGCGGTCGGGACGGATGCGGCCCTTCGTCACCTGCTCGCGGAAGAGACGCTCGCGGAGAGCTTCGTAGTAGGTGCCGAGCTTCTTCTTTGCGGTCGGATCGTCGGCGGGCAGTTCTGCGGCCAGTTCGTCCTTGATCTTCTTGACCAGCGCGTAGCTCTCGGTCTTGGCGTGGGCCTTGGTGTCGAGCGCATCCGCGAGGCGGTCGCCGATCTTCGACTTCAGCTCGCCGTAGTAAGCCTCGTCGAACTCGGGAGCGGTGAAGGCGCGCTTGGGCTTGCCGTAGAGCTTGACCAGATCGTCAATGGCGGCGACGATCTTCTTGATCTCGCCGTGGGCGAACTCGATGGCTGCGAGAATGACCTCTTCGGCCTCTTCCTTCGCGCCGGCTTCGATCATCACGATGCCGTCCTTGTGACCGACGACCATGATGTTGACGGTGGAAACGGCGCGCTCGGCGTAGGTCGGGTTGATGACGAACTCGCCTTCGACGCGGCCGATGCGGACGGCGCCGACGGTGGCGCTGAAGGGAATGTCAGAGAGCGCAAGTGCGGCGGCGGCGGCGTTGATGCCAACCACGTCAGGGTCGTTTTCCTTGTCGGCGGAGAAGACCAGCGCGATGACCTGCGTCTCGTTGCGGAAGCCATCGGGGAAGAGCGGGCGGATGGGGCGGTCGATCTGGCGGCAGGTCAGGACTTCTTTTTCACTGGGACGGCCTTCGCGCTTGATGAAGCCGCCGGGGATGCGGCCGCCTGCGTAGGTGTACTCACGGTAATCCACGGTGAGGGGAAAGAAATCGATGCCCTCGCGGGGGTCGGGCGATGCAACAGCGGTGGCCAGAACGACGGTTTCGCCCGTCGTGACAAGGGCCGCGCCCGAGGCCTGCTTGGCCATGCGGCCGGTCTCAAAGACCAGACGCTTGCCGCCGGCAAGCTCGACGGCTACTTCATGCTTGGTTGACATAGACTCCTCTTTTCATAGTTCTCGATAGAACTGTTTGAGTTTTCGGCTTGGGAAACTTGTAGGGGGAATGCGCCACTCACGCGGATAGTGATGTTGTGGGGGGAAATACGGAAGGCGAGTGGGCGAGTGCCGCGGATGGGAGTGCGCGCGCAAGGCATGACGCTTTGCGGCAACAACTCGCAAGGTGCACCACGGCCCGGGTCTCTGAGAGAAACCAGGGCCGGGACCAATCCGCGGTCTGGGCGCTTCCGGATCAATGTTGGCTTTCTGAGGGTTACTTGCGGATTCCGAGCTTGCCGATCACGTCGCGGTAACGATCCGCGTCGTGCGTCTTCAGGTAATCCAACAGGCGGCGGCGCTTGCTGACCAGCATGAGAAGACCACGGCGTGATGCGTGATCCTTCTTGTGCATCTTGAAGTGCTCGGTCAGCTCGCCAATCCGCGTGCTCAGAATCGCGATCTGGACTTCGGGCGATCCCGTGTCCGTCGCGTGAGTGCGGAAGCGTTCAATCAAATCGGTTTTCTTAGCAGTCGCCAGCACGGCGTTTATTACTCCTCTTGCGTTCTTCAGTCCACTCTCGTGTCTATTGTGAGATTACCATGAAAGCGCCTTACAGGGAACCCCAAAGGTGACCAATATGGCACTCAAGTGCTGGCGGCTCAATGGGCTCCGTTACTGTGACCCGCTCGGGACAGGCTCGTCGCCGATCCAGTAATTCGCGCGCGCTACGATGCGGGCGCCGTAGTCCTGGGCCAACCGGACTTTAAGCGAATGCAGCCCCGGCGTAGGGTTTGACGGGCTGAAGGTGAGCAGATAGCGATTGCGCGTGTGGCGGGCCGAGTCCACCACGCGCTGCTCGAATTTCTTGTCGCCGGTGAAGGTCGTGTACTCGCCGCCGCTCATTTCGGCGATTTCTTTCGTCACATTTTTCTTCATCGCCTGCGCCAGCATCACGAGGCCGGAGATCATGTTCATCGTCCGCACATCGTCCTTGTCGGCCAGATCGTGCAGCAGCTCGGCCCGCGCCGGAGAGAACGAGACCGTCAGCACCAGCACATCCGAGCGGCCGATCTTGCGGATCAGCGCCTCGGTCTTGGTGTGTTTGCTGCTGTGGTCGCGGGCCTCGCTGATGAGCAGCAGAACGCGCCGGTAGTCGCGCGGCTCGTCGTTGAGCAGGTCCACGGCATAGCTGATAGTGTCCATGATGGCGTCGCCGCCATCGCCCGGCTCCATGTGCTGAATACCGTCGTTAAGCTCATCGCTCGAATGCGTAAAGTCCTTCACCAGATGCGGCTCGGAGTCGAAACCGACGAGAGCGGCCTGGCTGCGGTCGTCGCTCAAAAAGGTATCGAGCAGCGGAGCGAGCTTCATAAATTTGTCGAACTCAAGAACGGACATTCCGCCTTGCTCGACGGCGACGACAAGCGCAACAGGCGCGGTATCCATCTCCTCCTGCACGTGCACCTTCTGCGGGACGCCGTTGTCCTCGACGATGAAATCCTTCGTGCCGAGACCGAAGATTACACCGCCATCGTGCGTTTCGACGAGCGTGGGAACGAGCACCTCTTTTGTGGTCAGGTGCAGCACCGGGCCGTTGGGATTGGAGTCCGGCATGGGCAGCGGCGGCTCAGGCGGAGGAATAGGAGGCTTCTGCGTTTGGGCGCTCGCAAAGATGGCCGCGCAGAAGAACAGCATTGTCGGCAGAATGCGGGAGCGCCAGTTCAGGATCGGTGCGGGAAGTCTCATCAAGCTCATTCAATCACAGCGGCTTGTTGGTTGGACTTCCCGGCACGGTAAACGGTTTATAGAGATCGTTGGGCTTTGTGGCCGGAGTAGGCGCGGGCTGCATCAGCGGCTTCGCCGCATCGATGGCATCGCGCAGGGCAAAAAAGACCGCGGTAGGCTTGAAATCGTCGTCAAAAGGCAACGGGCGTTGACGGGTTCCGTCGGGACGCAGAGCCCAATCCTTCTTTGTCGAATTCAACCATGTATAGCGGGCCGTGATGCCCCAGGTCAGCGCAGCTTTCACATTGGGCTCGGCCAGCACCAGACGAAGGTAGTCGCGATAGACCGCGGCCACCGCCGCATCCTGCGCTTCCGGCCCGCCGGGCAGGTTGCGTGTGTTTACGTCCAGCTCGGTCACGTAGGTTTCGAGGCCCATCGAATGCGCTTCGCGGAGGAATCGAATCAGTCCCGCGCCCGGACGTGGCCCGTCGGCCTTGAGGTGGCTCTGAATTCCCACTGCGTGAATCGGTACGCCGCGCGCCTTGAAGCGGCGCAACATCGCCAGCACATAGGCACGCTTGGCTTCCTGCTCCGGCGTGTCGAGCTCGATGTCGTAGTCGTTGTAGGTGAGCTTTGCCTCGGGGTCGGCCTCGCCTGCGGTCCTGTAGGCCAGTTCTACATAATCGGGTCCGATCAGATCGAGCCACAACGACTTGCGCAGCCCGTCGCCGCGGCCGTCCTTGGGATTGATAGCTTCGTTCACCACATCCCAGCTAGGAATGCGCCCGCGATAGCGCCCCGCCACAGTGCGGATGTGATCCGTAAGCAGCGTGCGCGCATTGTCTTTTGTTGCCGTCGCCTCAAACCACGCCGGAATGCTCTCATGCCAACAGAGATTGTGCCCGCGCACCTTCTGCCCAGAGAGCGCGGCAAAGCGCATCAGCCTGTCGGCCTGCGTAAAGTCGTAGGTCGTTGCCGTGGGCCGCAGAGGGCCCCACTTCATTGAATTTTCGGCAACGAGAATGTTTGTTTGCTCGGCCACGAGCCGGGTGTAGCCGTCGGTGGTTGTGCCCGCGGCAAGGCCGTCCACATCGAGCAAAGACGGAACCACCGCCGCACCGTAGAGCAAACCGTGAGCCTCGGCGTGTGCGCGAATGGAATCCGAACCGGTTATCGCCATGCCGGGCTGCGCCGCTCGCGCCCACCGGGAGAGCCCTGCCGCTACGCCTGCTGCCAGCGCTGCCCTGCCGAACTGCCGCCGCGTCCAGTGATTCATCGTATAGCCCTCCGTCTCAGTGCTTGCGCTCGGCCTCGCGCCGCACGCTGCCTGTCCAGAAGAGAAACCGCAGCAACTCCCACCGCTGCGCCCACACAAACTCCAGCATCCTGCCCGCCGTCATCTTCTCCGCCCACTGCCCGGAGTATGTCTCCATCCGCCAGCGCAGATACGGGCTGCGCCACGGCATCAGCCGTGCGCCGCGCGTTGCGTTCCACAGAAAACCAAGCGGCTCGAACACAGAAAGTCTCCGAGCACAAGTATAAAGCCGGGCTGGCGCGCAAATGCGAACGGGCGGCAGGACTGAAAGCCCGCCGCCCGCTACGCCTTCTGGAACGTCAATATTGCAGCTTGTCGAAGAGGCTTCCCGACCCAAGCTGCGCGATGGTGTCTTCGAGTGCCGTCTGCTGTGTCGCGGCCATCGAGAGTTGCGTGGAGACCTGGGCCACGTCGGTCTGCATCAAATTTGTCTGCGCCGCGGTCAACTGTATTCCCGCGCTCGATGCCGCCGATGAGGCTGCCCCGATCTGGGTGATCGAGTTGTCGATCGTGACCCGCTGCCGCGAGACCCAGTTCAGCGCCGAGTTCAGCGTGGCGGTGTCGGTCACGGCCTGCGTCTCGTCCACCGTTGTGCCGGAGTAATCGGCAATCAGCGCATTCAGCGCGCCAAAGACGCTGACCGTGGAATCCCCGCCGCCGTTGAAGATCTGCGAGCCGGGAACATTCAACTGAATCTGCTGGCCGCTCGGCGTCGTGAGATAGTTCACCGACTGCCCTCCCTCGGCGGCCGTGACCACATAGTTGCCCGTCGAATCGAAGGGCGCCGTTGAGCTCGCCGCGCCGGCGAAGATGTACTGGCCCTGGTAGGAGGTGTTGGCAAACTGCAGCACCTCGCCACGAATCCCTTCGAGTTCGTTGGCAACCGCATTCACCTGCGTGGAGTTCATCGTGCCGTTGTTTGCGCTTGTCGCCTGCGAGATGGCCTGCGTCAACTGCGCAATCACCGAACCAAGCGCCGTATCGGCCACCTGCATCTGCCCGGTCACATTGGTGGCCGACGAGGTAAACGAGTCGTCCTGCTGAATCTCGTTCAAGAGCAGCACATTCTCGCCCGCCGCCACCGGGTCTGTACCGAGCGAGGTGACACGCACGCCGCCCGAGAGCTCCGAGGAGTACTGCTGCTGGTTTGCCTGCGTCTGATCGAGCGCCGCTACCAGATTGTTGATATAGCTGGGATCCACCCGCATTGTTTTCCCTCCCTGATTCCGGTTTTGTGTGTACTTACGAGCTTTACGAGACTGCCGACTGTTCGCCCAGGTTCAGCGCCGAAGCCATCACCGAGTCGATGATCGTGAAAAACTGGCTCGCCGCCTGATAGCTCCGCTCGAAGCTCGTCAACGAGGCCGCTTCGTCGTTCAGGTTTACCTCGGAGAGCGAGTTCCGCTGCGTTTGAAGCTGCGACACCGAGGTCTGTTGCGCCGTATTCTCCGTTTGCACCTCGGAAACCGTCGAGCCCAGCGAGGTCACAAAATCCGAGTAATAGCTGTTCGGCGAAAGGCCGTTCAATTGCGCCTGCGCCGTATTCTGCAGCCCGGCTAACGCCGAGGCGTTTGTGTTGTCGCCGGAGTTGGCGCCTGAGCCGCCGGCCGCTGCCGCAATGCCGTTCGGATTGTTCCCCATCACCATGGACATCGACAGCGCGCTGCCCGCAATCTCCGTGGGCTGGGCGAAGATCGGCGCTCCGGGATTCCCGTCGAAATCCGTGCCGCTGGCCTGCTGCGCATTGACCGAAGTCGAGATCGTGTAAGCCAGATTGTCGAGCGACGAAAGAGCCGCGGGAATGTCGCCGTCGCGCGCCTGGAGGTCGCCGCCCAACTCGCCGCCGCCCTGCTCCAGCCCGCTCGTCACATCCGTGTTGCCGATGTAGAAGGCCGTCATGGCGCTCGTCTTCGACTTGCCCGTCGTCATCTCATAGTTCTTGTTCCCGGCGACCAGTACCTGCCCGGAGGTCGTCGTTATCGTCAGCCCGTTGTTCTCGGTCGTGATCTGGTTGATCCCGACCAACTGCGACAACTGGTTCAGGTCGAGTTGCCGCGCGTCTTCGAGCGTTCCCGCGTCGCCGTCCGGCGAGGTCGACGTGATCTGCTGGTTCAACTGCGCGATGGCGCTGGTGAGCGAGTTCACCTGCCCGGCCACGGAAGTCGCCTCCTGGTCCAGAGCCTGCTGCTGCTGGCCGAGTTCACTGGCCGCATTCGATATGTCGCTGGCAAGCGTCCCGGCCGCGCTCAGCACCGCCTGCCGATCCGGATTGCTTGTCGCATCGCCTTCGAGCGTCGAAAGGGCGTCGAAGAAGTTCGTGATGTCGCTGCCGATGTCGCCCGCCGTGGAGCTTGCAGAAGAGCCCGAGTCCGGCGTAAAGAGCGTCTGCATCAGGTTCAAAGCACCAAGGCGCGCGGCGGAGGACGATTCAAGCTGCTGCTGCTGGTCGATCCGCCCTTCGAGCACGCGGTCGCGCACCGAGGTCGCGCCGGTATCCGTCGTGCCATCGCCGTAGCTGGCGCCGTTGATCGTCACCGGCGAGTTTTCGACAAAGGTCGGCCGCTCCTCCGTATACCCCGGCGTGTTGGCGTTGGCCACGTTGCCGGCCACAATGTTCAGCGCGGCCTGTTCCGCCTGCAGCGCCCCGGTAATGATGCTGAATGCCGAATTAATTGTGCCCATCCGTCGCCTCCAAACTTGTCAGCCGCGTTCCTCGCGGTTGCCCGTTGCCGTACTCCAACTCCTCGCGCTCGAATCCGCGCAGGCGCACCATTACTTCGAGATTGGCCCGCGTCGCCTCCAGCAGACGCGTAAAGACCACAAACTCGCCGGCCGCCTCGCGGGCCTGCCGGGCAAGCTCCGACCGCTCCGGCTCCTGCTGTGTTTGCCTGCCGGCTCCGTTGCCATTCCTGTTTAATGCCTGACAGCAGCGCGCCAGCTCTTCCAGCCGCTCCGCATCGAGACGCGCCAGCGCCGCCGAAGCTTCGCGCACCATCTCCTTCAATTCCGGCGCCCGCTTCTCCGGCTCACTCAACTCCGGCTTTTCCTGCCGATTCACCGACCCCATAACGCTCCCGTCCGCTCTTTCGCGGATTTCCATTTCTGCCCGGCTTACGCGTTCAGCCCCAGCATCGCGTCCACCGCCCTTGCGGCCACTACGTTCGCAGCCACCGAATACGTTCCCGCTCCCAGCGCCGTTCGCACGGAGGCAACCTTGTCTCCGCGCTCGTCGCTCTGGCTCACGGCACCGGACACCGTATTGCCCGCCGCGCTCAACGTCGCCCAGTCCGGTTCGAGGGCAACTGTCTCCGCTGCGCCGGCAGCCCGGTCGTCTCCGGCGTAGACGTGCACCGCCGAAGGCTCGGCGAGGCCGAGGACTGAGCCCAGACTGTTCGGACCCAGGCCACTTGAGTTCAGCCCGGTCGAATTCGGCATATCCAGGCTGCTGTTGCTTATCTGCATCGAAGGCTCCCTTTATTTCTGTTCGTCTATTTCGCTCGTCGTCTGTACTGCACGTCTGTTCTGCATATCTTTGCCGCTCATCCTTTCCGGTAATCGGCGCGGCGGTTTAATCACTGGAGTCATTTTGGATTTTTTATCTTTGACCGGAGATGCTCTTTCCCAATCTCGCGCCCCTGCTCGCTCTCATTCCCAAGGCGGGAGGAATCGGCGTTGCTGCGCCGCGATAGCTGCGCGATGATCTGGTTCGCAATTCCAAAGCCGCCATGCTCGCTCATCGCGCGCGCCATCGACTCCGATGCGAACTCGCCCAACGCGCCCGCCGAGCCCAGGCCGCCATCGTCGTCCGAGTCCGCATCTCCGTCCCCATCTCCGTTCTCGCATCCGGGCGCGCCGCCGCGCGTGAGCGGCTTCATCAGCTCCTGCATCAGTTGCGCCTCGAACTCGTGCGCCGCCTTCACCAGCCTCGGCTGCGCTGCGGCCTGCGCGCCTGCGGCCGCCATCTGCGCCGCGCCTGCCGGCATCATTCCCGTCTGCGCTGCAACGTGCATCCCATCGCCTCCCGATGCTCCCATTCCCTTTTTCGATCGCGTCCGGATCGCGTCTAAATTACTTCGAGGTCGGCCTCCAGCGCGCCGGCCTCCTTCATCGCCTGCAGAATCGAGATCACGTCCCGCGCCCCGGCGCCGGTCTGCTGCAACTGCTGCACAAGGTCTTCGACCGTCGCGCCGGCCTTGAGATCAATGCGGTTCACCGGCCGGTCCTGCGCCTGCACCGTCGTCTGGTTCACCACCTGGGTCGTGCCCTGCCCGAAGGCATTCGGCTGCGAGACCAGCGGCTCGGATGTCACATTTACGGCCAGCCCGCCGTGCAGAATCGAGACAGGCTGCAGGCGCACCGTGCCTCCAATCACGACAGTCCCCGTGCGCTCGTTCACCACCACCCGCGCCCGCAGCGAAACATCCACCTCTACGCCCTCGATGGAATCGAGCAGCGCGGCGCGATCCTCCGCTGGCTTCGGCGTAATCTCCACCCGGCGGCTGTCCACGGCGTGCGCCCGGCCGGAGCCCAGCACTTTGTCAATCGCCGCCGCCATCCGCTCGGCGGTATGAAAATCGGCGTCGTTCAGCACCACATCCAGCGTCTTCAACTGGCTCAGGTCAAAAGGAACGGCCCGCTCGACGAGCGCGCCCGAAGGAATCCGCGCCGTGGTGGGATGATTCATCTGGCGCACATTTCCCGCTGCCGCCACCGAGTAGCCGCCCAGCACCAGCGCACCCTGCGCCTGCGCGTAGATCTGCCCGTCCGGCCCGTAGAGCGGCGTCATCAGCAGCACTCCGCCTTCGATCGACCTTGCATCGCCGGCCGAAGATACCGTCACGTCGATCTTCGAGCCCGACTGGCTGAAGGGCGGCAGCGTCGCCACCACAAAGACCGCCGCCATGTTGCGAATCTGCATGTTCTGCGCCGATTGCGTTCCACCCGCCTGCGGCACCGTCACGCCCATCTTTTCGAGCGCCGAGATCAGTGTCTGCGCCGGAAAGACCGTCTGCTGCGAGTCGCCCGTGCCGCGCAGACCCACCACCAGCCCATAGCCCACAAGTTGGTTGTCGCGGATGCCTTCGATTGAGGCAATGTCCTTGACCTGCGCCTTCTGCAAGCCCGCATCGGCCAGCGCGCAGGCCGCCGAAGAGAGCAGCCACGCCAGGGCCAGATACCGCATTCGTTTCCGATTCATCACGCCGCCCGCCTCGTTCCAGTCCCTATGTGTCCAGTTCCTTAGTCCCTTGCTTCTAACCGCTCTTGTGAACGCCTAGAAGATCAATATCTTCTGCAGCCACCGCACC
Organism: Terriglobales bacterium; assembly: GCA_015655195.1. GTDB lineage: Bacteria > Acidobacteriota > Terriglobia > Terriglobales > Acidobacteriaceae > Telmatobacter. The sequence goes on from JAATFM010000019.1 coordinate 9,600, forward strand.
AGCGGATTCTGCCGGTAGGTCGAGTCGTTGACAATGCCCTTGCCCGTAACCTCCAGCTCCAGGTCCGTCATCGCCGTTGAAAGCACCTGATTCTGCGAGCTCACGTCCTCGGGGCGCACCAGCCCGCGCAGCTTGATGAGCTGCGTCTGCTGCGAAAAGGTCAGCTCCCGCGTCGCCTGCACCACCAGCATCCCGTTCGGCAGCACATCGACGACCTCGGCTCCGAAGGTTGTCACCAGGCTCGAATCCGTCGTGCTCTGCCCCTGCGCCGTCAGCCCCGAAGAGGCGCTCATTCCGACAAGATTTTGCAGCGCATTGCTCGTCTTGAGCGCTCCGAAGAGCGAGGTCAGCCCGGAGTTCGCCGTCGAGGCCCGCGAGTTCTTCACCGCGCCGTCGGTCGAGGCCGTCAGACTCTCAGCCACCACCACCGAAACCACATCGTGCAGCCGGTAAGCCTTCACATCCGTCCCCAGCCGCACCATCTGCCCTGCTGGAATCCACAGCGAGCCCGGCTGGCGCACCTCGGAGGCCTGCTGCGCCCGCACCCGCTCCACATACGTCTTGAGCGCGGTATCCGGCGGCGTGGCTTTCGGCTCTTTCGGTTTATCGGTGCTCTTCTTCCCCATGCCAGAGGCAAACAAAACCGCGCAGAGGCTCCAGAAGAGCAGCCCTGCCGCGATCTTCGAGCCCGAGTTTCGCCATCCGCTCATTGCCGCGCCTCCGGATTCTCATTGATCGCTTCCGCCTCGCCCGCGCCGATTGCTTGCACTAGAACAATCCGTCCGCCAAGCGAAATCCGAGCCCGCAGCCGACCGCCCTTCGGTGCACTGGTCAGCGCTATTGCCTCAAAACGAGCATCGGCCACAGCCGTGCGCTCTTCGATCACGATCCGGTCGCCGGCATGAATCACCGGCGGCTCCCTCCGGGCAGCGTCGCCCTTCGTATTGCCCGGCTCGACCAGTACCCACCGCGGCGGCGCGGCCGGATACGCGGCCAGTTGCGCCCGGTCGCGCACCAGAACCCAGACTGCCCCGGTCTGCCCGTCGACCCGTTCCCGCGCTACGGGCTCCTGAGCTACGAGCACGCGCACCGGGGGCGCACAGGCCAGCGCGGCGGCGAGAAACGGTATTCCCGCCGCTCGCACGGCAAATCGAGCCCAAGTTCGAATTCGGGGGCGAGACCAAACCTGCATGGGTGCGAAACTCTTCATGCGCTTTCTCCGCCTATTGCGCCATCTTGTTGACTTCCGAATACATGTCATTGGCTGCACTGATAACCTTCGAGTTCGACTCGTAGGCCCGCTGCGCCATCACCATCTGCACGAACTCGGTTACCACATCCACATTGGAGTTTTCGAGGTAGTTCTGCTCCAGGGTCCCCACGCCTTCCTGACCGCCGGGATTGCCGAGAAGCGGGTCGCCGGAGCTGTACGTCGCGGTCAGGTAATTGCCGCCCATGTTTTCGAGGCCGCCGGGATTGGGAAAGGTCGCCAGTTGAATCTGACCGAGCTGCGCAGGATTCTGCTGCCCCGGCAGCGTCGCGTTCACCACGCCGTACTTCGTAATCGTGATCGCCGTGGCGTTGGGCGGAATCGTGATCTGCGGCACCAGCGGATCGCCGTCGGCCGTAGTCATCATACCCTGACCATTGAGCTGAAACTGCCCGGCGCGGGTGTAGGCGATGGTGCCGTCCGGCCGCTGAATCTGGAAAAAACCCTGCCCCTCGATGGCCACGTCGAGCGGATTGTCGGTCTCGTTGAGCGGACCCTGCGTGTTAATCACCTCGGTGGCCGCCGACTTGGTGCCGAGGCCGATCTGCAAGCCCGCCGAAACCGTCGACTGGCTCTCGGCCGCGCCCGGCGTTACGAGGTTCTGGTAGACCATATCCTGAAACTGGAGCCGAAGCTGCCGGAAGCCGGTGGTGCCGGAGTTGGCTAGGTTGTTGGCAATCGTGTCCAGGTTCAACTGCTGCGCGCTCATGCCGCTCGCTGCCGTATACAGTGCTCGAATCATATCTCTCCCCTAGATGGCAGGGAACAGTGGACAGGAAACAGAACCTGCCCGCCATGCCTGCCGGTTTCTTTCCAATCAAATACTCACCATTGAAACTGCCACTCAACCGTCACCTGTGCACGGTTGAGTGACTTCTAGACTTTCGGCAGATCCTCGGTCGCAAACTTGTTGAAATCCACATGGAAGGTTGTCAGCGCCTTCTGCATCATCTCCGCCTGGCGCTGCATTACGATCAGGTCCAGCGTTCCCTGGATTACGTCTTGATTCGCCGCTTCAATCGCGCCCTGATGAACGCTGGCGTCGGGCGAGAGTACGGGCTTTGCGTCCGGCGGGGCGATGTAGCGGTTGGTGCCCTCGGGCTTGAGCGGCGTATCGGGCGGGAAGGTGAAGACGCCGATGGTGGCCGCGGTGCCGCCGGCTACAGAGACCGCGCCGTTCGCGCCGATGGAGGCCTCGCCCGGCGGCAGCGTGATGGGCCTGCCGGCAACGTCGAGCACGGCCTCGCCGCGGCCGGTGACCAGCGCGCCCCTGGAGGTGCGGTGGAAGCCGCCGTCGCGCGTGAAGCGGACGCCGTTTGCCGTCTGAATCTCGAAGAAGCCCTGGC
>JAATFM010000126.1 GCA_015655195.1 Terriglobales bacterium
CTGGCCATCGCCGCCGGAAAGCCGCGCATGATTTCGTTCGTCACAAGCTGCGCGCTCTGCTGTGCCTGCGCGGGCGTCATGCCGGGCTTGAGCCGGCCCACCATGCTGAAGCTCCAGTTCCCCTGGCCGCTGCTGACCTCGTCCTGGGTAAGGCTCATCGGAACCCATATCTCATTGCGGTTCAACTGGCCGGGCGTAAGAGGAAACTCGAAATCGCGCGGCATGACTCCGACGATCTGGTAGGGCCTTCGGTCAAGCTGGATGGTTGTGCCGAGCACGCCCGGATCCCCATGAAAGCGGCCTTTCCAGGTCTGGTAGCTGAGCACGGCCACCTGGCCGCGGCCTTCATCCTCCTGCGGCGTAAAGACGCGACCAAGCGCAGGCGCAACACCAAGCGTGGGAAACAGGCTGGCCGTCACGCGCGAGGCATTGACCTGCGCCGGTTCGCCCACGCCGGAAAGCTCATAGGCGGTCATGCGGTAGCCGCCGATGCTCGAAAAGCCCTTCGCCTCGCGCATGTACTGAAGCATCTCTGCGGCAGAAACGGCAATCGCGCCGAGATCGACGCCTTCGAGCGTATCGCCAAAAGTGACGAGTTGGCCCGGATTCGCAAACGGTAGCGGCCGCAACAGCACGCCTTCCACAATGGAGAAGATGGCCGTGGTGGCGCCGATGCCGAGAGCCAGCGTAAGAATCGCAGTCAGTGCAAATCCCGGCGCCTGGCGCAACTGGCGCAGCGCGTAGCGAAGATCATTCAGCATTTCCTGGCCCTCCTCTTTATTCCGTTCTTAGCGCCTGCATAGGCTCAATGGAAGCAGCGCGGCGCGCGGGGATGAGCGTTGCCAGTCCCGCCACCACAAACATGGCCGCAATGGCCAGCGCAAAACTCACCGGATCAAACGGCGACAACTGGTAAAGCATGGCGCGTAGCGGACGCATGGCAAGCAGCGTCAGCGGAATACCCGCGGCAAGCCCGGCCAGAAGAATCCAGAGGCTCTCGCGCAGCACCATTGCCAGCACCTGCGCGCGGCTGGCTCCCAGAGCCATGCGCACGCCGATCTCCGTCGTCTTGCGGCTCAGACGGAAGGAGTGCATTCCGTAAAGCCCCACGGCCACCAGCAGCGCGGAGAGCACACCGAAGAATCCGCCCATGGCCGCGAACATGCTCTGCTGCTCATAAGATTTATCGAACTGCGCCTGCTGCGTCATCGGCTTTTCAAGCGGCACGTTGGGATAGAGTTCCGCCACGGCCTTGCGCATCTCCGGCAACATGGCGGCGGCATTGCCACGCACGCGCACCTCGATGTGCATGGTGCCCAGCGACGGCGCCTGCATCTGCGCAAAGTAGGCCATGGGAGTTTTGTCTTCGTCCACGGAGCCGTACTTGCTGTCGCGCACGACGCCGACGATGGCAATGCTTTGTGCGTCCATATTCAGCACATGCCCCAGCGGATTCGTATTGGCGAAATACTTCTTCACCAGCGTCTCGTTGACCACAGCAACATACTGCCGGCCTTGTATGTCACTCTGCGCAATATCGCGGCCATTGAGAATCGGAATGCCCATCGTGCGGAAGAAGTCCGGCCCGACGCCGTTGGTGCGCAGTGCATCTTGCTTCTGCACGCCGTCAATCACCAGATCGCCGTTGTCGGTCCAGCCGGAGCCGGGCCGGTTCTCGACCATCGAGACCGACTCCACGCCCGGAACCCGGCGAATGCGATCGAGAAGCGTGCGATAGAAAAGGTGCGCATCGTTCTGTCCCTGCGGCGTCACGCCAAAGACCAGCAGGCCCTGCGCATCCATGCCAAGGTCCTGCGTGGCATAGTTGCGAAGCGTGCGCAGCAACAGCCCCGCGGCCATCAACAGCACAAGGCAAACGGCCATCTGCGTGGCCAGCACAATGCGCCCGCCCATAGCGCGCCTCTTGCTCTCAGTTGCATTCGTAGAGCTTGAGCGCAACACGCCGTTCACAGGCGCATGAATCGCGGTCCAGAAGGGAATCAGCGCAAAGACGAGCGCCGCAAGGCACGAAACCGCAAGGGCGAAGAAGAAGACGGTGCGGTCAGGGCTGAGGCCGGTTTCAATCTCAGACCATTTGGCCAGCGCCTGTGTGGCCGCGAGAGCAAAGAGCCAGCCAAACACCGCGCCCGCCACCACCAGCAATCCGCTCTCCCACAACATGCTGCGCAGAATCGCCGCCTTGCCCGCACCGATGGCCAGCCGCACACTAAACTCGCGCTGCCGAGCCGTTGTGCGCGCCTGCATCAGCATGGCGACATTCGTGCAGGCAATCAAAAGCACCAGAATCACGAGGCCCATCAACACATGCACCTGGTCGCGATACTGGTCTGTATAGACGCCCACGCCGCGCGCAGGCGCAAAGCCCAGCATCGGCTGCCATTGTTTGGGATCGACCACGCCTACCGTCTGCTTCACCACGCCGCCCACAGTGCCGGCGATTGCCTGCTGCGCCTGCTCGGGTGAAACGCCCGGACGCAGCCGCGCCATCAACTGCATTGCCCACCATTTGGGAGTGCCGTAAAGCGTAAAGCTGGACGCTGGCTGCCCCCACGCATTCAGTTCGGGCCGGTTCTGCAGCGGAATCCAGAAATCGTTTGCGGCTCCCGCCTGAATCCCCTTGAACCCGCGCGCCGTAACGCCCACAACCATCATGGGAACGCCCTTGACGTAGATCGTCTGTCCGAGAATCGAGGAGTCGCGCGCAAAGCTGCGCGTCCAGTAGTCGTAGCTCAGTACGGCAATGGCCGCATGGTTCTTTTCGTCGGCAAGCGTAAAGCCGCGCCCCAGCGCCATCCGCACGCCAAGGCCGGAGAGAAAGTTGCCGCTTACCTCTTCGCCCTCGGCCTCTTCGGGCAGTTGTTCGCCATGACGCACTGCAACGTTGCCGGTAAAGCTGAGCGGCACGTATGCAATCAGATCCTCGAAGACATCGGTCCGCTGCCGCAGCGCTTCAAACAGCGGTTCCGAGAAAGAAGTATTGGAGTCGCCTGTGCTGGGCGCGCCCGGCGGCTGGAATTTCCCTTTGGCCTCGTGCATGTAAAACAGGCCGTCGGGACGGCTGACAGGCAGCGACTGCATCAGGAGTGCGTTCATCACGCTGAAGACGGCTGTATTCGCGCCGATGCCCAGCGCCAGCATGAGCACCACGGTAAGCGCAAAGCCGGGCGCATGGCGCAGCCGCCGGAACGTGTAACGTAGATCCTGAAGCATCTCAATCCCTCCTGTTCCGTTTTCTTTATTCCGTTCGCAGCGCCTGCATCGGCTCAATAGAAGCCGCGCGCCGCGCGGGAATCAGCGCGGCCAGCAGTCCCGCAACAATAAGCAGCAGCGCAAGCCAGAGCGTGTTGCCGGCTTCCTTCTGCGCGTCGAAGTGGATCACGAAGTCGATGACTGCACTCACCGCTACCGTCAGTGCAAGCCCGGCCACTGCGCCCACGCCCAGCATCCACGCCACACGCCGCATTACCATTCCCAGCACGCGGGCTCGCGAGGCCCCCAGGGCCATGCGCACGCCGATGTCGCGCGTGGACTGCTCCACCTCGTGGCTCACGAGGCCGTAAAGGCCGACCAGCGCGAGCGTCAACGCAAGCCCGGCAAAGATTCCGAAGAGCCAACTCTCCATGCGCTCGAAGACCAGCGTTTGCGAGACAACTTCATTCATGGTCTGCGGCGTTTTGAAGGGCACGGTGGGATCGATTTCATGCAGCGCGCCGCGCAAAGCCGGAACGATGCGCGCGGGGTCGCCGTCGGTGCGGATTACCATTCTCATGCCGCTCAATTCAGCGGCGCGATCCTTGATCGGCACGGAGTCCATCAGATAATCGTGCTCGGCAAACGGAGGCTCATAGATGTCCTGGCGAATGTTGCCGACAACTCCGACAATGTGCGTCCAGTTCTCCTGCTTGTCGGCATCGTCCAGCCTTTGCCCCACGGCATCGAGCCCGCTGGGCATGAACTTCTTCACGAACGCCTCGTTCACCACTACGGACGACGCAGGATTGTCCGGCCGGTCGAGGCTGGGCGAAAGCATACGCCCGCGATGCAGTGGGATGCCGAAGACATCGAAGTAGCCCGCGCTGGCCATGCGAATCTCCGAGAGCCGCTCCTGGCCTTTCGGATACGGCGGCTGGCCGGCAATGTGAAGCTCGGAGTTCGAGCCCCAATCCGCAATCGGCACGATGCTGATAACGCCGACAGCGCGCACGCCGGGAATCTGCATCACGCGCGTAAAGAGCGGCTGATAGAAATCGGCGATGGGGTCACGGCCGGTGTAGCGCGCGGGCGAGAGATTGATCTCGGCAGTGAGAATGTGCGCCGGGTCAAAGCCCAGGTCTGTATGGCGATAGCGTCCAACCTGGCGAATCAACATGCCGGAGACGACCAACAGAACGAGAGTCATCGCCATCTGCGCGGCCACGAAACCAGCGCGCAGCCGATGCTGCCCACGCCCCGATCCCGCACTGCCGCCTGACTTGAGGGCGCGATTGGGGTCCACGCCAGACATGCGCAGCGCCGGATAGAGCGATGCTGCAAGAGTTGCGAAAACGGAAGCGGCAATCGCCGCGCCAAGCACCGTCCAGTTGAGATGAATATCGGCTCCGCGCGAGAGCGCATGAATGAGAAAGACGCGCATCAGGCGAAGTATGACTGCGGCAAGCAGCACACCGCCCGCTGCGCCGGCAAGGGCCAGCAACAGGCTCTCCGTCAGCACCTGGCGAACGATGCGCCCGCGCCCAGCGCCAACCGCGGCGCGCATGGCGATCTCGCGCTCGCGCTTCACGCCGCGCACCAGCAGCAGGCCGGCTACGTTCACGCAGCCAATAGCAAGCACGGCCAGCACAGCGCCAAGCAGCGCCCACAATGGGCCGCTGGTCTTAGCGTTCACGCTCTCGGCCAGCGGCGTCAGATGAACGGTGCGGCCTCCATCGTGGCCCGGGTTGGCCTTGCCGATGTTGCTGAAAACCTGCGAGAGATCCGCCTGCGCTTGATTTTGGCTCACGCCGTCTTTCAGCCGCGCAACCCTGTGCAGCCAATGAGTGCCGCGATCCTTCATCCACGGCTCGGTAAACTGGATCGGCGTATAAATGGTATTCCGCATGTTGAGCGGGAAGCGGAAGCCCGCAGGCATTACGCCAATAACCGTGAAGGCGCGGCCATTGAGCTTGACCGCGCTGTTAAGGATGCTGGCATCACCGCCGAAGTAGCTCTTCCATGTGTCGTAGCCGAGAACCGCCACGGCGTTTTTGCCATCCTGCTCTTCGCCCGGCAAAAATGTGCGCCCCAGCAGCGGCTTCACGCCGAAGACGGTGAAGAAGTTGTCAGTTCCCTGCACGGAGCTAAGAAGCACAGGGCCCGCGGACGGCGTTTCCACGGTGAAGCTGTTGTAATCGTGGTAGGCAGTCAGCGCGGCAAAGCTTCGCGCCTGCGCCCGCTCATCCTGATAGCCAGGCCACGACGCCGGCTGGTTGTATCCGCTGCGGCTCTTGCTCGCAACGTCGACGATCTTCTCGGGATGGTCGTACGGCAGCGGGCGCAGAATCTCCGCATCGATAACGCAGAAGACCGCCGTGGCAACGCTCACACTCAGGGCAAGCGTCAGCACGACCGTGAATGCGAATCCCGGCGCACGCCGGAATTGGCGCAGCGCATAGCGCACGTCCTGAACCAGGCTCTGCAACATGACTACGCCTCCACTTCGGCTGTGAGCTTTTTCAGCTCGTCCTCCGAAACAACCTTGCCGTCGAAGAGATGCACCTCGCGCTGCGCGTGCTTGGCAAAGCGCGGGTCGTGCGTCACCATGCAGATCGTTGAGCCCTCGCGGTGCAGGTCGGCGAGCAGGTGCATCACGGCCTCGCCGTTCTTCGAGTCGAGGTTGCCGGTAGGCTCATCGGCAAGCAGGATGGAAGGCGAGCCTGCCAATGCGCGGGCCACGGCGACGCGCTGCTGCTGGCCGCCGGAGAGCTGCGCCGGATAATGCCTCATGCGGTGCGCCATGTTGACGCGCTCCAGCGCCTCTTTCACACGCTTCTTGCGCTCCTGCGAGGGCATTCCGGCGCGATACGTTAGCGGCAGCTCGACGTTCTCTTCCACGTTGAGGTCGCCGATGAGGTTGAAGCTCTGGAAGATGAAACCAATCTCCTGGTTGCGAATGCGCGAGCGCTCGCCGAAGCTGAGATTTTCCACCGGCTTGTTGTTGAGCAGATACTTGCCGCCGGTGGGCGTATCGAGCAGGCCGAGGATCGAGAGCAGCGTAGACTTGCC
>JAATFM010000187.1 GCA_015655195.1 Terriglobales bacterium
GCGAAGTTCGAGACGAGGAAGAACGAGGTCGGTCCGAGAATCACGGCCGAGGCAACGCGCGCAAAGCTGGTCTTATCGCCGAGCAGGATGCGTCCCAGCACCATTGCCGCCGCGTACCAGAGCCAGGTGACGAGGTAGCTCTGCCACACGAAGCTGTAGTGGTAGACGAGGACCGTCAGCGCGTAGTCGGTTGCCATCAGCGCGACCATGGGAACCAGCATCTCCTTCCACGAGCGCCGCGCGCCAAAGAAGAGCAGCGAGCCGCCCACGGCGGTGAAGTTGAACCACGGCGCGTGTGGGATCAGCCGGCTCAGAACGGCGGCAACGAGCAGAAGATAAGCGGGCATGGCAACCTCGATGAAGCAAGAATGACTGCACCCTGCGTGCTGGGCAGGAGAAGAGCCTTCTTCCATTCTGCGGCGTGCGGGCGGCGCGGTCAACCGCGAAAGCGCTATTTCTGCTCCCGTGAGCCGATTCCTTCGGCTGCTTCTTCGCGGCCGTTCACGATGTAGGTCCATCCGGAGAGCCCGCTGGGGGGGCGCTTGTCGCCGTCGGGACGGAAGGCATAGGCGAAGCGCAGGTCGGTAAATTCCACCGTCGTCCAAGTCTGCCCCGGCGGCAGTTTCGGCGGGTCGATTCCAGGCACCGGAGACTGGCCGGCGTCGCGCACCACGGCCCACGAGCCCCAGTCGAGGTAGACCTGTCCGAGCTCTGTGCGTTTGGCAGCCTCGACGGCGGGCGTCACGTCAGGCTTATAGAGAATGTCAGCCGTGGGATCGCTCGCAACCGTGCCGGCGTGGGTGTCGATCTCAGCGGTCTGGTAGTAGCCGGCGGTTTCGAGAATCGCGTGCCAGCGCCAGGGATTCACCGGATACGGCTCCAGCCCCACGCGCAGCACCGGCGCGGCGGCCACCTGCGTGTGGTCGATCATTGCCCGCGCTTTGTCCTGCTCCAGCCAGCGCCAGCTCCAGAGCGCAGACATGCCGCAGAGCGCAAAGATCGCCCAGCCGCGCCCGCGAAACGGGGTTCTGCGCGCACCGATCTCGCGGTCCGTCATGCCGAAGATTGCTGGCATCCCAAGCGCCAGCAGAAGCAGCGCCCAGAGGATCGGCTCAGCGATGAAAACCAGGTTGCCCGCGTACCAGCGCGGGTTGAAAGGGAAGAACGGCCGCACGCCGTAGTTGTTCGTCCAGTCGAGCAGGATGTGACTCAACGCGGCGATAAGCGCGGTGAGATACAGCCAGCCCCACCGTACCGGCGCCGCCGTAGCTGTTTTTATTTTGGCGCCGCGGCGTTTTCGCCACAGATGCCACAGCGCGACCGCCCCCACAACCACCGCCGCCACGACCGGCGCGGCGATCAGCGTATGCGTGATGCCGCGATGATGCTTGAGGCTTTCGACAGGCCCGCGCAGGCCCCAGAGAATGTCGAGGTCTGCGGCCTCTGCGGTGAGCGTGGCGGCCAGCGTGGCGTATGCCGTTTTGCGGTTCAGGCCGGCGCGGCCGATGCAGGCCCCGGTAAGAAAGTGTGTGACTGGCTCCATGCGCTCTGCCGTTCATCATACAGCCCGCTGACTTTCTGGCTTGCTGAAAATACAAAACCCTATAATCGCCCCATGAGCGCAGCAAAGCACGATGCCGCCCAGCAAATCGAAGAGTTACGCGCCGAGTTGCGCCATCACGAGCACCTGTACTACGTCCTCGACACGCCGGAGATCCCCGACGCCGCCTACGACGCGCGAATGAACGATCTAAAGCGCCTCGAAGCCGAGCACCCGGAGCTGCTAACGCCGGACTCGCCGACGCAGCGCGTGGGCGGCAAGCCGGCCGAAGGCTTCCAGAAGGCGGCGCACTCGCGGCCCATGCTCTCGCTCGATAACGCCTACAACGAGGGCGAGCTGCGCGACTGGGACCGCCGCGTGCGAACTCGCTTGTTGGGGCCGGGGAGCGCGGCAGTTGCATATGAAATTGACGAAAGCAAGGAGGACGATGACGAAGAATCCGACCGTGCTCTCAACGCAGAAGTGAGTGCTCGTGCAGAACAAGTCCATGTCGAATACACCGCCGAACTGAAGCTCGACGGCCTCAGCGTCGCGCTGCGCTATGAACCTGTCGAAGACGGCGGCTCGCGGCTCGCTCTAGGCCTCACGCGCGGCGACGGGCAGATTGGCGAGGATGTGACGACAAACATCCGCACCATTCGCAGCGTGCCGCTTGCGATTTCGGCCACGGCGATTGAAAAGGCAGGGCTGCCGCGCAGCTTCGAAGTGCGCGGCGAAGTTGTCATGCCGCTGAAGGGTTTTGAGCTGCTGAACAAGGAGCGCGAGGAGCAAGGATTGTCGCCGGCGGTGAATCCGCGCAACGCGGCGGCGGGAACGCTTCGCACACTGGAACCGAGCATCGTTTCCAATCGCAGACTCGTTTTCTTCGCGTACTTCCTGCTCGTCGAGGGCGAGTATTTTGCAGTGGGCCAGTCCGCTACTCTGGACGCTCTGACGGCGCTCGGCTTTCGCGTGAATCCGCACCGCGAGCGAGTTGAGAGCGTGGACGAGATGCTGCGCTTCATCGAAAAAGCAGAGTCGCAGCGCGCCAGCCTCGGCTACGAGATCGACGGCGTGGTTCTGAAGGTGGACTCGCACGCCGCGCAGCAGCGGTTGGGTTATACGGGCAGGGCGCCGCGTTGGGCGATTGCGTACAAATTCGCCGCGCAGACTGCGGAGACGGCGATTGAAAGCATCACATGGCAGGTTGGCCGCACGGGGAAAGTCACTCCGGTGGGCGAGGTCGCGCCGGTCTTTGTCGGCGGCACGACCGTGAGCCGCGTAACGCTGCACAACTGGGATTTCATCGAGCGGCTCGGCGGCCTGCGCCCCAGCGACATCGTTGAGATCGAGCGTGGCGGCGACGTGATTCCCAAGGTCGTCCGTGTGGTGAAGCAGTCGGAAAATGCGCCCATCGCGCTGATCGCCGCCTGCCCCGAGTGCGGCAGCCAGCTCGAACGCACCGAAGGCGAGGTGGATTGGCGCTGCGTGAACTCCGACTGCCCGGCGAAGCTGCGGGAGACGCTGCTGCACTTCGGCGCGCGCGGAGTGATGAACATTGAGGGCCTCGGCGAAGCCGTCGTCGCGCAACTGCTTGACCGCGGCCTCGTGCACCATGTCGCCGATCTCTACGCCTTGACCGAGGAACAGCTTGTGGGCCTCGAACGCTTCGCTGAGAAATCCGCGAAGGCGCTGCTGGCCGAGATCGAGGGGTCGAAATCGGCGGGGCTGGCACGGGTTCTGATGGGCCTCGGCATTCGCTTCGTCGGCGAGCGCACGGCGCAACTGCTTGCCGAAGAGTTTGGCTCGGTGGAGGCGCTGATGGCTGCCACTGTCGAAGAGCTGGAGCGCGTCGAAGAGGTTGGCCCGCGCATCTCGGAGTCGATCCGCGCCTTCTTCGCGCGGCCCGCGAATGTGCAGCTTGTCGAGAGCCTCAAAGCCGCCGGCGTTGACATGACGGCGGAGAAGAAACAGCGCTCGACTGAGCTGGCTGGAAAGACCTTTGTGCTGACCGGCACGTTGCCGACACTGAGCCGTGAGGAAGCCAAACAGAAGATCGAGGCTGCGGGCGGCAAGGTCTCGGCCGCGGTAAGCAAAAAGACCAGCTATGTTGTCGCGGGCGAGGAGGCCGGCTCGAAGCTCGACAAGGCACGCCAGCTTGGGATTCAGGAACTCAATGAGGCGGAGTTGCTCGCGCTGCTTGCCGGAACCACGCCAGTCTAGGCCGCATCGACAATTACGATTTTCTGAAATCTTAAGAATACAAAGAGCTTGTCATCCTGAGCGCAGCGAAAAATCTGCGGTTGTTTTTCGTCCGCTCTCCCGCCACGCTTCCGTGCCCCATCCTTGCGCTTTTTTTCTGGCGCAAGGGTGGGAGAGCCCAAGAGTTTCGTATCAGAGATGGGATGCGTATATGTCGATACGGTCTAGAATCCCTTGCGCCTCGGTGGAACGGTATCGCTGTTCGGTTCGCGGGCGCGCTCTCGCTCACACGCGGCACTGCGCCACTGGTGCGAGACGTATTTTGGTGCTTCGCTCGCCGACGCCGGCGGCGGCATGGGAACAGCGCGGGCGGGGCTGACCGGCGCCGGCGTGGAAATGAGCCGGGCCGAAGAACCGTACTCGTCGCCAAACTGGTATTCGTTGGCAGCCGCGTGTGGCGCGGCGTGCGGAGCGGAGTACGTCGCCGACGCGGTCAAGCTTGCATCGAGGGGCGCGGCGTAGTGAGTCTCTGCGGCAGACTCGCTCATCTCCTGCTCGGCCGCGGCGGAGGCACGGTCGCCGGCGATGGTCTGCGCCATGAACTCGTCCACCAGCTTGTGCAGGCAGGTTTGGCCGCAGAGATGCCGCGAGCCGGCGCGTTTGGTGTTGCGTGAGTTCCACCCGCTGATGCGAAGCTCGCCCGAGTGCTCGTAAGCCACAAACCAGTGGTTGGTCTGTTTCTTCTCCGCTCCGCAGATGTCGCACGAGATTGCCAGCCGGATCACTTCGCACAGCCTCCTCATAGCGGCAATGCAGGAAACTAGAAAGCCGCGCGCCGGGATAGCATCGCGCTCATTCCTGCATAAACCGCTCTCAGAATTTTCATCGGGTGGATGACGCAAAGGGCGAGCGTTGTCCGTGGCGGTTCACTTTGTATGAAATCGGGATGAGATTCTGCTCATCCTTCCCGGAAAAGAATTACAAACGAGCAAGAAAAACGCCCGCTCCGGCAGGAAACCGGAACGGGCGCGGTCGTTGAACTGCGCAAAAGCTACTGCGACGTAGCGAAGTAGCCCTTCTTGGCGCGCACTTGGTAGCGCCTGTCGTTGCAGTAGAGATAAATCGAGCGGAAGGAGCCGTCGTATCGGAAATCCGCCGGCGTATAGGTCAGCAGGTACTGGCTGCGCAACTCGGCCGCAATGTCCTTGAAGCTGCCCGACATTTCCTCGACCGAAGGCGGGAAGAAGACCTGCCCGCCGGTGGCCGTTGCCATGTCGGCCAGCACCTTGTCGCCCTTGCCGCGGCTCGGGGTCCAGTTGGTGCTGATGGCGTAGATGATCGTCTCCGAGCGCTGGCACATCTTGATGGCTTCGTCCTCGTGCACGCGGCTCTGGTTGTCGTCGCCGTCGGTAATGAGAATCATCGCCTTGCGAACCGGTTCCGGGCCGCGCTGCGTGAGCAGCTTGTCGCGGCAGGCGGTGTAAACGGCGTCAAACATTGCCGTGCCGCCGCCGGGGCGCAGCCGGTTGATGCCGGTTTCGAGGCCGTCGAGGTTGTTCGTCCAGTCTTGCGTCACGTTGGGTGTTACGTCAAAGCCCATCACGAAGGCCTTGTCGCTCTTCGGCTTGACGGTGGAGAGCAGGAACTCGACCGCCGACTGCTGCTCGAACTCGAAGCGCGAGCGAATCGAGGTGCTGGCGTCGATTACGATGCCGACGCGCATGGGAAGGTTCGTCTGCTGGCGGAAGGAGGTGATGCGCGCCGGAGCCTTCTGGTCGTCGAGCAGGGCAAAGTCGCTCTGCTGCAGGTTCGGAATGTAGTGCCCGTGCCTGTCCGTGACCGTAAAGATCAGGTTCACTTCGTTTGCGCCAAGGTGCAGGACGGGGCCGGTGTCTTCGGGAGCCTGCTGCCCCGGTGTTTGGCCAGCGGCCTGTGCCGGAGCGGGATTTTGAGCTGGAACTGGCGTCGGCTTCTGCGTCGTCGCAGGCTGCTGCGTTTGCGGCGCGGGAGCCGATTGCGCAGAGGCGGCAAAGGCCGATGCGGCGAGCAGGAAGATCACACCGGCTGCGCGAACGATGCGGCGCGAGCTGGGCGTGAAAATCCCAGACGCGGAAGAGCCAGACGGATAAGATTCAGGCACGGAAAACCTTGTCGAGGAGAGCGGGACTTTCATAGCACCTCAATTTTATTTTATCAATGGCGCGCGGCCTTCATGGGATAGTGGGCCAGTTTGAATTTGCTTTGTAACAGGGCACGACTTTAGTCGTGCCGCATGAGCCGCATAGAAGAAAGGGCTTTAGCCCCCGCCGCTAAACTAACCCACTACCCTTCATGGCCGTTGCGCTGCTTCCAGCCGAGTCAGGAACTCCGTAAGCTCGGCGGGCAGAGGCGCTTTCAGATGGACTGCTTTGCCTGTTTTGGGGTGAGCAAATTCCAGCTCGGCGGCGTGGAGGAAGTTGCGATTGAGCAGCAGCCGCTCCGGAGCCGCCTTGCGCCGTGCCGCCCGCGAGGTCGCGGCCTGCGCGGCAACCTGGTCCGTCAATCGGCTCGCCGCGCTGTAAAGCGTGTCGCCCACGACCGGATGGCCGATCGACGCCATGTGCACGCGAATCTGGTGCGTGCGGCCGGTCTCGATGCGAACCTCGACGAGCGTGAA
>JAATFM010000242.1 GCA_015655195.1 Terriglobales bacterium
CAATCCGTGGTTCGCAATCGATTCTGAAGGCAACAACGATGAGCAGCATGGAGACGTATGGTTTGGCGCGCTCGGCTGGAGCGGCTCCTGGCAAATCGCCGTCGAGCAGGATGCCGTGCAGCAGGTGCGCGTCTCCGGCGGTTACAACAGCTTCGACTTCAGCTACCTGCTCAAGCCCAGCCAGAAGCTGGAAACGCCGTGGTTCTACGGCGGCTATACGCAGGACGGAATCGGCGGCGCCTCGCGCCTGATGCACGCCTTTGAAACTGGGTCGCTGCTTCCACAGGCGCCGCACCCCAAGCCGCGCCCCGTAATTTACAACTCATGGGAAGCGACCGGTTTCGATGTGAATGAAACCAATCAGACCGCTCTGGCTGAGAAGGCAGCAGGCATCGGCGTTGAGCGATTCGTGATGGACGATGGATGGTTTGGCGAGCGCAATAACGACCACGCCGGGCTGGGCGACTGGGAGGTGAATCCGCAGAAATTTCCACACGGACTCAAACCGCTCATCGATAAAGTTCACTCGTTCGGAATGGATTTTGGCCTGTGGGTCGAACCGGAGATGGTCAATCCGGACAGCAAGCTCTACCGCGAGCATCCCGATTGGGTTCTCAACTTTCCCAACAGGCCGCGCACGGAAGGCCGCAACCAGCTTGTGCTGAATCTTGCACGCCCCGATGTGCGCGATTTTGTCTTTCACATGCTCGACAAGCTGCTCACCGACAATGACATTGCCTTTCTCAAGTGGGATTACAACCGCAACTGGTCGGAACCGGGCTGGCCGGCCGTTGCGCAGGACGAGCAAAAGAATGTCTATGTCGATTTCACCCGCAACTTCTATTCGATTCTCGCGGAGCTTCGCGCCAAACATCCGCATGTCGAGATTGAAAGCTGCTCCGGCGGAGGCAGCCGTATCGATCTCGGGGTGATGCGCTACACCGACGAGGTATGGCCGTCGGACAACACCGATGCCTTCGACCGACTGCTGATCCAGAATGGATTTACCTACGCCTATACGCCCGGCGTGATGATGGCTTGGGTCACGGAATCGCCTACGTGGGTGAATCACCGCACGGTATCGCTGGAGTACCGCTTTCTGTCCTCGATGCAGGGATCGCTCGGCATTGGCGCGGACCTGAATAAGTGGACGCCTGAGGATTTTGCGACTGCGAAGAAGATGGTAGCACAGTACAAGGCGATTCGTGAGACGGTTCAGCATGGCGCGCTCTATCGCCTGATCTCGCCTGAGCACAATAGTGAACAGTCCGCGACAGAATACATTGCGCCGGACGGCAACAGCGCGGTGATCTTTGCCTTCCTGCATTCCAGCCTGGAGTTGCATCCCTATCCGCGGCTTCGCCTGGCAGGGCTGGACCCCAACGCTACATATCGCATTCACAGCCTCGACGGCAAGCTGGCGGACGATACGTTGCCGGCGGCCAGCGGAGCTTACTGGATGCAACATGGCGTGGATGTCGAGTTGCAAGGTGACTTTCAGGCAGCCGCATTTACGCTGGAGCGCGATGCTAACTAGGCAGTGTCTGAGGAATCGTTTTGTGATGCGTCAGGAGGCAAAGCATCCCTCAGGGGCTAAAGCCCGGACGGTTTTTTGCTGCTTTTTGGCACGGCTAAAGCCGTGCCCTTCCAAAGCGTTTGCCCCTGAAGATTCATCAGACACTACCTAATTCTGCTTGCTTGGATGAAGGATATGGATTTCTCTTACAGCGAGGAATCCATATCCTCAAGCGAGCGCCCCTGTGACTCAGGAACGGCAAGGGCCACTAACGCAACTCCGGCAATGCAGATGCCGGCATAGATAAGAAAAGTTCCCCCGGTCCCGAGCCACTGATTCAGCATCGGGAACGTATATGTCAGCAGGAACGAAGAGACCCATAGCGCCGCCACCGCAATGGAAACACCGTACGCGCGCACGCGATTGGGAAATATCTCGGTAATCAGCACCCAGGTCACAGGAGCCAGCGTCATGGCATAGCAGGCAATGGCGCAAAATGTCATGGCCAGCACCCAGAATCCATGCAGGTGCGCGCGATAAGCAAAGCTGGCCGCAATGTCGCAGGCCGCAATCGCCGCGCACCCGAAGATCATCAGCCTGCGCCGCCCGAAGCGATCCACCAGAAACATGGCAACCAGCGTGAACAGAAGATTGATTGCGCCCGTTACCACAATGTTGAGTAGGATTGCATCCAACCCATAGCCGGCACTGCGGTACACTTCTTCGGCGTAATTGAAAAGGATGTTAATGCCGCTGCCCTGCTGCAGCACGGCCAGCGCAATACCCACCAGCACCAGCTTGCGCGCGGCTGGCGCACGCAGATCCCGCCACGTGCCCGATGGCTGCGTGCCGGCCATTGTCTTCCGTATGGATGCCACAACGCGCTGGCTGTACTGCTCCCCGCCAATGCGCCGCAGAACCTCCGCGGCCTGCGCGTCTTTGCGCTTCTCCACCAGCCAGCGCGGGCTCTCCGGCAGAAACGGCGCGGAGAAAAAGAACAGCAGACCGGGTACGGCAACCGCTGTAAACATCCAGCGCCATCCATACTGAGCATTCCACGAGGCGGCCATTGCGGATGCGGTAATATCCGCGGGAATCTTCTCGGCAATCCGCCAGTTCGCAATCTGCGCGAACAGAATGCCGAGCACAATGCCTAGCTGGTTGAGGCTTACCAGCCTGCCGCGCCAGGCCGCCGGACTGATCTCCGCGATATACATTGGCGAGACATTCGACGCCAGCCCGATTGCCACGCCGCCAATAATGCGCCATGCGATGAAATCCACAAAGTGATGCGACCATCCGGTCAGCAGCGACGAAACCGTAAACAACAGCGCGGACGCAATGAGAACCGGCTTGCGCCCGAACCGCTTGCTGCATGGCCCCGCCGTGACCGCGCCGAGAAAGCATCCGATCAGCGCGCAACTATTCGCCCACCCCACCAACCGCTCGGAATGCAGATGAAAGTACGCCTCATAAAACGGCTTAGCGCCGCCAATGACAACCCAGTCATACCCGAACAGCAGCCCGCCAAGCGCCGCAGTAAGAGCGATGAGCCAGAGATAGCCGAGGCGTAACTCTCCTTGCGCCTCGGCGGGAAGCTCGCGTGTCGAAGCCGGACCGTGCACCATCAACTCCTGCCGCCGGCCGCATCGGCATCCTGAATCTGTCGCAGCAGATCGGCGGCTCCACTGTGATTTCTGTCCTCGGACAATACGTTGTTCAGAAGCTGCGCGGACTCCGCCGTTTTCTTCATGCCGGCCAGCGCCTGCGCGCGCAGAAACCGGGCTTCTATCGTATTGCGGCGAGCCAGGTCTTCTTCAAAGAGAAGCATGGAAGGCAGTGAAGTGGCAAAATAATCGATTTTAGGCGTCGTCGCTTCCAGCTCAATCGAGTACGCGTGGATGCTTCGCAAAAGCTCATCCGCTTCCTTGGTTTCTCCAAGCTGCTGCAAAGCCATCGCGCTCCAGTAGCTCATCTCAGAGAATGCCCGCACGGACATTTGCTGGAAGTCGCCCTTTTGCCGCGCGGCACGCTGCCACCAGCTTTGCGCCTCCTGCGTTTTTCCATCACGCTGGTATGCGACTCCAACCCAGTAGTAAATATCGCTCTGGTTTGCCAGCAGGTGTTTTGCCTCGCTCAGATTCAATGGCGGATGCAAAGCAGCATGAAATTGCTCCAAAGCGCCCTTCGAATCTTCTTGCCTTAGAGCGCGGCGTCCGAGCAGAAGCCTCGTCCGCACATACTGCCCCAGCACCAATCCTTCGCCGCCTTCCCATGGCTGAAACCTGCGATTGAGCAGAATCGCAAGCGCATCCTCGGGCCGCGCCAACTGGTTGTAGAGCGTCGCCTGCTCCACCGACAAATCATCGCGCAGCTCCACCAGATGCGGATGCTTCAGCAGTTCCGGCAAACGCAGATCCGGCGAGCGGCCCAGCCGCTTCCATAACTGGTCCCGCTCATACAGCACGCGCGCATCCTTGGAATTCGCCTCGAATGCGCGGTCAAAGGCTTCAGCCGCCCGCGCCGCATCGTGCTTCTGATTGAAGTAGGCAATTCCAAGATTCCGCCATACGGTTGCGAGCGATGGTAGACCCACAGATGCTTTTTCCCATGCCTCGATTGCCTCCGCATAGCGCCGCCGGTCATAAAGCAGATTGCCTAGCAGAAAATGCGAGAGTCCATCTTTGGGATGCCGCGTGACTGTTCTTTCCAGAACCAACATCTCTTCCAGCCGACTGGGAAAACAATAGTCCAGCCGGCTCGCCTGTGCGCGGCAATATGTCTCTTCCGCGACTGCCGGCATAAGCGTGGCCTCAATGTCCGCCAGCGTGAGCAGAATCATCGGCACGGAACCGTCATCGGCTGCGAAATTCGCGGAGAGCAAAATCTTCCTTGCTTCTTCATCCTGCCCCGCGCGTAGAAAGTCAAAAGCAAGATCAAGCAGCGCCTGCCCGTTCGTCGGAACTATTCCCCGGAACCATCGAGCACAGAGGTCCATCGGGTCCAGTGCGAGTGTCTCTCGGAGTAGCTCGTCTGCGCGATTCGTCTTGCCCAGATGCCGATACGCCATGGCAAGCAGATTTCGCGCTGCCAGATTCTCCGCCTCGGCCGCCAGGCTGCGATGCAGGTGATCTTCCGCTGTCTTCCAGTCCTGCTTCTTCGCATCCAGCTCGGCTAGCGCAAAATACGCAGGCCCGCGCCATGCCGCATTCCACGTGGCTTTGTAGAATGCGTCGTACGCTTCTTTCTCTTTGCCCTGATACCGCCTCGCCAGCCCGAGATTGTAGTACGGCTCGCCGTCATAAGGATTCGGATTCAGCCGCGTCAGCCGCGCAATCGCGGCCTCAAAGTGCTCCACCGCCTGCTCGAACTCTCCACGCCGCAGCCGCAACCGGCCCAGCGCGTTATGCGCGCGGCTTTCTCCGGAATCTCTCCGCAGAATCTCCTGCCAGTAAAGCTCCGGCTCGCGCGTGGCATGACGATATTGCTCCAGATGAACGCCCGTCAGATACAGCTCTTCCACCGAGGCAATCTGCTCCGGGGCCAGTGGCTCCTGCGCCACCACAGGAGCCCTGGCCGGCACTACATCCTCCGCGCAGTACTCGGCAAGTGTCTTGCCGGCGGCTGCAACAATCACACGCAGACCTTCCGCGCGTGTTCCTTCCGGCAGCTTGGCTTTCAACAACAGCGGCTCCTCGACCGCAAACGCTGCCGTCCATCGCGCGACCTCGCGCGCGCCTGCCAGAAGAGTTACCGTAGCTTCTGGAGTGGAAACCGGAACCGACACGCCGATATGCGCGCCCCCCCCTTGCGCGCTAAGGCTCAGCGCCACGTGGGGGTTGGCAACCTGCGGCACGCCGATTCCATGAATCGGATACCAGCACTGCGTAAAGCTCTTGGTCTCCCACGGAGCGAGGTAGGAGAAATCCGGCTGGTTATCCGTATAAACTCCGGCCATCAATTCAATGTACGGACCCTCATCCTCGCTCAGATTGCGGTCCCACGCATAGCCGAACTCATGATTCCCCCAGGTCCACTGCTTCTTTCCCGGAGCAACGTGGTGATTCGCCACGTGCACAAATCCGGCCTCTGCGCGATGATCGTATCCGCCGAAGAAATCCGCCTCAGTGCCCGCAATCATGTAGCTTGTCGGCACCGGAATGTTCGCATACCTGCTTAGATCGTTCGCCGCATAGGAACCGTCGGGAACAAACTTGCGCGGCGTTTCTTCCTCCGGCACGCCGGACCTTCCGCGTTCTCCGTAATCGACTCCGTAATACTTGCCCGTGCTCAGCGGAAAGGTCGTCGTGGCTCGCTTCGCGTGATCGGCAACATAGCGCACATCTGTCGGGAAAAACGACTGGTACTGCTCATGCACGCGCGCCGCCACGTTCGCCCACCAGAGAAATGTCTGCGTAAACGGAGTGCGGTTAAACAGCCGGACCTTCACTTCCAGAACTGCGCTCCCAGGGCGCAGGCAAATGCCGTGCATTCCCTTCATGCGCTGCATCGGGTCGTGGTCGCTGCACCAGATCGTCACCGAGCCATCGGCGTGCTCTTCAATCTCCGTTTCGACCGGCATATATGTGGCTGGGCGATGATGCTGCGGCCAATTGAACTCCACGCCGCCTGAGATCCACGGCCCGGCCAGCCCTACCAGCGCGGGCTTGATGGCATCCTGCCGGTAGAAAAAGTCATATCCGCTCGTCTTGTCGTAACCGATGTGAATGCGCCCGCCGATTTCGGGCAGGATCATCACGCGGAGATACTGGTTCTCAATGTGCAGCGCCTGCCAGAGCTTTTCCCGCGGCTCAACCGCAATGCGGTCAATGAACGGCAAGGGATAAATGCGCCCGCTGCTTCCCTGGTACACGCGCTTTTCCAGAAACATCGGGTTCGGGTCAGGCCGCTCGGGCAGATACGTCAGGATCGAAACATCCTGACACCATGCCTTCACCTCCCGGCTTATATGCGCCGGCGCATCGGGAAGAACAATTTTGTGCGTGGGTTCTGGAGTATGGACGGCATTTTCTGCTTTTGCAGGCGAGGCCATGATTCCCTTTCTGGAGAGGCCGTAATTTTTCTTTACGGTAACGTACACGTAAACCGTATGCGCGCCATGATCGAAGTGTCAAGGGACACCGAAAACTCAGTTCAGTCAAACTGGTTTTAGCGGGAACGTAGCTTCAGCGCGTCTATTCTTCCAGCGGCAGCGGCTCTCCATCCCGCCGGTCGGCCCTGTACAGCGCCTCAATCAGGGCCATTGTCTGGAAGGCATCTTCATAATGCGTGGGCAAGCTGGCGGAGGAACCTTCCACATATGCCTGCAGCGCGCCCATCGTTCCGATAAAGCCATCGGGAAAGTTATTTCCCAGCACCGGCAGCGCCTGCCATTGCTCGCCTTCGCTTCCGCGTTCGGCGTATTCCAGCGTGTCCGGCTTGCCCGTGGGATAATCCAGGTTCAAACCCATGCTGATGCGCGCGGCGCCGGCCGTGCCCTCCCACTGCACAAAGCTGTGCTGATGGCCCGGCCCGAAGTTGTGATGATGATTCGTTGCGACAAAGACCCGCTTGTCATCGCCATAGTCCAGAATCGCCACCGTCCTGGTTGCTGCCAAGTCAGGCGTCTGCGGGTTCCGCAACGTCCTTGCGATGACTCCCCGCGGGTTCCCAAACCATGAGCGAATCAGGTCAAAGTAGTGAATGCTGTGGTAGAGAATCTCAAGCCGGGGCGCGGCGGCTAAAAAGGTCCAGAGTTGCCACGGCGTATAGGTTGCGGTCTGCACCTCAATGTCGTGAATCTCACCCAGCAGTCCTGCCTGTGCAAGCGCAGCCGCTGCCAGATTATTCGGCGAGTAGCGCAGCGCAAAATTGACCGAGGCAACGAGTTCCTTCTTCCGGCAGATGGCGCGAATCTGCCGCGCTTCCTCCAGCGTATCTCCCATCGGCTTCTGCATCAGCACCGCGGCGCGGTCCGGAAGCTCCGGCAGAATATGCGGCAGTTGCGACGCCGGCACGGCAACATCAAAGACGCAATCCTGCGGAGCAAACCGAATGGCTTCGGTAATGGAATCAAAGGACCGTTCCACGCCAAACTCCGCCGCAAGCGCCGTGGCCTTGGCGGCATCCTTATCAAACAGCCCGATCACGGGAAAGCCCGCCTTGCGATAAGCGGGAAGATGCGCGGCGCGAACAATTCCGCCCGCGCCGATAATCAGGATGGGGCGCGGCTGCCGTGGTCTGGGCAAAGATATGCCCTGCGCTATCGATTGCACTTCTTCCGGATTCATACGTTCCATTTCCTCTCGGCATAGCGCGAAAAGTACGCGATCACCACATAACTGACTGCCGGCAGCAGGTACGCAATAGCGTTGCTGTGTGCAAATTCCGCCACAAGCCCCATCAACGGAGTCAGGACCGCGCCGCCAAGAATCGCCATCACCAGCAGCGACCCGGCAATGTTGGTGAACTCCCCAGCATCCCTCAACCCAAACGAAAAAATGGTGGGATACATAATCGACATGAAAAAGCTCGTGAGCAGAATGCAGATCAGCCCCGGCCATCCGGGCGCAAGGATGCCTGCCGCAAGCAGCAAAAGATTTGCCGCGCTGTAGGCCAGCATCATTCTGCCCGGAGCGATCCAGCGCATCAGGTAAGCGGAGCCGAACCGGCCAATCCCAAAGGCAACCAGCGTGCCCGTAAGCAGAAGCCCCGCCGCGCGCTCCGAAACATGCGTGTACTCCTGCGCGTAGGGAATGAAGTAGCTCCACGTGCCCACCTGCGCGCCTACATACAGGAATTGCGCGACCACCGCAAAGAGCAGCGTGCGGCTTTGCAGCAGCAGCTTCCACGATCCCTTCCGAGCCTGTGCTCCGTGTGCTCCGGCCTGCGACGGCATCGTCGCAGGAAAACGCGCGCCCATAATCAGAATTGCCCAGAGCACCACAATGCCGCCAAGCACAAGGTAGGGCGCAAACACGCGCAGCGTCTCATGGTGCAGGTAGGCCGTGTACTTCCCTGCCTGCTGCAAATGCAGTACCTGCTGCGGGCGCAGCTCAACGCCGGAAAAGATAAACCGCGTGCCGATCAGCACGCCCGTAATCGCGCCGAGCGGATTAAACGCCTGCGCCAGATTGAGCCGCCGCTCCGCGCTCTCCGCAGGCCCCAGTTGCGCAATGAAGGGATTTGCCGCGGTCTCAAGAAACGCCAGCCCGCTGGCCACAATAAACAGCGCGCTCAGGAAAAACGCATAGCTGCCCGCAGCCGCCGCGGGCCAGAACAGAACACACCCCAGCGCAAAGGAAAACAGTCCCGCCAGAAAACCGGCCTTGTATCCTTTTGTCTTGATAAGCAGCCCGGCGGGAAGCGCCATCAGAAAATAGCCGAAGTAGAACGCCGACTGTACCAGTCCAGCCTCAAACCGCGTCAGCGTAAACGACTTCATAAACTGGCGGATCAGGATGTCGTTGAGATTGTTCGGAATGGCCCACAGAAAAAAGAGCACCGTGACCAGAAAAAACAGCCGCCCATAGCCCCTGGGCAGCAAGGGCTCATTCTGCGGCTGCGGCGTCGTTTTAGAGGTAGGCGTGGAAGCGAACATCAAGGCTGCTCCCCGGCTGTCCGCCCATTGTCCTGCGAAGCCAGACCGTAAACGCGAACCGCATTTCCGCCTAGAATCTGCGCCTGCTCTGACGGCGACAAGGGCCGCACCCAATCCTCCACAATCGCCCACCAGTCCTTATAAGAGCAGCGCGCCGTGCACACAGGCCAATCGGTTCCAATCATCAGGCGCTCCGCTCCAAAGGCTTCGAGCATCCTCTCAAAATAGGCCCCAAGCTGCATAGGCGTCCAGGCATCCGCATCGGCCTCCGTTGCCAGGCCGGATACCTTGCAAACGACATTCGGCCTCGCCGCCAGATCGCGGAGATCGCGGCTCCACGCCTCAATTTCTCCGCTCGCAATTCGAGGCTTCCCGCCGTGGTCGAGCACTAACGGCTGGCCGGGATGCAGATCGACAAAACGGATCGCCTCGGGTAGCTGCGGCGCATACACCAGCAATTCGTATACAAGCCCGCTGCCCCGCATGGCGCGGATGCCCCGCTGAAATTCAGGCCGCAGCAGAAACCCCTCCGGCTCGGCCTGC
>JAATFM010000020.1 GCA_015655195.1 Terriglobales bacterium
ACCATGGCGGCAGCAGTAGTCACAACTTATTTTGAAACCGGCCGTAGCGTCAATGCTCGCGCGGCTGAGCGCAACGCCCAGGTTCTAGCCAGTCAGGCGGCGCGCCGCCGCGGCGTTCGCACGCCGGAGTTCTACTTCCACAAGCACTTCGACAACACGCGTCTCGTCAAGGCGCCGGACCCGGTGCGTGTGCGCGAGATGCGCGTTTTTTCAGCCGCCGTCACCGTGCTCTTTACGCTCATCATGGTCTACGGCTTGCAGCACTTCAGCGCCATCGAGCGCTCGTACCGTGTTGAGACGGAGAAGCAGGCCCTCGATCAACTCCGCGAAGAGAACCGCCAGTTGCGGCTCTCCGAAGCGCAACTGACCCAGCCCGGCCGGATTGACAACATGGCCCGCCAGCTTGGCCTGGCCGAGCCGCAGCCGGGACAGGTGGTGCATCCCAACGCGAACGTGAATGCGAATGCCGACAACGCTGCGCCCGCGCTGGCCCAGGCCGCGCCCATGACGGAGCCGGTTCGCTAAGCGAAAATAAGCGTCAAAAAATATCTTCGGAGCCGACTCGACCGATGCAAGCTGCCGCCCCACTCCCCAATCGGGCATACACGCGCAGTACGATGCCGCGCGCCGTGCCCCTGCGGCGGCCACGCTTCTGGCTCATCTGCCTGTTCTTCTTAGTGTGGGCCGGCGCAATCTCGGGTCGGCTCTTCTGGCTCCAGATCGTTCGCCATCGCGAGTTCCTCGACCGCGCCGAAAAGCAGCAGCTACGCACCTTTGAGGTGGCTCCGCGGCGCGGCGTTCTCTACGACCGCAACCTGCGCGAGCTTGCCATGACCGTGCAGATGGATTCGTTCTACGCGGTTCCCACGGAGATCGAAGACAAGAAATCCGCAGCCGCTGCGCTTGCCTCCATCGTGCATGTCGATGCCGCTGACGCATCGACCAGTGAAGACCAGATTGCCGCGCGGCTTGCGAAAAACAACGGCTTTGCCTGGATTGCGCGGCGTGTCACGCCGGACGTATCGGCGAGGCTGAAGGCGCTCAATCTCAAGGGCATTTACTCCCAGAAGGAGTTTCAGCGTTTCTATCCGAACAACCAGATTGCCGCGCAGGCGCTCGGCTATGTGGGCGTGGACGATGCCGGCCTGGGCGGCATCGAAAAGAAATTCGAGCCGCAGCTTCATGGCACGCCGGGTCGCATGTTCACGGCCATGGACGCGCGCCGCCACGTGCTCGGCTCCACGGAAAGCGAGCCACAGCCGGGCGAAAATCTCGTTCTCACCATCGACGAGAACATTCAGTTCGCCGCCGAGCGCGCCCTCGATCACGTCATGGATCATACCCACGCCGATCACGGCACGGTTGTGATTCAGGACGTGCACACCGGGCAAATTCTCGCGCTCGCCGTGCGGCCCACCTTCGATCCGAACCAGCGCCACACCACGCCGGAGCTGCTCCGCAACAATGCCATCAGCAACGTCTACGAGCCTGGCTCGACCTTTAAGCTGGTGGCTTATTCGGCGGCGCTCGATCAAGGCGCGGTCAAGCCCGACGATATGGTCGATTGCCAGGGGGGCGCTATCACGCTGGCCGGCCGCGTGATTCACGACAACCAGGGCGAGCACTACGGCGTGATCCCGGTGCACAAGGCGCTTGAAGTCTCAAGCGACGTGGGCGCAATCAAGATGGCGCTCAAAGTAGGCCAGGACAAATTCAACGGCTACGTTCATGCCTTCGGATTCGGCTCCCGCTCCGGCGTCGAGCTGCCCGGCGAGACGCGCGGCCTGCTGCGCCCGGTGAGCAAATGGAACGGGTCGTCGATCGGCTCCATTGCCATGGGCCAGGAGATTGGCGTGACGCCGGTGCAGCTTGTATCGATGGTTTCGACCATCGCCAACGGCGGCGTCTACATGCCGCCGCGCATTCTCATCTCCGCACCGGTTCCCGGCACGCCGCTTGCCGCATCGCCCTTCAAGCCCGGCGGGCAGCTTCCCGATCCGCTGCCCTCGGGCGCGCATCGCGTCATCTCCACCATGGCCGCCGCCGAAATGCGGAAGATGATGGAAGGCGTAGTGCTTTACGGCACCGGCAAGGACGCGCAACTGAACGGCTATTCCGCCGGCGGCAAGACCGGCACCGCGCAGAAGGTCGATCCCGCGACGCACACCTATTCGAAGACGATGCACGTCGCCTCTTTCGCCGGCATCGCACCGGTCAACAATCCCGTCATTGCCGTTGCCATCGTCATCGACAACCCCAAGGCCGGTTCCTATTACGGCGCAGCGGTCTCTGCTCCCGTCTTTCAGGAAGTCGCGCAGCAGGTGCTCGAATACCTTGGTGTGCCGCACGATGAACCGGTGCGCGCGCAGAAGACTCCGCTTGTCACGGACAAGTCCGTGGCCGAGGACGACCATAACGACGCTGGCAACGTAGACGCGCTCTATGCCGCCATCAACGATCTGCCGAGCGACGACCCGTTGCGCGAGCAGCCTAATCAGCAACAGGCAAATGCTGCCGCGCCGCAAGCCGCAAAGCCTGCTGCAAACGCAGCGTCTGCGTCCACACAAACTTCGTCAACGCTAACGCCAGCTTCAGGCGCATCGCCGAAACCCGCACAAGCCACCGCATCCGTTACCGTGCCGACCGGCGCAACATTGAAAGTGCCGTCGCTGATCGGCCTCAACATGCGTCAGGTGATCGTCGCTTCCTCCTCGGCGGGCCTCGAAGTCAACTTCACCGGAAGCGGAACGGTGCGCGAGCAGGCTCCCGCTGCGGGAACGATGGTCGCTCCCGGTACGCGGATCGTCGTGCATTGCGCGCGCTAAGACCCCAACAGCTTCTACAATCGAGCACAGAATGAATTGGAACGATCTCATCGCAGAAGTTGCGTCCGAAGGCGCGTCGGGCTCGTCTGACCTGGCCCTGGCCGGCATCGAGTACGACTCGCGCCGCGTGCGGCCCGGCGCTGTTTTTGTCGCCATGCGCGGCGGCACCACGGACGGAAACCGCTACGTCGAGAAGGCGATCGCAGCCGGCGCGCTCGGCATTATCACCGACTCGTCGCCGACCTTCGATCATCTGCTCGTTTACAAGGCCGGTCTTCCGGTTCTCGAAGTCGATCACGGACGCCGTGCCCTCGCGCAGGCTTCTTCGGCCTTCTTCGGCCATCCAGAACGGAAGTTCTCAGCCACAGGCATCACCGGCACCAACGGCAAAACAACAACCGCTTTTCTCACCGAATCTCTGCTCAACCACGCCGAGCGCAAGACCGTTCTCGTCGGCACGATTGAATGCCATGTCGCAGGCGAGGTGCGCCCCTCGATTCACACCACGCCGGAGTCGCGCGATCTTTATGAACTGATGGCCGAAGGCGCGTCGCGCGGCGCGACGGAGCTTGTCACAGAGGTTTCAAGCCATGCGCTCGACCAAGGCCGCGCTATCGGCCTCGCCTTCGATGTCGCCATCTTCACCAACCTGACCCGCGACCACCTCGATTATCACGGCACAATGGACAATTACTTCGCTGCCAAGCGTCTGCTCTTCGACGGCACGCGCTATCCAGCGCCGCGCGTAGCCGTCATCAACGCGCACGATCCGCGTGCGGAGGCGCTTGCTGCCGCGGCACGCAAGGCCGGAGCCGAAGTTCGCGTCTACGGTATAGCGCAAGGCGACTGGCGCGCATCGAGCTACACGCTCACACCCGGCGGAGCCGTCATCGAAATCGAAACCCCCGCCGGCAAAGCTCAAGTGCAATCCACGCTGGCCGGCGAGGTAAACATTCTCAACCTGCTCGCGGCATTTACCGCCGTGTACGCACGCGGCATTGCCTTCGACCAGCTCGTCGCCTCCGTGCCTCTGCTCCGGCCCGTTCCCGGCCGCTTCCAGCCGGTGAACGCGGGCCAGCCCTTCAGCGTCATCGTCGATTACGCGCACACCGACGACGCGCTGCGAAATCTCATCGCATTAGCGCGCAAGAGCGCACCGAAAGGCAATCGCGTCATTACAATGTTCGGCTGCGGCGGCGACCGCGACCGCACCAAGCGCCCCAAGATGGGCCAGGCCGCGGGCGAGGGAAGTGATTTCGTTGTAGCGACGAGCGACAATCCGCGTTCCGAAGACCCGCTTGCCATCCTTGCGGAAATCGAACCGGCGCTGAAAGCAACGAAAACGCCATACGTTATCGAATCCGACCGCGCCGCTGCGATTCACGTTGCACTCGCGGCAGCCACGCCCGGCGATGTCGTCCTGCTTGCCGGCAAGGGCCACGAGAAGGAGCAGATTCTCGCCGATCGCACGATTCCTTTTGACGACGCGGAAGTGGCGCGGACGGCGCTCGGCCAATTGCGTTATGGTGGAGGGCAATGAAACTCACACTCGCAGAAGCGGCAATGGGCGCGGGTGCGGTGCTTGAGACCGCGATTCCGAACGTCGGCGCGCACGTCGCGCAGGGCTACTCCATCGATTCGCGCACGCTAGCGGCTGGCGAACTCTTCTTTGCCGTGCGCGGCGAGCGTTTTGACGGCCACGACTTTGTCACCACCGCCGTAGAGCGCGGTGCTGTCGCCGCCGTGGTTTCGCGAGCCCGCATTGCCGCGCTGCCCGATGGCGCGTTCTCCATTCCGCTGCTCGTGGCCGAAGACCCGCTCGCCGCTCTCCAGGCTCTCGCCGCGCATGTGCGCCGCCAGTGGGGCAGGCGCGTCGTCGCCATCACTGGCTCGGCGGGCAAGACGACCACGAAAGAGGCCGTTGCCGCCGCGCTCGGCGCAAAGTTTCAGGTGCACAAATCGAAAGGCAATCTCAACAACGGTTACGGCCTGCCTCTGCAACTGCTGAAGCTGGAGCCGGAGCACGAGATTGCCGTCATCGAGATGGGAATGAACCACTCCGGCGAGATCGCCGCGCTGGCCCGCATCGCCGGCCCGGACTGGGGTGTGGTAACGAATGTCGGCACCGCGCACATCGAGAACTTCGCCGACGGCCAGTCCGGCGTGGCGCGCGCCAAATTCGAACTGGTAGAGGCGCTGCCCGCCAGCGGCACGGCGTTTCTCAACTGCGACGACGCCTACGTTTCGCAATTCGGTCGTAACTTCGCGGGCAAGGTCGTTTACTTTGGCTCCGGCCCCTGCGCCGATCCGCAGATTCTCTCGGCACGCGAAGACGCCGAAGGCGTGCACGTTCACTTCCGCGCGCATGACCGCGAGGCCGATCTCACGCTTCATCTTCTCGGCGCGCACAATGCGTTGAACGCGATGGCCGGGCTGGCAGTGGCAATCGAGGCAGGCGTCGATCTCGATGCGGCTGTGAAAGCGCTCGGTGCTCTCAGCGCCGGAGACAAGCGCGGCGAAGTGATGGACGTTAACGGCGCGACGATCCTGAATGACAGCTACAACTCGAACCCCGAAGCGCTGCGCTCCATGATTCGCACGCTTGCGGCACGGCCCGCGAGGCGGCGCATCCTTGTGGCCGGCGAGATGCTGGAGCTTGGCGAGCACGGTCCCGCGCTTCATGCCGCCGCAGGCAAGGCCGCGGTCGAGGCCGGGTTGGATTTTGTCGTCGGCGTTCGCGGCAACGCGGAGCATCTCGTCACCGCCGCTGCCGGCGCAGGTGTTCCCGCGGTCTTTCTGCCCGATGCCGAAGCCGCGGGCAACTGGCTCCGCGCCAATCTTCATTCCGGCGACGTGGTTCTCATCAAAGGCTCGCGCGGCGTGCATCTCGAACGCGTCATCGAAATTCTCAAATCCGCTCCTGTACAGGTACAGCCATGATGCGCCGCTTCCTTCTCGCGGCTGCAATCCTCTTCGCCGCCGCATTGCCCGCGCTCGCGTCCGATCCTGCATGGACGCGGCCGTTGCCGCCCTTTCGCATCGCCGGCAATCTCTATTACGTTGGCAGCGAAGAACTGGCCTCGTACCTCATCGTCACTCCGCAGGGCGACATTCTCATCAACAGCAACCTTGCCTCGTCGCCGGAGCAGATCAAGCACAGTGTCGAGTCGCTCGGCTTCCATTTTCGCGATATAAAAATCCTTCTCATCAGCCATGCACACTTCGATCACTGTTCCGGCAGCGCGGTAATCCTGCGGGAAACCCACGCAAAGTATTTCGTGATGGACGCCGATGTGCGTTCCGTCGAATCCGGCGGACACACGGATTTTCAATACGCGCAAGACAAGACAATGTGGTTCCCGCCCGCGCAAGTTGCCCGCATTTTGCACGATGCCGACACGATCCGCCTCGGCGGCACGGAGCTTATTGCGCATCTCACCGCCGGTCACACGCCCGGCACTGTCACCTACACGTTCGACGAGA
>JAATFM010000261.1 GCA_015655195.1 Terriglobales bacterium
CTGTTAATCATCAATCAGGGATTTCGTCCTGAAGAAGTTGTTGCGCTCAGGAAGGAGGACATCAATTTTGACACAGGAAAAATCTTTGTCAGCAGTGGAAAGACCCCGGCTGCAAGGCGGTATGCGGACATGACTGCTGATTCTCGCGATGTCCTGCATGCACGCATGGCGGGATCATCGCCTTGGATCTTTCCGTCAACGGTCAAACTGGGATCGCATATTGGAAAAGTCAATTCCACTCATGACCGGATCCTCCGCGAGGCCGAGGAAGAAGGATTCAACCTCAACTTTGTCTTATACGATCTCCGGCACACGTTCGCCACGCGAACTGCCGAAGCAGGAGTCGATTTGAAGACCTTGGCTGACATCCTCGGTCACAACTCCCTGCGCTGCGTTCACAAGTATGTGCATCCCTCGTCTGAGCACAAGAAGCGTGCGATGCAGCTTGTTGAGCGCTCTGTAAAAGAAGCAAAGCGCAAGATGTTGCAGGGAGCTGACCAGGCCGCGTAGATGCAGATCCCACCCCTTCTACATATTCCTATCTAGGATTTTCTCTCGTTCAACATAATTTTGCGGTTTCAGATCGGATCAGTCATGATCTGTATGCCGTGCTGCGCTTTCGCGCGCACACCCGAAGTGTGCGCGCGATTTAATCTTTCAACCTGATTTCTTCGGAATTTCTGGCAACGGTTTTCCAGCCAGGCGCTTTTTCACCAATCCTGCCAGAAACGCTGCGAAGGGCTCAATGTTCTCTTCCACACTGGCTTTTTCCAGAGCCTCCATATATGTTCTGCGCTCTGCGACAGGAATCACAGTCCACGGGTACCCGCCTGCCGACATCATCAGGTTCATCAAAAATCGCGCCATCCGCCCACTGCCATCCATATAAGGATGGATGTACACGAAGATGAAATGACCAAGAACGACTCGCACCGATGGTTCTGTTTCCTGGGTCAGGAGTTCAAAAAGCACCGGCATCACATCCCGCACGGCGTCACGGTTCAGCGGCACGTGCATGGATTGCCGAATATAAACCTGCCCCATTCGATAGCCGGCAAGATCCGCCGGCTTGAGAATGCCCACAGCAACACTCGGCGCGAACAGCTCCCGGTACCATTCCCGATGTCCCTCTTCAGCAACCATCCCTGGATTTTCCCCATCCAGGACTCGCCCTATGCTGGTCTTCACCACCTGAAATGTCTGCCAGTATCCTCGGGCGGCCATCGCATTTGTATGCTCCCAGTCTCTCTGGTTGGCTTCGGGATTCCAATTTCCGCCCCGCACACGCTCAATCAATTCCGGTGATACCCGGTAGCCTTCAATAGACAGCGAATGATACGCGTCCGTTACATATACCTCTTCCACGCCTTTGAGATATGCGCTTGATTTCTTCGGAAGCCCCGGAGCCTTTGGGAAATACTCCAGAACTGGGTCTCGCATCTTATCCCAGAGAATCCTGATTCGATTCACATAAGGCGATCTTTCGCGCGTAGAAAGATTGAGCGTTGGGCGCTCCTGAAACGGATCCGTTTCCCGCACGTCATAGCTCGCAGCCGTCATCGTCTTTACGATTTCATCCGCCAGTTGGTTTCGCCCCCCGTTGCGAAAGGCTCCAGCCAGACGGCCCGCGATGGTACTCCGCCCTCCCTCCAACAGCTTCGCATTGAGTCCGGAGACATCACGCACTATCGAAATTGCCGTTCGGGCATTCGTCGCATTGCTGACGAAGTATTGTGGTGAAGACTCAATCAGCGCCGATTCGAGAGAAAAGACTCTCAGCCCATCCTTCACTTCGCTTTCCGCCACTGAAGGCAGCGCGGCGCGAATATCGAGCAAGGATGTTTCATACGGAAGCGAGATGATTTTATTGCCGCCCTTTGGAGTACGGACAAGTAGCTGCCGCGGAACTGTCCAGTTCCCCGCCTGGATTGAGAGCGACTGCTCAGGCGACAAACTCCATCGCTTCCCGAAACGCGCCTCAAGATAGGCGGCGGCAAAGCGCCAGTACGACGCATACCAGGCGGTGCTGTCGCCTTCCCGCTCATCGGGCCGGGTGGAGATATACCACCCCTTCATTACCAGCCGAAGAAATCCCTGTGCCAGCAGCCGCTCACGGTGCGTACGCGGCAGATCGCGCGCTCGAATGGCGCCAGCTCCGCCGGCCTCCTGCAATTTCCGGAGAACTTCAAGCGATTCGGCGAGTTTTTCCGCAGGTGACGGCATAGGACTCCCACACGATATTTAGGTTTTCGCGCTGTTCGGTTATTAGGTTATCATGCCGTGTACTTTTTAGGGAATTGCGATGAGTGCAGGTTAGGTTAATCTTCTTTTTAGTTCTTTTCCGGCGATTTCACGTTCTCGCGCTCTTCCATTTCGCAGGGCATCCACCATCGCAAGCAGTTCATAGAGTTCCGGGTCTTCCAATGCTGCCTGCGGAACATTCTTGTGCAGAGGCTTCAAACTGTAGCCACGCACTTTCCCTTCCGCATAAGGCCAAACAGGAGGCATCTCCCCAGAATCGATGAGGCTTTGTTTGAGAGGCTGCGCTGCATAGCTCGTGGGAACCCCGCGCGTCGGTGCACCGGTCTCAGCCGGAAAAGCATAGCGGACCCCATGCAGTAGAAACTCAAGCAGACCGGTACGGTTCAGCCGGTCACCTTCTTCGTAAGCGTGAACCAAGTGGGAGTTTCGCGCACGTTTGATGGAGGCATAGACCTCCGACGGATAAAGGTGTAGTTCATTGGCCAAGCGCAAATAGGGTGGCCGCTCACCTTTTTCCAGAGAGAGTTTGAGCAGCACAACTAGATCGAGAGGCTTCAGCACATCTCGATCTTAATCTCGTATTATTCAATATGAAGGCCCAGTTAAGAAACTCAGGGTGTACGGTGAACCCCAAAACGTGACGTTATCAATCGTGACACCGGCATTCTCTAAGTAGATTGCATTGGTCAGAAGTGCTCTCGCCTGCTGCAGAACACGTATTACGAATTCTGGGAGCAGGACCAGAATAAAGCCGGTGCGGCCGGTACACCACAGCTTTGATCCTGGAAGGCTGCTGAGTGAGTACTTCATGACAATGTCGTGAAGAAGTCTGATAGTTCTGCAAATGCCTTGCTCACCGAATGATCAAGGCGACATTCCTCAGCGAGCCGTTGAAAGGGATTTTCCCATGCGGCAGGCGGTGGTTCCAGCAGGGTGGGGAGATCATGTGTGCCGCGCCGCTCAAACGTACGCCGGAGCGCTTCCAGGCACGCAGGCGGATTCAGTGTCCCCGACCGGATTAGCAGCACCATATCAACCAGATCGCGGACTCTGCTGTTCGCTCCGCTTCGCGGCAAGGTATATGCGTGCAATTTTTCAGCAAACTGCTGTTCCCGTCGAATCATCGGTACGGACGCCGGCGCGATCTCTGCAAACCCCAGCCAATCGCGCGTCTCCACTCGCTCCAGAGGATCTAGTACGACATCTCCGATGCCGACATCCAGGTGAAACTTCACAAATGTGCGCTGCGCCATTATTGCGTCAACTGGATACCGGGAACCACCATACGGCGCACCGTCCAGATCGGCCATGGCATCGCCGACACGAAAGGAAAAGAAGTCCTTGAGATCTCGCCTTCCGGCCTCCTGAAGATGCTCCAGAAGTACATCGCCCGGCGCCCCTGAAACCGCACGCACCGTAAAGTCGAGGTCTTTGGTCGCCCGCGCTATCTGGAAACGGAGTTCCATTGCGTAGCCGCCTTTCAAAACCCATTGTGTATCTGAGCCAGGAAAGAGCCGTGCGAGAAAGCGGTCGAAGGCAACCTGGCGCCGGAGGCGTTGCAACTCAACGCCCTCAGCTTTTGCAATCTCCTTCAGCCTTGCTTCAAGCGCAGCACGCAAGGCTGCGCCTGTGGCATATTTGGCTTTCTCTGTCATGCTGCCTCCAGCGCCCGCGCGAGAGAAGCGCACTGAGGATCTTTCAGCATATCGGCAACTTGCCTCTGCGTGATTTTTCCGTTCGCTCTTGCCTGTCGGAACGCCTGACGTAGGGTGTCTTGCGGAAGCGATCCTTCCTCCCACACGTCGTATATGGTGCGAAGAGCATCGGTCACAGGAACCTGGAATAGGACCTCCTGCTCTACCGTCAGCACGGTTCCGTAGTGGAGGCGCAGGATTCGAGGAACGGGGACTCCGCGGCGAAACGATGGTGGGACGGTCATATCGAGCCGTGAGGGATTTACGTCAGTGAGTTCATGCAGACTCAGGGCCGTCTGGTGGCTGTAGACACCAGACGGCTGATCGCTCCGACCACGGGACCAGAGCCACCACAGAATCAGGTCGGAACGATCTGGCTCGGGAAAGAGTGCCAGCCTGTAAATTCCGCGATGCTCACGGAGCCAGTTGCCGGCCTGCACATGGTAGGCCCGTTTATTGCTGGCATAGCCCAGCGAGGCAGCCTGCTTGGACGTGAAATACCCGCCCTGCGTTTCAGCAATCTGGTATAGCTCCTTTTGTGGCTCGTTCGCGCTCCGCATAATAAGTCAATTTTCTTGACTTATTATGCTCTCGATAGTCAGTAAGATCAAGAATTGAAGTGGATCAAACCAGCACTTACGAGCTGCGAAGTGCGCCGAAATCAGTGCTATAGGACGCGAATTCTTGTCCGGATTCTGTCCGACCCCCCACTATAAATCGCACTATTTTGGAAGAAAAGACACGAAAAGTAACTAAAAAGACACACCTGTGGATAGGTGGAAAAGTACCCCAAGCTGCTGATCTTATTGATTTTATAGAGGAAAAATTGGAGGCGCGGGTCGGGATCGAACCGACGCATAAAGGTTTTGCAGACCTCTCCCTTACCACTTGGGTACCGCGCCTTGGAAGAGCGAGTATGGTGGGAACCGCGACCACTTTCTGACCAATCCGCCGTAGCAAACCCGGCTGGGTAGCCGGAGGGCGGATTGGAGCGGGAGACGAGATTTGAACTCGCGACCCTCGCCTTGGCAAGGCGATGCTCTACCACTGAGCTACTCCCGCTTGTCGCAAGATC
>JAATFM010000235.1 GCA_015655195.1 Terriglobales bacterium
GCCGTCCAATGAGAGCTTGCAGGTTGCGAGTCGGGCCATGAGCGCAGCCATCTCGCGTGGCGTGGTCTTGCCGAGGCCGAATTTTGATTGGTCGGCGGGCATGGGGCCGCTCGCAGGTTTGAAAACCTTTTTGTAGAGCCATGTCTGTTTCAGGCCGACGGAGGCGAGCGTCCCGTTGATGCGGTCGAGGCCGAGCCGGTCGATTGCCATATTGGTGGCGGTGTTGTCGCTGAGCGTTACCATCAGGTGCAGCACGTCGCGGAGGGTGAGCGGGAGCGGCGTGTCGAGCTGGCCGATGATGCCCGAGCCCGGGACCTGGTTGTCGTGCGTCAGGACAAGCTTTTCGTCGAAGGAGGCTTTCCCGGCGCGTATCTGCTCGGCCGCGTCGAGCAAGATGGCGAGTTTGATGACCGATGCGGTCTGGACGGCGAGGTCAGGCGAGAGTGAGGCCGTCTGGCCGGTCTTGAGGTTTTCCGCAAAGACTGCGACGTGGCCATGATGCGCGGCGGCAATCTGCCGGAGCTGCGCGTCGAGTTGCGTGTCCTCGTTTTGTGCGGCTTGGAACTGCGCGGTTTGTGCTGCGGCAGGAAGAACAAGAACAGCTGTGGCGAGGATAAGAAAGACGCGTGGCATGGGCTTATCGTAACGTGTTGCTATCCCACCCTTGCGCCAGAAAAAAGGCGCAAGGATGGGGCACGGAGCGTGTATGTAATTCCACCATGGCCGGGTGCCCCACCCACGGCGCGTTCTTGTTTTTCCACCCCACAGACGAAGACCCGTCCGTGGGGACCCCGGTTTGCGCCTTGGGTGGGATAGCACGCCCGCTAATCCAGCACGACAAGCTAAAAGCTGACAGCTTGGTTCCAGCTCAGTTTTCCTCGTGCGTAAAGGTCAGCGAGGCCGAGTTGATGCAGTAGCGCAGGCCGGTCGGCTTCGGGCCGTCGGGGAAGACGTGGCCCAGGTGGCCGCCGCAGCGGACACAGGTCACTTCAATGCGGCGCATTCCGAAGCTCGTGTCCTCGTGCTCTACGACGGACTGCGAGTCGGCGGGAATCATAAAGGCCGGCCAGCCGCAGCCGGAGTCGTACTTGGCGCCGGATGTGAAGAGCAACGCGCCGCAGCCGGCGCAATGGTAGGCGCCGGACTCGAAGTTGAAATCAAGTGGGCCGGTGAAGGCGCGCTCGGTGCCTTTTTCGCGCAACACGTGGTACTGGAGCGGGGAAAGCTCGGCGCGCCACTCGGCGTCGGATTTTTCGAGTTTTTCAGGTGTGTCGGACATGGGGTTCTCTCATGGATTGGATGCGAGGTCTCCCACCCTTGCGCCAGAAAAAAGGCTCAAAGATGGGACACGGAGAGGGGTTGCGCTATTCGATTTCCGCGACCAACTCAATCTCAACAAGAATGTCGCCGGGCAGGCGTGCGGCCTGAATCGTGGTGCGTGCCGGGGGCGGCGTGCCCGCGGGTGCCAGATACGTCGCATAAATCGCGTTCATGGCGGCGAAGTTGGTAATGTCCGAGAGGTAGACGTTGGCCTTGACGACATTCTCAAAGCTCGTTCCCGCCGCTTCCAGAATGGCTTTCAGGTTTTCGAGCGTGCGCGTGGTCTGCTCCTCAATGCCGCCGGGGACGATCTTGCCCGTTGCCGGGTCGAGCGGCCCCTGCCCTGCGGTAAAGAGCAGGTTGCCGGTGCGAACGCCCTGCGAGTAAGGGCCGATGGCGGCAGGCGCATTGGGGGTGGAGATGATCTTTTTGCTCATGGGTAAATCTTATAGTGGGTCAGCTTGAATTTGCTATGTAGCAGGGCTTTAGCTCCTGCTGCCAAGCTGACCCACTGCCGATGTTACCGAAGTACAGTGTTGTCAATGAGGCGTGTTGAACCGACGACGGCGGCGACGGCGAAGAGCGTACCGGGCATAGCAGTTTCGACAGGGAGCAGTGTGGCCCAATCCACAATCTCGATGTAGTCGATGCGGATTTCGGGTTCGGTTGAGAAGACTTCTTTCACGGCGGCGAGCAGTTTAGCGGAGTTGCGCTCGCCTTGCGCGTAAAGCGACTCAACGGTGCGGATGGAGCGGCTGAGAACTAATGCCTGCTGGCGCTCGGCGGTGCTGAGGTAGACGTTGCGCGAGCTTAGCGCGAGTCCGTCTGTGTCGCGGACGATGGGGCAGACGACAATCTCCGTGCCGAGGCGCAAATCCGCGACCATGCGGCGCAGAACCGCGACCTGCGCCGCGTCCTTCTGCCCGAAGTAGGCGCGGTCGGGGTCGGCAGCGATGAGGAGTTTTGCCACAACCGTTGCTACGCCGCGGAAGTGGCCGGGCCTCGACGCGCCGTCCAGGCGGTCCGAGAGCCCTTCGACTTCAACAAACGTAGCCGCGCCTGCGGGATAAATCTCTTCCACGCCCGGCGCGAAGATCACTTCCGCGCCTTCTTTCTCTGCCAAGGCGCAGTCGGCGTCAAAGGTGCGCGGGTAGCGGGAGAAATCCTCGTTTGGGCCGAACTGCGTGGGGTTGACGAAGATACTGACGGCTACGGCGTTACATTCTTTGTGCGCGGCGCGGATGAGTGAGGCGTGGCCCGCGTGCAGTGCGCCCATCGTTGGCACAAGGCCAATAATTTTGCCGCTGGCGCGTTGTTCGCGCGACCAGCGGCGGAGTTCTGATACGGTACGAATGATTTGCATTGCAATCCCTGAAGCTGAAGGCCGAAACACAGGTCCCTCGCTTTGGCTGACGAATTTCATTTCGGCATTTGTGGTTTCCCACCCTTGCGACAGAAACAAGTCGCAAGGGTGGGGCACGGAAATGTTGTGGCTGTGCGGGCGAAAGGCAACTGCAAGAACAACCGCAGATCCTTCGCTCCGCCTGAAAAACGGCTACGCTCAGGATGACACTTTTGTGGGGAGCAGAATTACAGCTCCGTGGATTGCGTGGCGACTAGTTCCTGCGCCTTTGCGATGAACTCGGCTAGCGGCACCGAGCCCTGGTCGCCTTTGCCGCGGGCGCGAACGCTTACCGCGCCCGCCTCGGCTTCTTTATCGCCGAAGACGAGGATGTAGGGCGTCTTCTGGTTGGCGAAGTCGCGGATTTTGGCGTTCATCTTCTCGTTGCGAATGTCGGACTCTACGCGGAAGCCCGCCGCCTTCAGCTCGGCTTCGAGCTTTTCTGCGTAAGGCTGGTGGCGCTCGGCGATGGGCACAAGGCCAATCTGCACCGGCGCGAGCCAGAGCGGGAAGGCCCCGGCATAGTGTTCGATGAGGACGCCGAAGAATCTCTCGACTGACCCGAACAACGCGCGGTGAACCATGACCGGCTGATGCCGCTCGCCGTCCTCGCCGACGTATTCAAGCTCGAAGCGCGCCGGGAGGTTGAAGTCGAACTGCACCGTGGAAAGTTGCCAGAGGCGGCCGAGCACATCGACTAGTTTCACGTCGATCTTGGGTCCGTAAAACGCTGCTTCGCCGGGGATGGTTTTGTATGCAATCCCTTTGCGGTCGAGGGCGCGTTTCAATCCGCCGATGGCAAGGTTCCAGTTCTCGTCGGAGCCGGCATAGTGGTCGCGGTCGTTCGGGTCCCAGGTGGATAGTTCGACCTGGAACTTTTCGAAGCCGAAGGTTTCGAGAACCGCTTCGGCAAAGTCGATGCAGGCCACAACCTCGTCCTCGATCTGCGATGGCATACAGAAGATGTGCGCGTCGTCTTGCGTAAAGCCGCGCACGCGCAGCAGGCCGTGCATGGTGCCGGAGCGCTCGTAGCGGTAGACGTTGCCCAGCTCGGCGTAGCGCACGGGCAGGTCGCGGTAGCTCTTCGGCGAATTTTTGTAGATCAGAATGTGGCCGGGGCAGTTCATCGGCTTCAGGCGATATTCGGCGTCATCCAGCTCCATGGGCGTGTACATGTTGCCGGAATAAAAGCCCTCGTGGCCGCTGATCTTCCATAGCTCACGGCGCATGACGTGCGGCGTGTACACGAGCGAGTAGCCGCGCCGCAGGCATTCGTCGCGCATCCAGTCCTCCATGAGCTTGCGGATCATGGCTCCCCTGGGATGCCAGAAGATTAGGCCCGCGCCGGCGATCTCCTGAATGCTGAAAAGGTCGAGCTGCTTGCCGAGAACGCGGTGGTCGCGGCGCGCGGCTTCTTCGAGGCGGGCGAAGTGGGCGTCGAGGTCTTTTTGCGAGAAAAAGGCCGTCCCGTAGACGCGCTGCAACTGCGGGTTCTTCTCGTCGCCGAGCCAGTAGGCGCCGGCGAGGTTCGTCACCTTGACGGCTTTCACGCGGCCGGTGGAAGGCACATGCGGGCCGCGGCAGAAATCGACGAAATGGCCGTTGCGGTAAAAGGAGACTTCAGCGCCCGGCTCGGTGAACTTCGTGACGAAGTGCTCCTTCATAAAGTCGCCATCTTTGGCGAATTCGGCGAGTGCCTGCTCGCGCGGCTCGTAGATGCGCTCGAACTTCTCGTCGCGGGCGATGACTTCGGCCATCTTCGCTTCAATCGCCACGAGGTCTTCCGGCGTGAAGGGCTTTTCACGATAAAAGTCGTAGAAGAATCCCGCGTCGGTCGCCGGGCCGTGGCCGAGCTTGGTCTCGGGGAACAATTCCAGCACAGCCGTTGCCATTACGTGTGCGGCGGAGTGGCGGACGACCTTGAGAGCCTCGGCGTCCTTTTCGGTGAGGAGTTCGAGCTTTGCATCCCCGGTCAGCGGCGCGGAGAGATCGACGAGGCGCGGGGCTACCGCGTCCTCGGCGGCGTACATCGCGGCTTCCGCCGACTCTTCCTTTTCGGCCCCGTCGCCCACGGCGGACTGTGCGCCAACAGGCGTGATGCGGGCAACAATCGAGGCGGCGGCTAGGCGCGGAGAGATGGAACTGGCGATTTCAAACGGCGTTGTTCCGGAAGGGACTTCGCGGACGGCTCCGTCGGGAAGGGTGATCTTGATTTGCTTCGAGCTCATAAATTGTCCTGAATTACGGTCCATCTCAGGATAAATGAAAGGCGGGGAGCAAATGACCGAGGGAGCAATCAAGGCAAAAGCAACCGCAGATTCTTCCCTCCGCCTCTCCACCCCC
>JAATFM010000067.1 GCA_015655195.1 Terriglobales bacterium
ACAAGACAATGTGGTTCCCGCCCGCGCAAGTTGCCCGCATTTTGCACGATGCCGACACGATCCGCCTCGGCGGCACGGAGCTTATTGCGCATCTCACCGCCGGTCACACGCCCGGCACTGTCACCTACACGTTCGACGAGACCGAAGCCGGCAAAACGCTGCATGTCGTCATCGTCGGCAGTCCCAATGTGCTCGACAGCTACAAGCTCGTCGGCAACAAGTCCTATCCCGGCATTGCCAAAGATTTCGAGCGGCAGTTCGCCGTTCTCAAATCGCTGCCCTGCGATATTTTTCTCGGCTCGCATGGCAGCTACTTTGACCTTACGCAAAAGTACGCGCGACTGAAACAGGGCGACCGCAACGCCTTTATCGATCCGCAAGGCTACAAGCGTTTCGTCGCCGAAAAGGAACAGGAGTTCCGCAAGAACCTGCAAAGGCAATCCGCAGCGCGCGGAAGGCCGCAAATTCCCACATCACCGGCACGCCCTGCCCTGTAAAATCAAGCTTGAAAACGCCCTAAGCCCCCTCTGGAGGCCACTTGCTTTACTGGCTGCTCTATCAAAAGCTCTATCCGTTCTTCCCACCGTTCCGCATCTTCCGGTTTCTCACCTTTCGCACCGCCTTTGCCTCGCTCACGGCGATGCTGATTGCGCTTTTCATAGGGCCGTATGTCATCCGCAAGCTGCGTGATTTCCAGATCGGCCAGTACATCCGCGAGGACGGGCCCAAATCGCACCAGAAGAAATCCGGCACGCCTACCATGGGCGGCCTGCTCATCGTGATTGCCATTCTGCTGCCCACGGTGCTCTGGTCCGTTCCCACAAACCCATTTGTCTGGATCACGGTCTTCTCCACGCTGGCCTTCGGCGCGGTGGGTTTCGCGGACGATTACATCAAAGTCGTTCAGCGCCGCAGCCTCGGGCTCACGCCGCGCGCCAAGCTCATCGGCCAGGCGATTGCCGCCATCGTAGTCGCCGCCGCGCTGGCGCTTCTCGACCATTTCAAGCTCTACTCCACGGAACTCACCGTGCCGTTCGTCAAGAGTTGGCGGCCGGACCTCTTCTGGCACTGGCCCGCCACCATTCCGTACCTCTGGCCACTTGGGTTTCTGCCCTTCGCCGCCTTTGTGCTCTTCGTTCTCATGGGCTCGTCGAATGCCGTGAACCTGACCGATGGTCTCGACGGCCTCGCCATTGGCTGCACCATCATCGCTGCCGGCGCGCTTACGGTGCTGACTTACGTGAGTGGCAACGTCGTCTGGGCCGACTACCTCGAAATGCAGCGGATGCCGATGGTGAGCGAATTGACAATCTTCTGCGGCTCCATGGTCGGCGCATCCATCGGCTTTCTCTGGTACAACGCGCACCCGGCCGAGGTCTTTATGGGCGATGTCGGTTCTCTTGCACTTGGAGGAGCCATCGGCACGGTTGCCATTATCATCCGCCAGGAGCTTCTGCTGCCCTTTATTGGCGGCATCTTTATCATTGAAGCGCTATCGGTGATGCTGCAAGTGGGCAGCTACAAGCTGCGCAAGAAGCGCATCTTCAAGATGGCCCCTCTGCATCATCATTTCGAGCAGTTAGGCTGGTCGGAGTCCAAGGTCATTGCGCGCTTCTGGATCGCGGCGCTGGTGTTTGCATTGTGTGCACTCACCACGCTGAAATTGCGCTAGACTCACCATGCCGCGCCAGTCGCGGTTCACAATAATAACAACGGCGCGGGGAAATCTCCCATGATGGATCTCAAAGGTAAAAAAGTTCTGGTCGTCGGGCTGGGCAAATCCGGCCTGGCCGCGGCGCTGTTTCTGCGCCATCGCGGCGCGCAGGTCACGGTCTCCGATGTGCGCAGCGCCGAGGCGCTGGCCAAAGACATTCCCGCGCTGCTCGAAGAGGGCATCAACGTCGAAGCCGGCGGCCACGGCCTGCTAACCTTCCGCCGGCAGGACCTGATCGTCGTCAGCCCCGGCGTGCCGCTCAATACGCCGGAGCTGAAACAGGCGCGCGGCTTCGGGCTGCCGATCATCGGCGAACTGGAGCTGGCGGCGCGATTCCTCAAGGGCAAATTGCTGGCAATCACCGGCTCGAACGGCAAGACGACTACAACGACGCTGGTAGGCGAGATTCTCAAG
Source organism: Terriglobales bacterium (assembly GCA_015655195.1). Taxonomy (GTDB): domain Bacteria; phylum Acidobacteriota; class Terriglobia; order Terriglobales; family Acidobacteriaceae; genus Telmatobacter. The sequence goes on from JAATFM010000067.1 coordinate 2,129, forward strand.
GACGCCGGTCTGCCAACTCTGGTGGGTGGCAATATCGGCGTGCCCGTCGTGGGGCTCATCGACGAAAGCTCCGACGAAACATGGTCGGTGCTGGAGGTTTCGAGCTTCCAGCTTGAGAGCACCGAGGAGTTCCATCCCACGATTGCCGTGATTCTCAACATCACGCCCGATCATCTCGACCGGCACGGTACGCTTGAAAACTACGCGCTGGCCAAGGAGCGCATCTTTGCGCGGCAGACGGTGCAGGATTTCCTGGTGCTGAATGTAGAAAACGCCCGCGCCGCCGAAGCTGCAAAGCGCGCCGCGTCGCAGGTCTTCTGGTTCTCGATCGAACGGCCAGTGGAGCAGGGCGCATGGGCCGAGAACGGCCATGTCATCTTTCGCGCCTCGAAAGGCGGCCCTGCCGAGACGATTCTGCCGCTGAGCGCGATTCCGCTCAAGGGCGAGCACAACATCGAGAACGTGCTGGCCGCAGTCTGTGCCGCGCGGCTGACCGGCGCGCCGGCGGCATCGATTCGCGGGTCCATCGAGCGCTTCCATGCCGTCGAACACCGTCTCGAATATGTCGCCAAGATCAATGGCGTCGAGTTCTACAACGACTCGAAGGCTACAAACGTAGACGCGACGATCAAGGCCGTCACGGCCTTCCCCGGCGGCATTCATCTCATCCTCGGCGGCAAGGACAAGAACTCCGATTACACGCTGCTGTCGCCCTACCTGCGCGAGCGAGTGAAGGCGGTTTATACGATAGGCTCGGCCGCGCAGAAGATCGAGTCGCACCTGCGCGGAGTGGTGCCGATCCAATCGAGTGGAACGCTGGCGAAGGCCGTGTTGGCCGCAGCGGCGGCGTCGCATCCGGGTGAGATTGTGCTGCTCGCGCCTGCCTGTTCGAGTTTTGACCAGTTCGAGAACTACGAGCAGCGCGGGCGCGCTTTCAAGGAGCTGGTGCACGAAGGCCGGGACTGGAAGGTATGGCAAAACGCGTAGGCGTAGACAAGTGGATTTTCTTCACCACGCTGCTGCTGGTCCTCATCGGACTGGCAATGGTCTTCTCCGCCTCCGCCGTCGTCTCGCAGGAACGCTATCACTCGCCATACATGGACGTAGGCCGCCAAGCCGGATGGGCGCTGGCCGGCGTGCTCGCCATGATCGTGCTGATGCGCATCGACTACAGCCATTACAACTCGCCGCGCTTCATTTTTCCCGCGCTTGCCCTCACCACGCTGCTGCTTGTCGCGGTCTTCTTCATGCACGAGTCGCACGCCACGCACCGTTGGATTCGCTTCGGCGGATTCTTTACCTTTCAGCCATCGGAAATCGCCAAGCCGGTCCTCATTCTATTTCTGGCGTGGTTCCTTTCCACGCGTCTGGACCAGATGCGCGACTGGAAAAACACGCTATTGCGCGCAGCCATCATGCCGGTGGTTTTTATCCTGCTCATCGTCAAGCAGCCGGATCTGGGAACGGCGCTGGTGCTGGCCGGCGTGACGGCGCTGATGCTGGTGCTGGCCGGCATGGAGTGGAAGTATCTCTTCATGGCCGTTGCCGCCTCGTTGCCGCCGCTCGCGGCGCTGCTCTTCTGGGTCTCGTGGCGCCGGCAGCGGATGCTGGTCTTTCTCAATCCCGACTCCGACCCGCAGGGCGCGGGCTTCCACATCAACCAATCGCTCATCGCCGTCGGCGCGGGCGGGCTCACCGGGCGCGGCTACATGGAAGGGATGCAGAAGCTCTTCTACCTGCCCGAGGCTTCCACGGATTTCATCTATGCCAATATAGCCGAGGAGCTTGGCTTCATCGGCGCTATCGCCGTCGTGCTGATCTTTGCGATCTTTGCCTTCCGCGGCCTGCGCGTCGCCTTCAAGGTGCAGGACCCCTTTGCGCGGCTCGCGTCCTTCGGGCTCTCGGTGGCAATTCTTCTACAGGCATTTTTCAACATCAGCGTGGTGCTTTCGCTGGTTCCAACCAAAGGAATTCCGTTGCCGCTGATCTCATCCGGAGGCACGTCCGTATTCTTTACACTTGCGGGTATCGGTATTTTGCTCAATATCTCGCGTAAAGTAGATTAACCGTATTTGTTTTTTTACCTTTCTTTTTATATAGAGGGGCAGAATTTTGGCACAACTTCGCGTTCTCATTGCCGGCGGCGGAACCGGCGGGCACATTATTCCCGCACTTGCGGTGGCACAGGAGCTGGTGCAGCGTTACGGCGCGGAAGCGCTCTTCGTCGGCACGGCCCGCGGCATGGAAATCCGGCTTGTTCCCGAGGCCGGCTACAGGCTGCGGCTCATCGACGTGGGCCCGCTGAACGCCGTCTCGCTCGCCACACGCCTGAAAACTCTCTGGCAGTTGCCGAAATCGATTGGCGAGTGCAAGCGGCTGATCCGCGAGTTTCAGCCCGGAGTGGTCTTTGGCGTGGGCGGCTACGCCTCCGGCCCGGCGATGAGCGCTGCGCTGAAGCTGCGAATTCCCACGATGGTCTTTGAACCGAACGCGATGCCGGGCCTTACAAACCGGCTGGTTGGCAAGCGCGTCGATGCCGCGGCAGTGAATTTCCCCCAGGCGTCGGAGTGGTTCCGGAACGCGGAGGTAACGGGAATCCCGGTGCGGCCCGAGTTCTTCACGCTTGCCGAGCCTCCGGCGGCTCCGCCGCACCTGCTTGTCTTTGGCGGCTCTCAGGGGGCGCGAATCTTCAACCAAACGCTGCCGAAGATCGTTCCGGCGCTGCTCGAAGCCGTGCCGGGGCTCACGATTTTGCACCAGAGCGGCGTCCGGCACGCTGCGTCCACGGAGGCAGCCTATGCCGCGAGCGGCGCGGACCGGGGGCGCTGGGAGGTGCGGCCGTTTCTGGACGATATGCCGGCGCGCTTTGCCGCCTCGCACCTGGTAATGGCGCGCAGCGGCGCTTCCACGGTGGCGGAACTGGCCGCAGCCGGCAAACCGGCGCTGCTGGTTCCCTTTGCAGCCGCGGCCGACGGCCATCAGCAGCGCAACGCCGAGGCAATGGTAGCGGCCGGTGCTGCGGTGATGCTGGAGGAAACGGTGCTCCAGCCCTCTCCACAGGCCCCATCCCAGGCCCTGCTTGACCAGCTTGTAGAACTGCTCTGCTCACCGGAGCGGCTCGCCGGCATGGCAGCAGCAGCGCGCACCCAGGCCCATCCGGGCGCTGCAGAGCGGATTGCCGAGCGGCTGGCCGGGCTGGCTGGCGCTTCACCTGCCGCCGCTAACTGAAGCCGCAAGGAACTGATACCGCAAAGTGTTGAATCAAAGGAAGTTTTTGCCACAAAAGAGAAAGGCCCATCTGCCGAAGCAGACGGGCCTTTTATTATGCCCCTGGGAGAGGGCCAAAGGATTAGCGGTGTCCACCGCCGCCGTGGCCTCCGCCACCGAATCCACCGGCATGTCCGCCGCCGAATCCGCCTACATGGCCGCCACCGAAACCGCCTCCGCCGACATGTCCGCCGTATCCGCCGCCAACATGCCCGCCGCCGTAGCCCGGGTGTCCACCGTAGCCGTAACCGCTGCGTCCGCCACCGTAGCCGTATCCACCGCGATAGCCGCCGTAGCCTCCGCGATAGCCGTAACCTCCGCGTCCCCAGCCGCCGCGGTAGCCGTAGCCCCAGCCGCGTCCCCAGCCCCAGCCATACCACGGGCCGACGCCAATGAAGGTGCCGCCGTAGAACCAGTCAGAGCCGTAGTACCCGTAAGGCGCGCAGGAGTAAGGATAATACTGATAATAGCCGTAGTCGCAAACGGGGGGTCCGTAGGCGTAAGGCGCATCCACCACAGCGGGGCCAAAGCCCACGCCGACAGCCACCTGGGCGTTTGCCGCGGGAGCTGCGGCCGCAAGGCCAACGGCTACGAGCGTTGCTGCCAGAATCAGGCGAAACTTTTTCATAACAACCTCCTCTGAGTCCCTTTTGGGGCCTCGTGCTGCCCTTTTGGGGTTCGGAGGCTTGCCTCCGTTTGTCTCAGCACCGCCGGCCCTTGCCCGTGGCCGGCCTTCCCTTGTTAGAACAGCGAATGGGGGAATAAGTTGCGGTTTGTTCCCGAAAATCGTAAAAGAGTGACGGACAGCACTCCCGCAAACCCGCTGACTTGCTGGCTCGCTATCGCGCGCAGCGCAGCTAACTCGCTAAAGCATGGAATCCAAATGCTTTCCTCCACCCCAATCCTCCATTCCATCCGGCAAATGCTCCGCGGGGCAGACCGATCCAAAAAATTGGCCTCTCTCGCAGAGCCCAATCGAGAGAGGCCGTTGCTATATAGCAGGAACAGATAGGTTTATCTGCGCCCGCGATAGAATCCGTGATCGAAGTGGCGCGCCTCGAAGTGCCGGTCATAGACCGGGCCGCCAAAGCGGACAACCGGGCGAACGCCAACGCCGACGAAGTTCCAGAAGCCGGGGACCCACGCGCCATAACCGTCATAGTAGCCCGCAACCCAGACATAGCCCGGTCCGGGGCATGCGGGAACATAAGCGACCGGAGCGCCGACAACGACGTGAATTCTGGCGGCCTGAGCGTTCGTGGCTCCAAGGCCGAGGGTGGCAGCGGCCAGAGCCGCGCCAAGCATCCATTTGCCGAAGATTTTCATAATGTCTCCCTTCCACTGGGTCCGAAACCCGTCCGGCCTGGGCCTCTCAGACTTTGCTATGGCTGCCTGAGAGCCTTGCCGGTCATGTCCGGTTGAACAGCAGCTTGAAGGGAAGGTTGCGCGCAACTTTTGAGAGATTGCGGGGTTTTGGTGTGCCCGCGCATCGTCCTGATAGGCTGTTGTTTCTATGTTCGCAACCTCGCAGCACGCACACTTTATTGGAATTGGCGGAATCGGCATGAGCGGCATTGCCGAAATTCTGCTGACACAGGGGTTTAAAGTCTCCGGCTCGGACCTGAAGCGGTCGGCGGCCACCGAGCGGTTGGAACGTCTCGGAGCCACGGTCTGCGAAGGCCACAGCGCCGCCAATGTAGCCGGAGCCACGGTGGTAGTAACAAGCTCAGCCGTAAGCCCCGCCAATCCGGAGGTTTTAGAGGCGCGGGCCAGAAAAATCCCCGTGATTCAGCGTGCCGAGATGCTGGCCGAGCTGATGCGGCTCCGCTTCGGCATCGCGATTGCCGGAATGCACGGCAAAACGACGACAACCTCCATGGTGGCAAGCGTACTGACCGCCGGCGGCCTGGACCCGACGATCGTGGTAGGGGGCCGCGTAGACGCGCTCGGCACAAATGCCCGGCTCGGCGCGACGCAATATATGGTCGCCGAGGCCGACGAGAGCGACCGCTCGTTTCTGAAGCTCTCGCCGATCCTGGCCGTAGTGACAAACCTCGACCGCGAGCACATGGACTGCTATGCCGACATGGCGGACGTGGAGGCGGCGTTCCTCGCGTTTATGAACAAGGTTCCGTTTTACGGCGCGGTCACAGCCTGCGCGGACAACGCGCTGCTCAAAGCCGTGCTGCCGCGGGCACAGCGGCGCGTTTTCACCTACGGCGAGAGCGAAGGCGCGGATTACCGCGTCGCGGTTCTGGCCTCGGGCGGAGGCGTTTCGCGCTTCAGGATTATAGGGCCGCTGGGTTTGTCAGGCACGGCGGGGCCGGGAGAGTTAGAGCTGGGCGAATTTGAAATACACGTGCCGGGGCGGCACAACATTCTGAACGCTGCTGCCGCTGCTGCCATCGGGCACCAGCTTGAGATTCCCGCGGCCAAAATTGCCGAAGGGCTGGCAAATTTTCGCGGCGTGGACCGGCGCTTCCAGAAGCGCGGCGAAGCTCGCGGCGTGACAGTGGTGGATGATTACGGTCATCATCCCACGGAGATACGGGCAACACTGAAAGCATCACGTGAAAGCGGCTACCGGCGGATTCTCGTCGTTTTTCAGCCGCATCGCTACTCCCGCACCCTCGATCTTCTGGACGAATTCGGAGGCGCGTTCGAGGACGCCGATGAGGTCTTCGTGCTGCCCATCTACGCTGCCAGCGAGGAGCCGATTCCGGGCGTGACTTCGGAGCTGCTCGCCAGCCGGATTGCCGGGCCAAAGGTAGAGTTTCTGCCGGATTTTGGCAGCGCTGTGAAGGCTGCGGTAAGCGCGGCGCGAGAAGGCGACCTAATCCTGACGCTCGGCGCAGGCAGCGTGAGCCAGTTGGGGCCGGCAATTCTCGAAGAACTAGGGAGCAGGGCGTAGAACGCTGGTTCGTGCTATCCCATCCTTGCGCCAGAAAAAAGGCGCAAGGATGGGGCACGGGGCGGTGGCGGCTAGGCTGCCGGTTCGAGGACCGGTTCCGCAGCAGCCTTTCTGCGGCGATACTGCACCAGCACGATGATAAGAATCAGCACAATCGTGGGCAGAACGAGCAGGCTCCCCTCGGGGCCGTCCGCCCCGCCGGACCAGAGCGCCGAACCTGCGGGCGCGGTGGTGAGAAAGTGGCCTTTGGCCGGGCTGCCGCTATCGGCAGTGCCATAGAAGAAGGTCTCCGCCCAGTCCCATGCGGCGTGGCATCCAATGGCCCACCAGGCCGAGCCAGTGGCGTAGACGCTCACGCAGAAGACAAAACCGATGGCCGCGGCGGCGAAGATGCCAATCCAGTTTTCGCCGTTATTGCTCACGTGCATGAAGCCGAAGAAGGTGGAAGTAACCCACGCTGCAAACCAGAACGCGCTTCGTGCCGCTTTTTTCTGGTGGAGCATGATGCACGGCAGCAAGCCGAGCGCGGCGAAGAACCAGACGCCCCAGGCGCTTTCGTTTCTGAACTTCGGAATGAGAATGGCGCACATGAGTCCGACGACGCCGAGCGCCCACCAGAAGTTGATACCGCGGGTAAGAGTGGACTGCAGAAAGCAGCGCGTGAGCCCTTCCTCAAAGAGGCCGACGAAGAGAAAGCCGACGGCCCAGTAAGCGGCGTAGTGGCCGATGCCGACGCCGTGAAGCGATGGCGCGCTGAAGTGGAGCCAGCCGCCGAGGTACAGGCCGCCGATGAGCGCGGAGAGCGCGGCGAAGCCCGCAACGAGGCCGCTCAAAAAGCGCGAGACGCGTCCCGGCCCGCGGAGGTTGTAGTCGAAAAGCCGGCGGCGTTCAATGAGCGCAGTGAGGGTGGCGGCGGAGATCAGGCCCAGAACCATAAGGCCCTCGCTGAAAATGGCCGTGAATGGCGTCATGCCCCCCTTCGCATCGAGCGAGCGGTGCAGGACGAAGTGCAGCAGAAGGCCGCCGACGAGGAAATAGACGACTCCAAAGACGGCGAGCAGTCCAAAGAAGATCGCCACCGACCAACCGGCGCGGAGTCCTAGCGGTCCCAAGAAGGTGCGATTGACGAGGCTCGGTGGCGCGGAAGCGGGAACCGGCGCGGGGGAAATTGCCTCTATGGCCGGTTTGATGGCGGTGCTTTCCGTGGGCGCGTCTGTGGTTTCGGTTTCCGATGTTGGCAACTCGGGGTCCATGCGGTCTCCTTAAAGCGATTTTGGCCGCTTTTGTGCGCCGTGCCATACGGCTAGAATGTGAATCGTTTCTTCCCGGATACGATACACGATAATATACGGGGTTCCGGGCACGACAAGCTCCCTGGTTCCGGCAGTTAGCCCCGCTCTCGCCGAGTACGGCATCTGCGCGGCTCGCACGATTGCAGAGCCAATGCGCTGCATCATCCGATGCGCCGCCTCCTCGTTATCCGCCGCGATGTACTGGAAGATTTTGTCGAGGTGATGGATGGCTTTGCTCGACCACCGAGTGTTCACGCTGTCTTGCGCTGCCTTTCTTCGGTATGGTGTGCGGTCCAGGATTCAACCATCTTCATTACATCCTCGTGGTCGATCAACTCACCACGGTCAGCGGCTTCAATGCCTTCCTGAACTGCCGCTCGGAACTCCCGCTGGTAGTCGAGGTAGCCATCGATGGCTTCATTGAGCAGGTAGCTACGGTCGCGGTCCATAGCTTTGGCGAGCGTGTCGAGCTCGTTAACCTTTTCCGTGGCAATGCGAAAGCTGACGGTGCGATGCGTGGGCATAATACAGAATATTATAGCGTAATACACGGTATTACAAGGTGGATTTTCGGGAGATTTTGGCGGGGATAGAGAATCGGGCCTAATTCGCGGGCGAGTTTGCTGAGGCCTGCTGGCTGGCCAGGCTTTGGGCCGGGCGTTGGGCCTGACTGCGAGTCTGAATCCGCGCTTCCACGCGGCGGTTGAATTCACGGATGACGCGGGCCACGTAGGCGCGGGTCTCGCGGAAGGGCGGAATGCCGCGGTATTTGTCCACGGCAGCCGGGCCGGCGTTGTAGGCGGCCAGCGCCAGCGCAAGGTCGTCGTGGTAGCGGGTCAGGAGCGAATCAAGATAGGCCGAGCCGCCGCGGATGTTCTGGTCCGGCTGGTAGCTGTCGGAGACGCCGTAATTGGCGGCTGTGGCCGGCATGAGCTGCATGAGGCCCTGCGCGCCGGCGTGGCTGCGGGCGGCCGGATTGCCGCCGCTCTCGGCCAGTACGACGCTGGCCAGCAGCTCGGTGTCGAGATTGTGGGCCTGACCGGCTTCGGCCAGGAACGGGCGGAGGCTTGAAACGGCCTCGGCCGAGTCTCGTTTCCGGCCTCCCAAAGCGGTCAGACCGGACAGGTCGGCTGCTGGTTTCGCTGCGGCGGAGTCTGGTGCGGCGTCGGGAACGGCCTCGATGGCGGCGACTTCGGCGGGAGCAAACTCGATGTAGCTCGTCTCGCCCGGCTCGGTGTAGAGGCGGATGTGGCCCTCGACGAGCGAGTGATGGTGGCAGTTGAGCGCAAAGCCGTTGGCAAGCGTTACGCGCTCGGCGGCGTGCGCGTGAGCCGCGAAACCGAAGAGCGCCGCGAGGCCGAAGGGTGCCACAGCGGCAATCCGCATTGTCAAAGCGATTTTCATGGCAGCGCGGGTACTCCCTGGCGAGCCAGCTCGCGTTCCAATACTACGGCCACGCCGTCCTCGTCGTTGGGCGGAGCCTGTTTCCAGCCGCGCAGCTTCGCCATGGTTCGCAGCTCGGCGGCGGCATTGCCCATCAGCACGCCCTGTCCGGCCCATTCGAGCATATCGACGTCGTTCCAGTTGTCGCCGATTGCCATGGTTTCGAGCCGATCGATGCCGAGGCTGCCGGCGAGGTGGGCCAGTGCCCAGCCCTTTGAGACGCCGGGCGGCATCAGGTCGAGAATGGAGAGATCGCGCGCCGGGTACTCGGTGCGCGCCATATCGCAATCGGCGGCCAGGGCGCTTGCGCGGAGGGTCCGCTCGGCTTCCCTCATGCGCGTCACGGAGCCGCAGACCATGCCCTGAATGGGGTCATTGCCGCCGTTATCCGTATCCGGCAGCGCGTCTTCAAGCCGCGGAACGATGCGGATCGCATGGCGGTTCGATTCCACCCAGGCGGTCATGCGTTGCTGTGCGTCGTCGAGGTTTTCGAGAAGAAGCTCGCCGCCGGAATCGCCGTTCTGCCCGCTGTGGTCAAAAGTGAAAACAAGTGTTCCATAGGGGCGCAAAAGGCCGCAGAGAGCCCGTGCCGTGCGTGCCGGCAGGTGGCAGCGGTCGATGGCGAGGCCTGAGAGCGTGCGCGTCACTGCTCCATTGGACGTGATGAGAGGCATATCCGCTCGAAGATTGTGCCCCAGCAGGATGGGCGCTGCGAAGGCCTGGCGGCGTCCGGTGGCAAGCGCCACGGTAATGCCGGCCTGCTGCGCGGCGCGCAGGGCTTGCACCGTGCGGGCGGTGAGCGTCTGGGCAAAGGTGGGCAGCAGGGTGCCGTCCATGTCGATGGCGACGAGGCGCACGGGCGGGTGCATGGGTTCAGTGTAAATGGGATGCTGGATGTGCGCGGCGGCTTATGGCGTTTGCAGGGGGAGGCGGCTCTTCCAATACCCGACATCGCGCTTCCCATGAGTCACGGCAATGACAAAAATCTCATCCTTCCAATCAAGGAAGACAACAAGATAGGGAAAGTCTTTGAGCAGAACCCGCCGTGTTCCGTACAGGTAGAGGGGGTAACAAAGAGGATGCGAGGCGGCGGCGTCGATTGCTGCCAACACTTCATTCTGAAAGCGATGCCAAAGCATGGGATTCACTTCGGCATACCAAAGGAGCGCTTCATTGATTTCCCGTTCGGCAGCCCTGTGGGTGCGTACTTTCTTCATTTTCCCAGGGTGGAACGCATACTTTCTTTCAACTCTTCCAGTGTGATTGTTTCCGCCGTTCCCGCTTTAATCTCGTCAACCCGGCGGGCAATCTCCGCGTCCCAGGCCGCATCATCGCCGGCAAAGGTATCGGGCGCAATCGCATCGATCTCTTCGAGCAGGTTGCTGGCGAGCTGAATGCGTTCATTCAGTGGAAGCTCGTGAGCGAGTTGCTGAACCTGTTGCAGTGTCGGCGCCATGGTGCGATTGTATCCCGATTCCGTTCGCGGATGTGCGGTTAATGCGAGAGCGTCTCGTCCTTCCACAGGGCCACGCCGCCCAGGATGCCTTCCTCGTTGGAAACAATGGAAGCGTTTTTCGGCAGCTCGAATTCAATCTTCTTCGTGTTGCCGCCGCCGATGTAGAGATGGTCCCAGTTGAAGGTGAGCGCCGTCTGCTCAATGGCTTCCTTCACGTATTTGTTCCAGCGCTTCTTGCCGTATCTATCAAGGCCGCGCCGGCCAATGTAGTCCTCGTAAGTCTTTTTCTTCCATGGGTGGTGGCCGAGTTCCAGGCCGGCGCAGAGGCGGCCCGAAGTGAAGAGCGAGGAACCCAATCCGGTTCCAAGAGTAAGGACCAGCTCCACGCCACTGCCCTTGATGGCGCCGTAGCCCTGCACGGCGGCGTCATTGGCAACGCGGGCGGGTTTCTTCCAGCGTTTTTCCAGCTCGGCTTGGAGGCGGAAGTTGACCCAGTCCGGGTGAAGATTGACAGCCGTGTAGACGACGCCGCGTTTGATGACGCCCGGAAATCCCGCCGATACGCGATCGAAGCCGGGCAGGAGAGCGGCAAGCTTGTCGAGCTCGCCGAGGATGGTTTTGGGGGTGGGCGTCTCCGGCGTGTCGAAACGCTTGCGGTCGCTGATAGGTTTTCCGGCTGAGTCAACCAGCATGGCCTTGAGGCCCGAGCCGCCAATGTCAATGGCGAGCGTGACGGGGCGGGCAGACTTGGCCGGTTTCGCGGCTGGTTTTGAGGCGACCTCAGCGGCTGGCTTTGCAGCGGACTTCTTCGCGGGGGATGGGGAAGCGGAAGTTCTCATGTCGAAAAAATTGTAAAGGACGAGGGGGAAGATGGGGACCGAGGGAGCAAGGAAAATACGGCGTTCGCGGATTCGCTTAATGGCTTGTGGTCACTGAGGCTTGTAATGCTGCTTCGTAGTCGGCGCTGCGGAAGAACGGCCAGACTGAAGCATCACCTTCCGGCTGGTCGAGATGGGCGGACAGCGATTCACTTGCCGGCAAGGGGGTTGGGTTGAGGTCGAGCGAAATCAGATCGCTGTGGTATGCGCCGGTGCCGATAAACCTATGCTCGCGCCATTCATATTCGGCATCCGACGTGAGAAAGAGGACGCAGCGCTCACCAATCGCCCGCATTTCGCTGGAGAGAGCGTGAATGCCTTCCAGCTTGTGAGCTGAAAAATCGTCATACCAATTCCAAGTCAGTTCTGCGATGGCTTGAATTGCGTGATCTTCAATGCGGCGCTTGCTGAAAAGAGTTGGAGCGGGGTATTCGTTCTCGTAATCGATGTTATCAATTTCACAGTCGAGAAAGCGGCGGACCGCGCGAACTGCCTTGTCTCTGTATTCGCGATCAATCATTGAAATACCTCAAATCGTGCGCGAAGCCAGTCTAGCGCAATCGAAAACCTGTGAGTTCACCAGATGGTCGACCTGATTTCACGGTTGGAGATCAGGGGGATTTTCTGGCCAGATGCAGGCGTGTGAGGTGGTGCTTAGTAACGGTGCCGGCGAACTCGGCTTCGATGAGCCGGACGAGCGCCGTGAAGAGCCGCTTGCGGGCTTCGGGCGCAAGCAATCGGTGGTCGGAGTGCGTGTCGAGCATTTGCACGTACTCCTCGGCGGTGTAGGTCAGCGGCCACAGGTAATCGCGGGTTTCCACATCGCGGAAGATGCCGCCGGATTCGAGTTCTCGTGCAATTTCCATCGGCGCTTCAGACGGAGCGGGCAGGCGCGTAGCTTTGGCGGCGAGCTGCGGAGCGATCCCAGCATAGATTTTCTGCGCCTCCGGATAAAACGGGTCGCCGGATTCGCCGCGGACGTGGAAGTTGCGCCACAAAGCGATTGCGCCAGCGGTGCGCAGACCGGAATTTTTGAGAACAGACGCGGCGCGGCTCTGGCGTGTGGCAGGGTTGAGCCAGTGCCAGGCGCTGGCGGAGTAAACGAGATCGTAACCGCTGTCGGAATTGCCAGAACTGTCCGGGAGCCAAAGGTCGAAGTCGGCAACAGTAACGCGGACGGAAGGGAAGTCAGCGAGCTTCTCGCGGGCGATTGCGGCCATCTGCTCGCCGAGTTCGATGGCATCGATAGCAAACCCGCGCTGGGCAAAGCCGATCGTTGCATGGCCCGTGCCGCAGCCGATTTCTAGCAAATGTGCGCCAGCATTGAAATCAGCGTCAGAACCAGTATCGAGACCGGCGAATGCGATTACATCCGCGAAAAGCTGGTCCGGATAGGTGGGGCGCATCTGGTCATAGAGCGCTGCCACCTGGTCGAATGTTTCGCGGGCCTCGATTTCGTGAAGTTGAGTCTCGCGCGTGGGAACGGGTTGGCTGCCGGCATTTGTCATGGGCGATGCGCTCCTGTTGAGCGCCACTATTGAGAATGGCACACGCCGGCGGCGCGCGCCCGGTCCGACTCCGCCGTATCGCCTACACTGATTCTTTGCTCCCCATGCCTGACTACTATCCCGCTTACTGTGAAGTCGCGCTGCCCGTACCGCTGGACCGCACGTTTACCTATGCCGTGCAGGCCGGGCAGGTGCCGGTACGTGGCTCGCGGGTCATTGTGCCCTTTCGCAACGAGAAGCTGATCGGGATCGTGATGAGCGTCGGGGGCGAGCCAGCCGCGGATTACGAGATCCGCTCGCTGGAGGCTGTACTCGATTCGGATCAGGACGAGGGCGACGGGCCGCTGCTCAGCGAAGAGCTGCTGAAGCTGGCCGAGTGGATGGCGGGCTACTACCTCGCGCCGCTCGGCGAGGTGCTGCGCGGAATGCTGCCGCTGGTGGCCGAGGTGAAACGCACCGTCTATTACCGCATCACGGACGCGGGCCGCGATGCGCTGGCGCGGATGGTGGAAGCTGACCCGGAACAGCATACCTCAGGGGCTGAAGCCCCTTTTCTCGATGTGGGTTTCGATGCCGGGGCTAAAGCCCCAGCCTATCGAGTGGAAGACAAGGCTCCGGGGCGTCGTAAGGAAATCAAGCCCGAAGCTAAATCTAAGCCCGAAGCTAAACCGAAGATCGGGCCGCTTGAGACGGACTCCGCCGAGCTGCAAAGGCGCGTGTTGGAGCGGCTCTCCGAAGGCGAGCCGGTGAAGGTTTCCACGCTGCGAACGGCAACCGGCGCGAGCCTTCGCGTGCTTGCCGCCCTGCTGCGGAAGCGCTGGATTTCCCGGGAGACGAGTGCCGTGGAGCGCGATGCGCGTCGCGTCGAGCGCTTCGCCGTGTTGGTCGACGAGACACGCCTGCCGCGGATGACCGAAAAGCAGCAAGGAATTCTCGCCGAGCTAGCGGCCTGCGGAGGCGAGATGCCGCTCACGGCTTTACGGGCCAGAGGGTTGCCGCACTCGACGCTGCAAACACTGGTGCGCCGCGGCCTGGTGCGAATCGACGAGCGGCCTCTGGCCTTCCGCCTCGGAGGAATCGAGCGCGATGCCGGGCCGGAGCGGCTCAACGAGCCACAAACCGAGGCGCTCGCCGCAATCGCCTCCGCCCTCGGGGCATTCCATGCCTTTTTACTTTTTGGAGTAACTGGTTCAGGCAAAACCGCCGTCTATCTAGCGGCAATGCAGAAGGCGCTCGACCGCGGGCAGTCTGCCATTCTGCTCGTTCCCGAGATTGGCCTCACGCCGCAGATGGCGGGCATCCTTGATGCGACCTTCGGCGAGAAGGTAGCGCTCCTGCACTCGGCCCTCACGCCGGAAGAGCGCAGCGAGCAGTGGCGGCGCATCCGCGCGGGGCAGGCTCCGATTGTCGTCGGCACGCGGTCGGCGATCTTCGCGCCCGCGCCAAACCTCGGCCTGATTCTCGTAGACGAGGAGCACGACCAGAGCTATAAGCAGGAGGAAACGCCGCGCTACAACGCCCGCGACGTGGCCGTGATGCGGGCGCACAGCGCCGGCGCGGTCGTCGTGCTCGGCTCGGCCACGCCCTCGCTCGAAAGCTGGCAGAACGCCGAGGCCGGCAAGTACACGCGTATCGAGATGCGGGAGCGCGTGAACCACCGGCCGCTGCCGAAGATCGAACTGATCGACATGCGAAGCGAGTTCAAGCAGGTGGGTCAGGAACAGTTGTTCTCCCGTGCGCTGATCGAAGAAACACAGGCGGCGCTCGACCGCGGCGAGCAGGCGATGATTCTCCTCAACCGTCGCGGCTACTCGTTTGCTGTGCTTTGCCGGGCCTGTGGCGCCAAGCTCGAATGCGAAAACTGCGCGATTGCGCTGACGCATCACAAGCCTTCCGACGATGGCCTGGCCCGCGCTGGTCAGCGGCTCGAATGCCACTACTGCGGCTATCGGCGCACGGTTCCTGCGCGCTGCCCCAAGTGCGATTCCGAGCATTTGTACTATCTCGGCGCGGGTTCGCAGCAGGGAGAAGAACGGCTGACGGAGATATTTCCCTCAGCGCGCATCGGGCGCATGGACCGCGACACGGTGCGCGGCCGCCACGATCTCGAACGGCTGCTCTCGCGGCTTCACTCGGGCGAGATCAACCTGCTCGTCGGCACGCAGATGATTGCCAAGGGCCACGACGTTCACGGCGTCACGCTGGTCGGCGTAGTGGGCTGCGACCACTCGCTCTCGATGCCGGATTTTCGCGCCGCAGAGCGGGTCTTTCAGCTAATGACGCAGGTAAGCGGGCGCGCCGGCCGAGGCGAATTGCCCGGCCGCGTCGTCGTGCAGACTTATTACCCCGATCACTACGCGATTGCCGCCGCAGCAGGGCACGATTATGCGGGATTCGTCGCCCAGGAGCTGAAGTACCGCCGCTGGATGCACTATCCACCCTTCGGCGTGCTGGCGAATGTGCTGGTGCATTCGGCCAAGCTGGAAGAGGCTGCAAAGTGGGCGACGGTTTTGGGCAAATGGTTCGATCAGGCAAAGCCGGAAGGCGTGCGCGTGCTGGGCCCGTGCACCGCCCCGGTCGCCCGCATCAAGGGCATTTACCGCTTCCATCTGATTTTGAAAGCTGCATCGCGCAAAGCCCTTAACACCGCCCTGCGCGGAATGTTGGCGCACGCCGACACGGCAGCAGTTCCACGGCGGAATGTAACGGTGGACGTAGACGCGCAACGCTTGATGTGAAAGATAGGGAGCAGAGAACAGCAATCAGGGAACGGAAAAACTGCTCCGTGCCCCACCCTTGCGCCTTTTTCCTGGCGCAAGGGTGGGACAGCACGAATCTCAACCTTGCGGCCCTCGCGCTACGCTTCCTTCTCCGCCTCGCCCTTGATGGCGTGCAACTCTTTGCCGGGCTTGAAGCGAACAGCCTTGCCGGGCGCAATGGAAACCTCCGCGCCGGTGCGCGGGTTGCGGCCAATGCCGGTCTTGCGGGCGCGGACGCTGAAGACGCCGAAGCCGCGCAGCTCGATGCGGTCGCCTGCGGCGAGCGCCTGCTTGAGCCCTTCGAAGACCGTATCCACGGCGGCCTCAGCCTTGGTGCGCGGCAGGCCGGTACGCTCGATAACGTGATGTACGATGTCCTGCTTAATCAAAGGAGAACCCTCTCTGCTGCGGTATGGACTGCCTACCCGTATGATGCTACAGGTTTTGCGGAAATTGTGGAATGGGAGAATTTTTTGCCGGCGGTGCAAAACTCTCCCGCGCCGCGCCTCTAGAGTTTGCCCCAGAATGCAAAGCCGACCGCGCCGATAAGGCACAGGAAGGCCGCTGCATGGTTCCATTTGACCTGCTCGCCGAAGAAGAGCCAGGCAAAGACGGTGAAGACGATCAGGGTAATAACTTCCTGAACGATTTTGAGCTGGAAGAGGGAGAACTGGCCATAGCCGGCGCGGTTGGCGGGCACCTGGAGGCAATACTCGCCGAAGGCGATAAGCCAACTGAAGAGAATGGCGAGAATGAGCGGCAGCGAGCGGAATTTGAGGTGCCCGTACCACGCCACGGTCATAAAGATGTTCGAGCAGAGGAGGAGCAGGATGGTCTTCATCTTGACACATTAAAGCAGTTCTCCTATTTACGTGGCGTTTTGAGAGTCGTGCCGGGGGGCATTTTCTTGAGGAAAATGCCACTCAGCTTTTGCGGTTTCCCTCTATGGCAATAGGAGAACTGCTGTCGCTGATTCCGGAAGACAACGCCGCAAAACACTTCACGCACAACGCCGCAGTTTCCGCGCATATTTGCACAATTGTCATGCACGGGTGCGCTCCCGTAAGATGAGCCTTCAAGAGCCTCCGCGCAGCAAAGCGAAAGCGCAAGGCAAGCTGCAAGGCATTTTACGCGGGATGGGATCATCCGCACCGGGAGAGGCATGTCGATCAAGAACGACCGCTGGATTCGGGAACAGGCAACCAAGAACAAGATGATCGAGCCCTTCAGCGAGAAGCAGGTGCGCGAAGGTGTGATTTCCTACGGGCTTTCGTCCTACGGCTACGATCTGCGCGTCTCCGACGAGTTCAAGATTTTCACTAACGTCAATTCGGCGGTCATCGACCCCAAGGCATTTGATGAGCGGTCGTTCGTCTCCGTGCAGGCGGCGTCGGTCATCGTTCCGCCGAACTCCTTCGCCCTGGCGCGCTCCATCGAATACTTCCGCATCCCGCGCGACGTGCTGACAATCTGCGTCGGCAAGTCCACCTACGCCCGCTGCGGCATCATCGTGAACGTGACGCCCTTTGAGCCGGAGTGGGAGGGGTTCGTGACGCTCGAAATCTCG
>JAATFM010000149.1 GCA_015655195.1 Terriglobales bacterium
CTTGCTTGTAAGGCAAGCGCTCTAACCAGCTGAGCTAACCGCCCGCACCTGGGTGGGAAGGCCGCTTGGCGACCCTCTTTCATAATACCAGCGATTCGCAATCGCGGCGTTGCGCACATGAGCTGACGAGTTTCGATTGCTAAACTCACATAGTGAGCCGTTTGATCGTAAACGCGGATGACTTTGGCCTGACTAGCGGCGTCAACCGCGCCATTCTTGAACTGCACCAGAGCGGTCTGCTCACCAGCGCCACGCTCATGGCCCGCGCCGCTGCAACCGACGAAGCCATCGAGATGGCAAAGAGCACGCCGTCGCTCGGCGTCGGCTGTCATGTTGTGCTCGTCGATGGCGAGCCTATTCTATCCGGCATCCGCGATGTTCCGAACGTTGCCGATCCTGCTTATGGACGATTTGAGCGCTCTCTTGGGTCATTTCTGAACACGATCTATTCGCGAGGCGTCTCTCGTAAGGTCGATTACCAGATTGAGATTGAAACCCGCGCGCAGATTCAGTCGCTGCAACAGCGCGGCGTCACGCTTACCCACATCGACACGCATAAGCACACACACATGTTTCCCCGTGTGCTGCGCCCCGTGCTGCGCGCCGCGCGGTCGTGCGGAATTCGTGCCGTTCGCAATCCCTTTGAGCCTGCATGGTCCGTCCGCGCCACACCAAACGCACCCCTCACGCGCCGCATACAGGTGGATCTGCTCCGTCTGCTTACGGCGCGCTTCCGCCGCATCGTTGCCGAAGAGGGATTCACTACAACGGCAGGTGCGCTCGGTGTTCTCGCCACAGGAACACTCGACGCGCCGACTGTCCGCTCGCTTGCCGCCGCCATTCCCACAGATGCGAATCAAACATTCGAGCTCGTCACGCATCCCGGCTACGACGATGCCGACCTGGCCCGAGCCAACACGCGCCTGCTCGCCTCGCGCGAAACCGAACGCGAGGCGCTGGCCGCTCTGCACGGAATGCCTGATCTTGAATTGATTTCGTTTGCAAAGCTCACCGGCAATTAGCATCGCTTCTGCATCTTCGCGCCGTGGTGCAGCGTCCAATCGGAAGTGCCTATTCCGACTATTGTTAGAACTGGCTTCAGGGGAAAGTTCAACCTCATGCGCATCGGCATTACCTGTTATCCCACTTACGGCGGCTCCGGCGTTGTCGCCACCGAGCTTGGCATTGAGTTGGCCGCGATGGGCCACGAGATTCACTTCATCTCCTACTCGCAGCCCTTCCGCCTTACCGGCCGCGACAGCGGCATCTTCTACCACGAAGTGCCGGTCGCAAACTATCCGCTCTTCGAGTTTCCGCCCTACGATCTGGCACTGGCCTCGCGCATGGCCGAAGTGGCCGAGTTCTGTTCGCTTGACCTGCTCCACGTGCACTATGCCATTCCGCACTCGGTCAGCGCGTTGCTTGCCCGCCAAATGCTAGCCGCACGCGGCCGCAAGCTGCCCTTCGTCACCACGCTGCACGGCACGGACATTACGCTGGTTGGCCTCGACCGCGGCTATCTGCCCATCACGCGCTACGCTATTGACGAAAGCGACGGCGTGACGAGCATCTCCGCTTATCTCAATGAAAAGACCCATGCCAACTTCGGCGTGAAACGAGAGATTGCCGTCATCCCGAACTTCGTAAACTGCAATCTCTATCAGCCCATCCGCGATGCCGGCCAGCGCGCAAAGGCACGGAGTGCATTTGCGGCAGAGGATGAGTTCATCCTGATGCACCTGTCAAACTTCCGCGCCGTCAAGCGTGTCGTGGACGCGGTGCAGGTCTTCGCCAAAGTCGCGGCGGAGTTGCCTGCGCGGCTCGTCCTTGTGGGCGATGGGCCGGACCGCTCGGCCGCCGAGTGGCTGGCGCACGATCTTGGCATTCATAATCGCATCCAATTCCTCGGCAAGCAGGACCACGTCAACGAGTTGCTTCCGCTGGCCGACCTGATGCTGATGCCGAGCGAGATGGAGTCGTTTGGCCTGGCCGCGTTGGAAGCGATGGCCTGCAGGGTGCCAGCCATCTCCACGCTCGTCGGCGGCGTACCGGAGCTTATCGAGGACGGCGTGAACGGCCTGCTCTACAATGTCGGCGACGTGGATGCGATGGCCGCTGGCGCCATTGCCCTGCTGCGCGACCCCGCACGGCACCAGGCAATGCGCGACGCCGCGCGGCGCACAGCGCAGACTAGCTTCTGCTCCACACTCGTCGTGCCACAGTATGTGAAGTTTTACGAGAAAGTTCTGGCGAGCACGAAGTAAACGAACTGGCGCGATGCTAGTCGGTTGCGACTTCCACTCGCGGCACAAATCCCAGCCGCTGCCAGAACTCCGTTACCAACGCCGCGACCTCGCCGAGCGTCTGCTCTGTCGTGCGAAGAACGATCTCCGCGCGCGCGTCCTTGACCAATTCTCGCGGATCGGCCGCAATAGCCACGCAGCGCTCCGGGCGATACGTGCAGCTAGCGAGATCTACGATCGACTGCGCCATCGTCGGCGTGGCAATCGCCATTTTGGGCGGAGCCATGCGGTCCATCAGCCAGAGAATTTCAAGCTTCGATTCAAGCTCATCCGGTACGCAGTCGATGGCAAGATCAGCCTCGCGCACGGCGTCTTCCACAGTGGAGACAAACTCGACGCCGCTTAGCGCTGCGTCTTCGGCGGCCTGCGCGGCCAGCGCCAATTTAGCTGGCATCACGTCTTCGAGCAGCACGCGATAACCCGCGCGCGCAGCCTCGACAGCCAGCCAGCGGCCCAGCGGCCCAGCTCCAATAATGGCAATGGTAGTCAATGCGGGATGCGCGCCTTACTCGGCCTCAAGCGCCTCTGCCACATCGCTCGCGCTGGGCTTGGAGGCGCGCAGGTGGTTGTAGACGCGCAGGCGCTCCTCCGGCGTGAGCGACGGAATAAACGCCAGAACCCGCCGCAGTGTGACCGAAACGTCGTCAATGTAATTCATCAAGCGAATTGCTTCCCCGGAAAGCGGCATGGCTCGAACCTCGCGATAAAAATCTCTGCAATCCATTGTAGGCGGCGCGGCCCGGGCGGGGAAAGGCAGCCGCCGCGCTATCGATTCTTCGCGCCGCCAGCGTACAATCCCCGCATGGCAACCGCGCCCATCGCCGCCGTCACCGCATTCGTCCGCGCCATCAACCGCCAGGACGCCGACGCGCTCGCCGGTCTGATAACGAACGGCCACCGCTTCATCGATTCGCTTGGCAACGCCGTGGAAGGCCGCGAAAAAACGCGCTCAGGCTGGCTCGGCTACTTCCGCATGGTTCCCGACTACGCGCTGGCCGTGGAAGAGACTTATTCGGACGGCTCCGTTGTGTTGCTCCTTGGCATCGCGCAGGGAACGTACACCGCGGACGGCACGCTCAGGCCAGAAGGCCGCTGGCAGACGCCAATCGCCATCCGCGCCACTGTGGAAGACGGCCTGCTTGCCGAGTGGCGCGTCTACGCCGATAACGAACCCATCCGCATCCTCATGGCCCACTCATAAGCATCGCTTATCGATTTGCAAAATAGAATAACTTTGCCGAATAGGGCCTGCGGACGCGAAACTCTATCCATGACACAGAATTGGGATGCTACACAGTACGGACGCGTAGGAGCATTTGTGCGCGAACTGGCCAGCGGCGTAGTGGAATGGCTTAACGCCCAGCCCGGCGAGCGGATTCTCGACCTTGGCTGCGGCGACGGCAAGCTCACCGCGCAGCTTGCCGCCAGCGGCGCGGTTCTCACCGGAGTTGACGCCTCGGCTGAGATGATTGCAGCGGCGCGCGCCCGCGGAATCGACGCGGTCGAGGCCAGCGCCGAGCACCTTCCCTTCCCTGACGCGAGCTTCGACGCAGTTTTCTCGAATGCCGCGCTGCACTGGGTGCGCGATCAGGACGCGATGCTCGTGCAGGTCCATCGCGTTCTCAAGCCCGGCGGCCGCTTCGTTGCGGAGATGGGCGGCCACGGCAACATCGCCTCCATCCGCGTTGCGCTTATGGCCGTTCTGGCCCGTCACAGCCACGCCCGCGCCGAAGACGGCGTGAATTACTATCCCACCCCGCAGAGCTATCGCCGCCGCATGGAGCGGCACGGCTTTGCTGTCGAGCGCATTGAACTGATTCCGCGGCCCACGCCGCTCGGCGAAGGCGGAATGGCTGAGTGGCTGCGAACATTTCGGCGCGGCGTTCTGGAAAGTCTTCCGCCGGAACTGCGCGATACCGTTGTCAATGAGACCGTCGCGCTACTGGAGCCGGCCCTGCGCGATGAGGATGGCAACTGGGTTGCCGATTACGTGCGTCTGCGCTTCATAGCGCGAGCTAGCGAGTAAACCACATCCGCGCACCGACGAGAACCAGCGTGACGGCAAAGATGCGACGGAGCCAGAGATCGGGAATGTGCTGCGCGCCCATTGCACCGAAATAGCCGCCGATTACAAAGCCAAGCGCGAGCAGCAGCGCGATGCGAAGATCGGCCTCGCCCTTGCGGTAGTACTCGTAGAAAGCCAGAATGCCAACCGGCGCCAGCAACGCGCCGAGCGAGGTTCCCTGCGCGCGAAGCTGGCTCATGCCGAAGAATGCGACCAAGGCGGGAACGAAGAGAATTCCTCCGCCGATGCCAACCACACCGGAGACCGCTCCCACCACTACGCCTATCAAGATTGCCAGCCAGGACAATTCGCTCCTCCCTCAATGCGCGAATTCTTTTCTCCATAACAATACCCCGGTAAGCAGGACGCTTGCCGGGGTATCGCTTCCTACGCAATATTGAAAGTTATGCTTCGGGTTCCAGCACCTTAAAGCGGAAGAGCAGGCCCGCGATCAGCGCGCCGAGGAATGGCGCCACAAAGAAGAGCCAGAGCTGACCTATCGCCTGCCCGCCGGCGAAGATCGCCGGCCCAAGGCTACGAGCCGGGTTCACGCTGACGCCCGTGATACGGATGCCGAAGATATGAATCACCACCAGAGTGATGCCGATGGCCAGTCCGGCAAAGCCCGGAGGTGCAAGCTTATGCGTCGAGCCCAGAATCACAATGAGGAAGATCAGCGTGGCCACAAGCTCAAAGATAAAGGCCGCGCTGACGCCGTAGCCGGCCTGGTAGCCGGGGCCCCAGCCGTCCTGGCCCAAGCCGCTCGTTGCGATGTTGTAGCCGCCGATCAGGCCGGTGGCAATCAGCGAGACCACCCACGAGCCCAGAATGCCGCCGATAAACTGGCCCACCCAATAGCCGATCAGATCCTTCACGCTCATGCGCCCGGCCGTAAAAACGCCCAGGCTCACCGCCGGGTTAATGTGGCAGCCGGAGATCGGCCCAATGCCGTAAGCCGCCGCGATCAGCCCAAAGCCGAAAGCAAATGCGATACCTACAACGCCAACCTTGTCGCCGGCCACAACGGCCGTCCCGGTGCCAAAGAGCACAAGAATAAATGTGCCCACAAGTTCTGCCAGATATTTCTTCAATTTCGCCTCCTTGCGTACCCCATTTGGCTCAGATGCGAAAAATCCGCTCTGGTTTGGTTGGCAGGAAAAAATCCCTCACCATCCGCCAGAACCGGAGTTGGACGCGGTTCCCGGCCAAATTCATCAAACGTTTGCAATTTATTTGCCCCAGTGCAGTAATCTATTCACGATTCCGTGCGGCCTCCGCATCCGAAATCCATGGCCGCCGGCAGAGGTTTATCCGGTTTGAGCCAATCCGTATTTGTGCTGGAAGACGACGCCGACATTTCCCGCCTGGTGCAGCATCACCTTGAGGCGGCGGGATTCACCGTTCGGCCCTACCTTACCCCCACCAACCTTATTCCCGACGCCGAGCGCCAGCCTCCTGCGCTCTTTCTGCTCGACATCATGGTTCCCGGCGGCGATGGCTTGGACGTATGCCGCCGCCTGCGCTCGAACCACGCGCTTTCGACGATTCCGATCATCTTCCTGACCGCACGCGCCGGGGAGAACGACCGCGTGCTGGGCCTGGAGCTGGGCGCAGACGACTACATCACCAAGCCCTTTGCCACGCGCGAGCTTGTGGCCCGCGTCAAGGCGGTGCTGCGGCGCTTCGAGCGGCCTACCTCGCCCTCGGTCATCCGCTTCGAGGATGTCGTCATCGACGCCAACGCGATGCAGTTGACCGTGCGCGGCACGCTGACCACGACTACAGCCACGGAGTTCCGCCTGCTCGACTACCTGGCCCGCCATCCGGGCCGCGTCTACAGCCGCGACCATCTGCTGGACTCGGTCTGGGGCGACGCCCGCTTCGTCACTCCGCGCTCGGTGGACGTGTACGTCCGCCGCATTCGTGAAAAAATCGAAGTGGACCCCGAAAACCCACGCTACCTCAAGACGGTGCGCGGAGCCGGCTATCGCTTTGAGATTCCCAAAGAATAATTCGGTTCCCTGCGCGGAGGCTCCGGTCTCCGCGCAGGGCCGCGTTGTCTTCCATCACAGACAACCCCGCACCCATACTCGTACCCACACTCGGAATGGGAGCCAAGCCGCGTGACTCGAAAAGTCTTTGCCAAACTGCTGGGCCTCTTCGCCCTGCTGCTGGTCTTTCATACCGCGGTGATGGTGATCGTCTTCCGGCAGTTTCTTCCCTCCTCGCCGGGCGACCTGTTTCACCGCATCGCCCGCGAGGCGCTCTTTGCCGGCCTCATCGCGCTGGCCGCGGCGCTGCCTGTGGCGGCGTGGGTCGCGCTTGGCATCACCGGCCGGCTGCGCCAAGTGGTCGATTTCGCCCACCGCATCGCAGGCGGCGACCTCAAGGCGCGGCTCCGCACAGGGGGCGACGAGCTTTCCTCAATGGAAACCGCGCTGAACCAGACCGCCGAGCGCCTTGGCGAGAGCTTTGCGGAGATCGAGAGCCGCCGCCAAGAACTGGCCGCAATGCTCGACTCGATGCAGGAAGCCGTCGTAGCCGTGACCGCCGAGGGGCAGGTGCGCTGGTCGAATGCCGTGATGCAGCGCATTGCCGGCACGCAGATTCGCGCCGGCCGCGCCCTTGTGCAGTCCGTCCGCGATCCCGACCTGCTGGCCTGCGTGAAAAGCGCGCTGGCCACGGGCGCGGCCAGCACGGGCCGTTCCAGCTCGCTGGCGCCGGGCCTCATCTTTGAGATCAATGCCGCGCCGCTACCTTCCGGCGGAGCCATTGCCGTGCTCCACGATGTGACCCGCATCGAGGCAGCCGAGCGCTCCCGCCGCGACTTTATTGCCAACGTAAGCCACGAGCTTCGCACCCCGCTCACCTCGATTCAGGGCTACGTGGAAACCCTCATCGAAGCCCCCTCCGCCAATCCCGACACCACGCGCGAATTTCTCGCCGTCATCCAGAAAAACACCCGCCGCATGAGCCGGCTCACCGAAGACCTGCTGGCGCTGGCCGGCGTGGAAAGCCCCGACTACAAGCTGGCCCGGCAACCTATCCGCTCCAGCGCACTAGTGCAGGACGCCATCGAATCCCTCGGCGGCCTGATCGTCGATTCCGGCGTGGAGTTGGAAGACGCAGGCGCGCCAGACTCGCTCGTGCTGGCCGATCCCGACGCCATGAACCAAGTCTTCGGCAACCTGATTGAAAACGCTCTAAAATACGGCGGCTCGGGCGGAAAACTGCGCGTAGGCGCCACAAAAATTGCCGGCGACGTGGATTTTTTTGTACAGGACTTCGGCCCCGGCATCGCCTCCGAGCACCTGGAGCGCATCTTCGAGCGCTTCTACCGCGTGGACAAAGCCCGCTCCCGCGAGTCCGGCGGCACGGGGCTCGGCCTTGCCATTGTGGCGCAGATCGTTCACGCCCACGGCGGCCGCATCCGCGCCGAAAGCGAGCTGGGCTCCGGCACCACTTTCTTTTTCACTCTCCCCATTCACCCCGCCTGATGGGCAAAATCGAGCCGTATTTCCCTTTTCAATTCAAATCCCCGTAACATTGGCCGCAGAGAATCAACTACGGCAGTAAACCTGCAAGTGCAAGGGAGCGAAAATCGTGAAGAAAACTGGCATTGCCATTGCGTTGCTATCTCTGGCGTTGGGCGTTACCGCCCAGGCGCAAAAGCTGACAGGGGCAGGAGCAACCTTCCCCTATCCCATCTACTCCAAGTGGTTCTCCGAATACAGCAGCGCTCATTCCGGCGTGGAAGTGAACTATCAGTCCATCGGTTCCGGCGGCGGCATCACGCAGGTCACCAAGGGCCTCGTCGATTTCGGCGCCTCCGATATGCCGATGACCGACGAGCAGCTCTCGGCCTCGCCCATCAAGCTGATCCACATTCCGACCGTGCTCGGCGCGGTTGTGCCGATCTTTAACGTTCCCGGCGTGCAGGACATCAAGTTCTCCGGCGATGTGCTTGCCGACATCTACGCTGGCAAAATCACCAACTGGAACGATGCCCGCATCGCAAAGGACAACGCCGGCACGAGCCTGCCGGACAAGAAGATCACCGTCGTTCATCGTTCGGACGGCTCGGGCACCAGCTTCATCTTCACCGACTATCTGAGCAAGGTGAGCAGCGACTGGGCCAACGGCCCCGGCAAGGGCAGCTCGCCGAGCTGGCCGACCGGCGTAGGCGGCAAGGGTAACGAGGGCGTGGCCGGCCTGGTCCGCCAGATTCCCGGCTCCATCGGCTATGTTGAGCTGATCTACGCGCTGCAGAACAAGATCAGCTTCGGAGAGGTCAAGAACTCCTCCGGCAACTGGGTCCGCGCCTCCATCGAGGGCGTGACGGCTGCCGCTGCCGGCGCGAAGATTCCCGCCGATTACCGCGTCTCGATCACGAACGCCCCCGGCGCCCAGGCTTATCCCATCTCCAGCTTCACCTACCTGCTCATCCCCGTGGAGCCCACCGACGCCACCCGTCGCAAGGTTCTCAAGGATCTGCTGAGCTGGGCCCTCAAGTCCGGCGAGGGCGAAGTTTCCACGCTCTCCTACGCTCCGCTGCCGTCGGCCCTTGCGGAAAAGGTCATCAAGACCGTCTACTCGCTGAAGTAGTCTTGCAACAAGCCGTAAAAAGAGAAATGCCCGGCGCAATGCCGGGCATTTCTCTTTCGGGGCGCCATTATGGCGTCGACACACAAAGCCTGTTATATCGAACCCACTCTGCGGCCTTTGCCTTGTAACAGGGCACTTGCTATCGCGCGTAGCGCGGCTAACCCGCTGCCTTCAGTCCAAAACTCCCCGCAAAATTTCTTCCGGAAACCTTGCAGATTATTTCCCTATTCCTGTCACACGCGAATCAGTCGAGAATATGCGCTTGCCCGACTCCACCCGAGCCGGGCAAGCCTCATTGAGGGAC
>JAATFM010000324.1 GCA_015655195.1 Terriglobales bacterium
CCGCTTCGCCGGTCTCATCTTCCGTTACCGCTTCGCCGGCTGGCATTGCCGTGCAGGTTCACACCAATCCGCTGAATCTCGACCCGCTCGTGAAGGAAGCCTTCGACCGCTTCTACGAACTGGACTATGCCGGTGCCGTCTCGCGCTTCGAGCACTTCCACGACCAGCATCCCGGCGACCCACAGGCCACGGCTCTGCTCCTCGACGCCGTGCTCTTTCAGGAGCTTTACCGGCTCGACCTGCTTGACACCACCTTTTACTCGAATGACGGCTTCCTCAGCGGCAAACACGCCACCGTGGAAGACCCCAAGACGCGCGACCGCATCTTCGCTCTGTCCGACGAAGCCATCCACGAAGCCGACTGGCGCTTGCAGAAAAATCCCAACGACATCGACGCGCTCTACGCCCGCGGCTGGGCACGCTCGCTCAAGTGCACCTACATTGCGATGGTGCAGCGCAGCTTTGCCGGCGGCCTCAAGCTCGCCATCAAGGCCAAGGACGACCACCAGCGCGTCCTGCAGCTCGACCCAAATTACGTGGATGCGAAGCTCGTCGTCGGGGTTTACGAGTACGTTGTCGGCGCACTGCCCACGCCCTTCAAGCTGCTCATCGGCATTGCCGGAATCACCGGCTCGCGGTCTACCGGCCTGGCAATGCTCGCCGACGCAAGCAGCCGCGGCGTCGTTTCGACCGTAGAGGCACGCACCACCTCCGCGCTCTTTCTGCGCCGCGAAGGGCGCTATCAGGAAGCGCTAACCGTGATTCGCACCCTCCGCGCCCAGTATCCGCGCGACTTTCTCTTCTGCATCGAAGAAGCCGCTTTGCGCAAGGAGGCTGGCGACGCCGCGGGAGCTGTGGAGTCCTATCGCGAGATTCTGCGCAATACCGACCAGCCCGGCTACTTCCCCTCTTCGCGCGTAGAACTGGCCCTGTTCGGCCTCGGCGACGCATTACGCGGCCAGCGTCTCTGGAAGGACGCGGCCGAGTCCTACGAAAAGGCCGCGCTGACGCCCGGCGCGGCACCGGAGCTGAAGATTCGCTCCATGCTCGCCGCCGGCGAGTGCCGCGACCTGAACTCCGAGCGCCAGCAGGCTCAACGCGATTACCAGATGGCGATTGACGCCGGCCCCGAAACCACCCGCGCCGATACCGCCCGCAAGTACCTCCGCTCGCCCTACCACGAAAAGCAGTAGCCAGCGGAACCGACTCGGCCCGCCCTGCGTATGCCAGTATGATTTTGAAAGAGGCAAATATGGCTCTCTTCTGTACCAGTTGCGGAACGGCTCTTCCCGCCGGGGCGCGCTTCTGTTCAAGCTGCGGCGCAAGCGTGGCGGCGACAGGCTACACCTCGTCTCGCCCCACCGTACGGCCCCACGTCGGCCGCGTCATCGCCGGCGTCTGCATCGGCCTGGCACAGGCCTACGGCTGGGATGTTAATACTGTCCGCATCCTGACCGTGATAGGCTTTTTCTTCTCGGGAGGAATCGTTGCAGTGGCCTATATTGCCTGCTGGATCGGTCTCCCCGAAGAACCGTTTGCCGCGCCCGGCAACTATTCTCAGCCTCCTGCTTCCCAACCGCCCGCATGAGCCATACCTATCTCGCATCGGAAACCCGGCTCTCCTACTCGTTCCGCGATCGCAGAACGGATCAAACCGTTCTCTTTCTGCACCCCACGCCGCTCGACCACGACTACTGGCTCCCGCTCGTCGAGCGCCTGCCCGGCATCCGGTCTATTGCGCCGGACCTTCGCGGCCACGGCGCATCGCAGCTAACACCGGCGTCAGGGCCAGGCCTGCCCGCCGGAGCCTTCCCGCTGGTGCCGGACGCGCCGGTGCTTTCCATGGCGCGCTACGCCGAAGACATCATCGCCCTGATGGATCAGCTCGCCATTGAGAAAGCAATCTTCGCCGGCTGCTCCATCGGCGGCTATATTCTTCTTGAACTTTGGCGGCGTATCCCGCAAAGAATGAGGGGCTTGGCCTTTATCTGTTCCAAGCCCCAGCCGGACACCGACGCGGGACGGACGAAACGCGCCGAAACCATCGCAAAAGCCCGCTCCGGCGAACTGGCCAGCCTCTTTGACGGCATGGCGCAGTCCCTGACAGGCGCTACAGCCCGGCAGCGCGACCCGCAGATCGTCGCCGAGGTTCGCTCCATGATGACGCTCACCCCGGAGGCGCTCGTCGCCGTACAGGCCGGCCTTGCCACACGCCCGGATTCGCGCTCGACCGTAGCCTCGATCACCGTTCCCGTGCTCGCCATTGCCGGCGGCGAAGATGGCGCCGTAACGCCGGCCGAGATGGAAGCCTTCAAGGCCGCTCCCGGCGGGTGTGACTTCCGCCTGCTTGAATCCGCGGGCCACTTGGCCGCCTACGAGCAGCCGGAAAAGGTAGCGGAAATCTTCTCCGCCTGGCTCATGCAGGACAGCCTCGCCTGATCTCTCATCCTCGTCCTTTGCTCCCTGCGTGATGCTTTACCCTCAAGAGAGATTCTTCTACCGGGAACACACCTCTTGACCGCTGCCAGCACAACTTCCTCGCGCCCCTTCGTCTACCCGCGCCCCGACGCGCCCCTGCACTGTGGATCCGTCTCACTCGAAAAGCTGGCTCGCGAGTACGGCACGCCGCTCTACGTCTACTCCGCCGACCAGATTCTGGAACGGCTGGCGCTCTTTCAGGCCGCATTCGCCGACAGGCCGCACCTCGTCTGCTACGCCGTCAAGGCCAACTCCGCGCTGGCGATTCTCAAGCTGCTCGCGGAACGCGGCGCGGGCTTCGACATCGTCTCCGGCGGCGAGTTGGAGCGAGTGCTTGCCGCCGCGCCCGAGGCCGCCGCGCGCGTCGTCTTCTCCGGCGTGGGAAAGACCGCTGCGGAGATCGATCTCGCGCTCCGCGCCGGGATTCTAGCCTTCAACGTGGAAAGCCAGGGCGAGCTGGCCCTGCTTGCCTCCCGCGCCGCCAAGCTCCGCATCCGGGCACGCTTCGCCATTCGCGTCAACCCGGATGTCTTCGCCGAGACGCACCCGTATATCTCGACCGGCCTGCACGAGCACAAGTTCGGCGTCTCGATTGCGACGGCGCTTGCGATGTATAAGTCCGTAGCAAAGAGCAAGTGGTTGGAAGCGCACGGCGTCAGCGTCCATATCGGCTCGCAGATTGCCTCCGCCGCGCCCTTCGGCCAAGCCGTCGAGCGAGTCCATTCGCTCGTCCGCCGGCTCGCCCGCGCCGGGATTGAGATTCGCACCATCGATGCCGGCGGCGGCCTTGGCATCGATTACCACACACCGCTTCCTACCAATCCAGACGGCGCCGCCTTCGATCCGGCCCGTCGCGTTCACGCCTACGCAAAGGCTCTCAATGCGGCGCTCGACGGCTTCGAGGGGCAGCTTCTCATCGAGCCGGGCCGCTTCCTCGTCGCGCAGGCGGGCGCGCTGCTGACACGCGTTCTCAACGTGAAGCGGAACGGCAAAAAGACCTTCGTTATTACTGACGCCGCGATGAACGACCTGATCCGCCCAGCGCTCTATCAAGCGCACCACGAGATTGTTCCCGTCCGATCGGGAAAAACACGCGCCCCGAAGCCGCGCATTGTCGATATTGTCGGCCCGGTCTGCGAGACCGGCGACTTCTTCGCCCGCTCGCGCCCGCTGGCCCCGGTTGAGCCCGGCGACCTGCTCGCGCTGCTCGACGCCGGCGCGTACGGCATGGCGCAAAGCTCGAATTACAACTCCCGCCCGCGCCCGGCAGAAGTGCTAGTCGAAGGCAAGACGGCACGCCTGATCCGCCGCCGCGAAACCATCGCCGACCTGCTTGCTCCAGAAGTGTCCTAAGCGATTCCATTCGAATCGCGATATTATGTCTGCTGAGGAATCTGGAATGGTTGACCGGATTACAATCGAGCCCGGCAAGCGCTCCGGCCAGCCCTGTATTCGCGGCCTTCGCATCACCGTGTGGGATGTGCTGGGCTGGCTCGCAGCCGGAATGAACGAGGAGCAGATTCTGACCGACTATCCGGAGTTGGAGCCTGCCGATTTCCGTGCAGTTTTTGATTTTGCCGCGCGGATGGGACGCCGCATCGCACTGTGAAACTGCTTTTCGACGAAAATCTCTCCTATCGTCTGGTGCGCCTGCTCGATGATCTCTTTCCTGAATCTATTCATGTCAGTTACGTAGGTTTGCTCAAAACCTCAGACAAAACGATCTGGGAATTTGCCCGGGCAGATGGGTTCTGCATCGTGTCCGCCGACTCGGATTTTTACGAATTAGCGGCTTTGCTCAGTCCGCCACCCAAAGTGGTATGGCTGCAAGGTTGTGATTACCCAAACGCGGTTGTTGAACGGCTCATTCGTAGTCAGGCGATTCGCATTGTGGATTTCCAGAACGACCCCGAACGATCGGTGCTGATACTTAAGCCTTGGTAGTTGAACGGCAGTTCTTTCGACATACACGCTTCGCTGCACTTAGCCTGTGCTGTTCTGTTACCTTGTTGCGGGGGAAAATTTCATTGGGTCTTCATTCTCTAGCTCTCCGCGCCGCTGCAACAGCCGCGCTTCTCACTTTCTCCACGCTCGCCCACGCCGATTCGCTTACGGTAAAAACCGCTCAGGGCAAGGTTCACGGCAAGACCATTAACGACGGCAAAGTCAAGGCCTGGCTCGGGCTGCCCTACGCCGCGCCGCCCACAGGCGAGTTGCGCTGGAAGGCTCCGCAGCCGGCGGCAAAGTGGTCCGGCGAACGCGACGCCGCAAAATACGGCGCGCACTGCGCTCAAAACCACGTTTTTGACGATATGGTCTTTCAGGACAACGGCCCCAGCGAGAACTGCCTCTTCCTGAACGTCTACGCGCCTGCCGCAGCGACCGCGAAGGCCAAACTGCCCGTCATGTTCTGGATTCACGGCGGCGGCTACTCCGGCGGATCGGGCGACGAGCCGCGCCACAACGGCGATTTCCTCCCGCTCAAGGGCGTCGTTCTCGTCACGATCAATTACCGGCTCGGTGTCTTCGGCTTTCTTGCCACATCCGACCTGGCCAGCGAGGCGGGCGGCAGCGCGGGCAACTACGGCCTGATGGACGCGGTCGCCGCGCTCCAGTGGGTCCACGCCAACATTCGCGCTTTCGGCGGCGATCCGGCCAACGTCACGATCTTTGGCGAGAGCGCAGGCTCCTTCGCCGTCAGCACGCTGATAGCCGCGCCCTCGGCCCGCGGGCTCTTTGCGAAGGCCATCGGCGAGAGCGGCGCTTCATTCAATCGCAACAGCACGGCTTATGTCTCTCCCGCAGACCGCTTCGCATCGGGAGACAAATTCGTAGCCGGCCTCGGAGTCCATTCCCTCGCCGAGCTACGCGCCCTGCCGGCGCAGACACTGCTTGACGCCACAAAGAAGCCCGGCGTCAACTTCCCGCAGAATGTGGACGGCAAATTTCTCACCGAGCCAGTCCCGGAGACCTACGCCGCCGGAAAACAGGCCCACATTCCGCTGCTGGCCGGCTGGAACAGCGACGAAGGTGGCTCTATAGCGGCGCTGTCCACCACCACGGAGCAATTCAGGAGCAGGGCCGCCGCAATGTACAAAGCCCCGGAGAAGGCAGAGGAATTCCTCAAGCTCTATCCCGCGGAGACCGACGCCCAGGCGCAGCGCTCGGCGATTGATTTGAATGGCGACCAGTTCATCGCCTTCGGCACCTGGCGCTGGATCGAGGCGCACCGCAAGACCGGCGACGCGCCCATCTACCGCTACCACTTCGAGCTGGCCGCCCTGCCGAGCAAGTATCACTTCGGCACCTTCGCCTTCCACTCGGACGACATCGAATACGTCTTCGGCACGCTCGACACGCGCCCCGGCGAGACCATCCGCCCGGAGGACCGCACCCTGAGCGAGCAGATGATGAGCTACTGGACAAACTTTGCCAAAACCGGCGACCCGAACGGCCCCGGCTTGCCCACGTGGCCAAAGTACAACGACGCCAGCTACCCGCTCATCCACCTGAACTCGCCCATCACCGCCGGGCCGGATGAGTTGCGGCCAAGATACGAGTTTCTGGAGGCCAATCCGCTCGCGCGCTAACTCACGGATGTGCGCTGTCTGCTCTTGCCATTCAGATCATGGGTTCGTTATGAAGAAAATACTGCGCTCTGCTGATGTTTTGTGCACCTGCGTCATAATGGCAAAGGCAAATAAAGTTCCACTGGAGAGGGCGATGAGCGAGTTGCTTCATAAAGCCGAAGAGATTCCGCAAACAGGCAGCAACTCGCCCCGCCTGACGCGCAACGAGCACGGATACCTAGAGATCGTAGGTGCCGACCACACCATCACGTCAGAGATGGTCAGCGAAGCCGCGGAGGATTTGTATATCAGTAATAACGAAAAGCAAACCGACCTTCCACGTTGATTTGTCCCCCGCGGCCCCACCCCGTAGAATCGTAACGATGAGCGAAGAGCAGGCAGCAAGCACCTACCCCCCGGCGGTCGTGGCGGCGTGGGAGAGAGTCGAGCGGGCACGGCATCCACAGCGGCCCTACCCCATGGACCTGATCGAGCGTATTTTTACCGATTTCAGCGAGATTCACGGGGATCGCCGCTTTGGCGACGACGAAGCCATTGCCTGCGGCATGGCGCGCTTTGCGGCCTCGGAAATCCACCCCGAGCTGAACGGCCAGGAAGTTCTCCTGGTCGGCATTCGCAAGGGCGGCACCACGAAGGAGCGCATCAAGCGCAACTTTGGAATGCCGAACCCCGAGGGCTACCGCAAAGCCATGCGCGCCATGAAGTTCGCGGAGAAATTCGCCCGCCCGGTCATCCTGCTCATTGACGTTACCGCGGCCTATCCCGGCCTTGGCGCGGAGGAGCGCGGACAGGCGGAAGCAATCGCCCGCAATCTTCTGGAAATGGCGCGGCTCAAGGTTCCCACCATCTCTGTCATCACGGGCGAAGGCGGCTCCGGCGGCGCTCTCGGCCTTGCCGTTACCGACCGCGTTCTGATTCTCGAAACCGCTGTCTATTCGGTGATTCCGCCGGAAGGCGCGGCGGCCATCATGTGGCGCGATGCAAACCAGCGGCAGCTTGCCGCAGCCGCGCTCCGCATCTCCGCACCGGAGGTGGCCGAGCTAGGCTGTGTGGATGGCATCATTCCCGAGCCCCCCGGCGGCATTCACACGAATCGCGAAGCCGGCACCGCCCTGCTCGACGAGGCTCTCCGCAAGCATCTTGCCGAGCTGAAAGCCATGCCGCTCGACGCACTGCTCGCCGCCCGCCACCGCAAGTTCCGCAATCTCGGCCAGTTCTATACAGAAAGCCCGGCCGCAAACGTCAGCCCCAACAAACCAGCCGCGGAGAGCTAAGGCATGAGCGCTTTACCCATCCGCGACAGCCGGATTCGGGCTTTCGTCCAGTTTGCCGCCGCGATATTTTATCTATTCATTGTCCGGTTTCTCGCCCGGCACGCGGCACTGGGGCTTGCTTCGGATGCCTGGCAGCCGCTCGTCGAGCAGACCATTCTCGTCTTTCTGCTCCTGATCGGCTACTCCGGCATGGGGTTCGCATTCAACGGCCAGATTCAGCCCATCGACGCGCAGGGATTCCCTGCCCGCTCCAGCCTTATGGGCGAGGGCGGCCTCGGGCTGGCCTTCGGCTGGGGCCTTGCGGTTCTCTGCACGTTGGCAATGGCCCTGCTCGGCGGCATCACTGTCCGGTTTCTCGCTGCGCCGGGCGCGGGCCTCGCTCCGTGGGGCTGGCTGCTGGCCGACGGCGTATTCTTTCTACTTCTCACGCTTGCCGAAGAGATTGCCTTCCGCGGCTACGGATTCCAGCGGCTCGCTCGCGCCGTTGGCCCGTCGCTGGCCGCATTCGTCTACTCGCTTCTCGCCGCGCTGCTGGTCCTTCTTCTGCTGCCCGGAGCCGGCGCGACAGGCGCTTTTGTCACGTTCCTCTTCAATCTCTTGCTTACGCTCGCTTATCTGCGCTCGCGGGCGCTATGGCTGAGCTGGGGCCTCAATTTCGCGTGGAAGGCAAGCCGGGCGCTGCTCTTCGGCCTGGCCGTGAGCGGAAACACCTCCCATTCGCCGGTCGTGGAAGGCGATCCGATGGGCGCATTCTGGCTTACCGGCGGCGGCTTTGGGCTGGATGGAAGCTGGTTCACATTCTTCGTCCTGCTCGTCGCGCTGCCGGTTCTCTACCGTCTCACGCGCGACCTCGACTTCCGCTATAACGCGCCCGATCTCACTCCCGGCGGCATTCCGGTAGACATTGACGCCGCGGCACGGGCCCAACACGATGCGGCAATGGCCCACGCCGAGCCTGCCGCGCCGGCACTGGTCCAGATTGCCCCGCTCGCATCGCCGCCGGTCGTGAATCCGGTGCCCGCTCCTAACCCCGGCCCGGAAAACGATCTACAATAGTTGGAAGTCTGTGCTATCCCATCCTTGCGACAGAAAAAAGTCGCAAGGGTGGGGCACGGAGGTTTTCTGCTTACTACTGTTTTTATCCCTCGTTTCTTGTCCCTTTGTTGCCTCATCCTTCATTCCTCTCCCCTGCCCCAACCCCTTTGTCCGTGTTAGAAAAGTGGTACGGCATCCACCGGCTTGGGAGATGCCGCAGATAGATCGGATAAATATGTCCAGCGCAGTAAAGGTCTTGATCGTTGAAGACGAACCGCACGCCCTGATGGGCCTTGCCGAGCTGATCTCCGGCTGGGGCTACCGCACGGAGACTGCGCACGACGGCATCGAAGGCTGGGAGAAGATTCTCGCCTGGGAACCGGCCATCGTCGTCACCGACCTCAAGATGCCGCGGCTGGACGGGCTGGGGCTGCTCGCACGCCTCGCCGATTCCAATTCGTCTTTCTCCGCGAATGTCGCCGTCGTCCTGCTCACCGCGCAGGGAACGATCCAGACCGCCGTGGACGCGATGAAGCTCGGCGCTTACGACTTTCTGCTCAAACCGGTAGATGCCACGCGCCTCCGCACCATTCTGGCCAACGCCACCCGCCAGCGCGAAACCACCATTGAGCTTGAAGTCGCCCGCCGCCGTCTGCGCGAGACCGGCCTTCTCGGTTCCATGGTGGGAAGCTCCCGGGCTATGCGCGAAATCTTTTCGCTCATCGAGCAGATTGCGCCCTCGAACGTCTCCGTTCTCATCACCGGCGAGAGCGGCACCGGCAAGGAGCTTGTGGCGCGAACGCTCCACGACCTGAGCCCGCGCAAACAGAGTCCTTTCGTCGCCGTCAACTGCGCCGCGATTCCGGAAACACTGATCGAAAGTGAGATATTCGGCCACGAAAAAGGCTCCTTCACCGGCGCGCTGGAGCGCCGCATCGGCTGCTTCGAACTGGCCACCAACGGCACTTTGCTGCTCGACGAGCTGGCCGAAATGCCCATCGGCACGCAGGCCAAGCTGCTGCGCGTGCTGGAAGAGCGCAAGCTGCGCCGGCTCGGCGCGCGCAACGAGATCGATGTCGATGTTCGCGTGCTGGCAGCTACCAATCGCGACCCCGAGCTGGCCATCGAGCAGAACGGCCTGCGCTCCGACCTGTATTACCGGCTCAATGTCTTCCACATTCATCTGCCGCCGCTGCGCGAGCACCTCGAAGACGTTCCCGCAATGGCGGAAGCCATGCTGCGGGAGATGAACTCGCGCCACAACCGCAAGGTTGCCGGCCTTGCGCCGTCGATTCTGGATCGCATGATGGCATGGCACTGGCCCGGCAACGCCCGCGAACTGCGCAATACCATCGAACGCGCCGTGATTCTCTGCCCCGATGGCGCACCGCTCGACGCCGGCCACCTTCCGCCCGCATTCGGCAGGCAGCAAGGCGCCGCCGCGCTGACCAACGACCCCAGCCTCGTGCCCGTCCGCGTCGGCTCCACGGTCGATGCAGCCGAGAAGCTGCTGATTCTCCGCACCCTCGACGCCACCGGACAGAACAAGACCCGCGCCGCGGAAATCCTTGGCGTGAGCCTGAAAACACTGCACAATAAACTCAAGGAATACAGCCTGAGCCGCGACTCGCAATCCGTCTGACCGCTATACCCTGACCAAGACACCCTGATCGCGGTATAAGGATACGAAGGCTTAGCGCCACCATGCGCCTGAAGACCAAACTCGTGCTGGCAATTACGGCCCTGGTGCTTCTCATCGCCGGGACGCTCTCGCTGGTCTACGTGAGCCAGCTCCTGCGCACTTCCATTCAGGGGTCTTACGAGAACAACCGCATGGTCGCCGACCAGGTGCGTTTCGCCGTACAGAACGCCCTCCAGACCGGCCTGCAGGACCAGAAGATCGATCCCGGCCATCCGGAGCAGCTCCACGAGCTGGCGCTCGCAGCCGTTCGCAACAACCAGACGCTGCAAGCCGTCCTTGATTCCGTCAACCGCTACTCGCTCACGGTTTACGACATCAATGTTGCCGACTACACCGGCCAGACGCTGCTCAGCACCAATCCCCTCAACCAGGACAAGCCGCTGCCCGTACGGCCCGATTACCACCAGATTCTCGAAGCCGATCCCATCAAGCTCTCGCAGATCGTCTTCGGCGAGCCGCAAATCTACGACATCGCCGTGCCGATCGAGCGCAACGGCCAGCCCTTCGTGAGCGTACATATCGGCGTCAGCACCACGTTTCTTCGCGCCGTTTACAAACCCTGGCTGCTGGAATCCGCCAACCTGATGGGCCTCGTCCTCGGAGCCGCGCTCGTCGTCGCGCTGTTTCTCAGCAACTTCGCTCTCCGCCCCATCGAAGAGATTTCCATGCAGCTCGACTACTGGATCACGCCGGGCGAGGAGGAAGATTCCGCCCGCGCCAGCCTCCCGGCCAGCCATGATCCCGCCGTCCGCGTCACCCACCAGATCGAGCGCATCGGCCAGCGGATGCGCGATACGGAAGAGGTTTTCTCCACCCTCAAGGACAATCTCGACCAGGTTCTCGGCAACCTGCAGGACGGCATCCTGCTCTTCACCGGCGATCAGCGCGCCGTGCTGGTCTCGGACGCCGCGCGCCGCTTTCTGCGCATCGATCCCGACGCCATTCTCGGCCTGAAAGCCTCGGAAATCTTCGACCGCACCACCTTCCTCGGCCACGCCCTCCGCGACGCCTTCGACTCCCGCACCCCGCTTCCGCCGGAGGAGATTCCCACCGAGACCGGCCTCCGCGTGCAGGCCTCCGTCCAGTTCATCCAGGACGACGACTCGGGCCTGAGCATCGGCGCGCTTGTCACCCTCCGCGATCTTGGCTCCGTCGAGGCCATTGAATCCGGCATTGAAATTTCGAGCCGCATGTCGGCCATCGGGCGGCTCACCTCCGGCGTGGCGCACGAGGTAAAGAATCCCATCAACGCCATCGTGGTGCATCTTGAACTGCTCAAAAACAAGCTGGTCGGCACCAGTCCGCAGGCCACGCGCCACCTTGACATCATCGATTCCGAGATTCACCGCCTCGACCGCGTCGTGCAGTCGCTGGTGGATTTCTCGCGCCCCGTGGAGCCGAAGTTTGAGGAGTACGATCTGCGCGAGATTGTCACCCAGGTGGCCGAGCTTGCCGCCGATGAAATTTTCACCCGCGGCGTTCATCTTCACAAACACCTGCCCTCCAACCCGGTCCCTGTCAACATTGACGCGGACCTCCTCAAGCAGGCTCTGCTCAACGTCATCCTGAACGGCGCGCAGGCCATGCCCGATGGCGGCAATCTCGATGTGAAGCTGGACAGCGACCGCAAGACCGCCATGGTCCGCGTGCTCGATGAAGGCACAGGCATTCCCGACGAAATCCGCGAGAAAATCTTCGACCTTTATTTCACTACCAAGGCCGAAGGCAGCGGCATCGGACTCGCAATGACCTACCGGATCCTTCAACTGCACCACGGCAATATCGAGATACAATCAAGGGCAGACCGGGGAACGGAGTTCTGCCTCCGCCTTCCGCTGGCCTATCCGGAATGGACAGGCCGGTTTCGACTCCAACCGGCAGCGATCGAGCAGAAAAAAAAGGGGCAGCAATGAAGTTGTATCTCGCACGCATCGCGTGTTTTTTGCCTTTGGTTCTGGCTGGCTGCGGTCACAGGCGTCAGGCGCAAAACCAGCCTCCACTTGCCCCGCCGGTAGACGACGGCCCCGTCGCCGGTTCCGCGGCAAACAATCCGCCGCCGCCCGTTGTAACTCCGCCGCCAACCGAGACAAAGCCCGCTCAAGATACGGCCCAGAATCAGGAGCCGCCCAGACCAGCGCCCAGGCACAAAAAGCCCAAGCCGGCTTCCACTGCGGGCAGCAACGCTACCGCGCCGCCGCCCGCAAATCAGCAGGCTTCTAACGGCACGCCCGAAGTGAGCGCCATCGGCAAACTTTCCTCCGGCGAGCCGGCGGACCTGCGAACGCAGACAGTAAGCTCGCTCAACGGCACCGAGCACGGCCTCAACGGCATCACGCGCAAGCTCTCCGACCAGGAAACAAAGACCTCCGCGCAGATTCGCGAGTACATCAAGCAGGCTCGCGCCGCGCTGACCTCGAACGACCTGGACGGCGCGAAAACCCTCGCCACCAAGGCGCGTCTGCTGCTCAACGAGTTGACACAGTAGTAAACCGCTGCGGCAAGCCATCTTGTCAGCCAGAACGAGGTTTTCCGTGCCCCATCCCTGCGCCTTTTTTTGGCGCAGGGATGGGATAACTGGGAGCCGCATCGCAGCCCAAGTCCTTACTCCACCGCGGGCTTGGCCTTGTAGCCGTCGCGGGCGATGACATCGTATTTCAGAGGCTTGTGCTTCTCGTCCTGAAAGGCGAGCGGGTGGCCTTCGTTGTCGACCAGCTCCACGCGGAGCTTGCGATAAGTGCCGTCCTGCTTGGTATTGCTGGGGCGATAGATGATCTCGTACTTGGAGCGGATGCTGTTGTTGATGTCGGAAAAAATATCCGGCATCTCGCCGATGAAGCGCGGAAAGTAGCTGTTGCCGCCGGTGACCTTGGCAAAAGTCTTCATCTCGTTATCGGCTTGCAGGTAATCCATGTCGCGCATGGAACTGCGCATTCCGCCCATGCCTTCCGTCATCGCGCGAAGAGCACCGCCGGTGGAAACGGTAAAGATCGTAATGTCCGGCGTGTTCTTGACGCTCTGGAGAATCTTGTCGAAGGTGAGCTTGGAAAATGTGTCGCGGCCGGAGGCGATGACGATGATGTACTTGCGTCCCTCGATGCGGCTGAGCCGGTCCTCGGCCTCATGGAGCGCGTCGAAGAGGTTGCGGTCGGTAAAGCCGGGCATTCGCAGCATGTTGATGGCTTCGAGAAGCTGCCGCTTGTCCTGCGTGAAATCCGTCACGATCTGGGTTCGCAGGTCGAAGGTCATCAGCGCGACGTAATCCTGCGGCCGGAGCTGCTCGGCAAAGGCCCATGCGGCGTTCCGCATGTCGTAAATGAAGTTGTAGTTGGTGGCGGAGAACTCGCAGAGTAGGAGCGCGGTAATGGGCGCTTCCACGCGCTTGAAGCCGATAATCTTCTGCGGATTGCCGTCCTCGTAGACGCGGAAGTTCTCCGGCTTGAGGCTGGGAACGAACTGGTGCGTCTTTTCAAGGATGACGCCCACATCGACGGTGACTTCCGGCACGTCAATGTGCAGGGTCGGAATATTGCTCATCCCCTCGGGCTGCTTGAACTTGGGCTCCGCGGGCGCGGGTGGAGGCGCGTCGGCGGGCTGGTCCTTCTTCTTCGGCAGCGCGATGGGGCCGTTGTCGCCAGCCGGGCCGCCGGAGTCCGGGGCGGTCTGGTCGGGCTGCTGCTGTTGAGGCTGTTGAGGCTGTTGCGGCTGCTGCGGCGGTGTGGGCGTGGGATTCTGCGCAACGGATGCGGAGAATGCGGCCCCGGCAAAAACAATCGCGACAAACAGCCGGAAGATGCGGGATTGGAACCGGATAGACATAGCAGCCTCAATGCCAACAGAATACGCCACCGGATGCACCACGGGCGGCGCGCCGATTTACAGTTATAGACGTGAGAACAGGCGCGAAGGAAATAGGTTTTCGGCGGCTGGCAGCGATCGGCCTCTTGGCCGCGGCGCTTGCGGCCCCGG
Organism: Terriglobales bacterium; assembly: GCA_015655195.1. Taxonomy (GTDB): domain Bacteria; phylum Acidobacteriota; class Terriglobia; order Terriglobales; family Acidobacteriaceae; genus Telmatobacter. The sequence goes on from JAATFM010000324.1 coordinate 14,046, forward strand.
TTTTGGCACAGGTTTCAGCCAAGGCTCCAGTTGCAGCCTCGGTACAGCAGCTTCCTCCGCCCAGCACAGGCGGATTTTTCCCGCTGAGCGAAGTGAAGCGCGGAATGATCGGCACGGCGTGGACCGTCTTTACCGGCACGCAGCCGGAGCCGATGCAGGTGGAAATTCTCGGCGTTCTACGTGGTGGGCGCGGTCCGGGACACGATATGATCCTGGCGCAACTGCACGGCACAAAGCCCGAATACACGGGCGTAGTGGCCGGCATGAGCGGCAGCCCGGTTTATATCGGTGACAAGCTGCTCGGCTCGCTCTCCTTCCGCATCGGGCAGTTCAGCAAAGACCCCATTGCCGGGATTACGCCGATTGAGCAGATGCTGGAAGTTCGGGATTTGCCTCCCTCCCACCCTAGCGACAAAAACAACGACGTCGCGAGGGTGGGGCACCCGGATTTCGCTTCCCTGCCCGCGGGAGATTCCAGTTCACAGGTCAGTGCGAGTTCCGGCTCGCTGCCCGCGGCTGGCGACACCAATATGCAGGCAATGGAAACGCCGCTCGTGATGAGCGGATTCCGGCCCGAAGCTGTACGGCTCTGGCAGGACAGGATGAAAGGCACGGGCCTCGACATGGTCGCTGCGGGCGGAATGGGCGGCTCGTCTGTTTCGCAGGCCACTTCGCAGACTGGCGAGGCCGGAGCTATCGCGTCGATTCTGCCCGGCTCGGCGGTCAGCGCGCAGCTTGTGCGCGGCGATCTTGAAATCGCCGCCACCTGCACCGTTACCTACGTCGATCCCAAGCAGCTTCTCGCCTGCGGCCATCCAATCCTCCAGGCCGGGTCGATAAGCGTGCCGATGACCGCGACCGAAGTCGTAGCCACTCTGGCCTCGCCGCTCAACGCCTTCAAGATCGTCAACACCGGCGCGGAGATCGGCGCTTTCACCGAAGACCGCGACGCGGCGATCAAAGGCATCTTCGGCGCAAAGGCGCGGATGATTCCCGTTGCAATCTCGATACACGGCGTGCCGAACGCGGGCGGGGATGGCACGCAGGCAATGAAGCCGCGCAAGCTGAACGTAGAGGTTCTGGACCTGCCAATGCTTACACCGCAGGCGATTCTGGTTTCCATCTATAACGCGCTGCTCGAATCGAACGAGAGCAGCTCCGACACAAGCTATCACGTGAGCGGCAGCATGGAGCTGGACGGCGCAAATTCCAATTCCGAATCCGCTCCGATTGACGCCTGGGCCAGCGGCGGCGACGGGCAGCCGGCTTCCATGATGGCAGCCCTCGGCACGGCGCAGGATTTCACCCGCTTCTATCTCAGCAGCGGCAGGCAGGGATCGATTCGCGGCGTCCATCTCGATGTCGAAGTGATTCCGCGGCGCATCGCCGTCGAGCTTGAATCGGCGCGCATCGTTTCGAGCAACATCGTTCACGCCGGCGACACGGTAACGATTGAAGCCACGGTGCGGCCCTACCAGCAGCCTGCCCGAAATATCCGGGTTCCAGTCACACTGCCGGCGCGTTTGCAGCCCGGCGCGGTGCGGGTGCTGGTCTCGGACGCGGCCACGCTCGAACGGACGCTCGACCAGCCGAGGATGACGGCAAAATCGCAAAGCCTCGACGCCGCGCTGGCACAGGCGCGGGCGCAACACGCCGCGGACCGCGTCTACGTGAGCCTGCTGGAGCCGGAGACACAGGCCGGCGTGGACGGACGGGCACTGACCGGTCTGCCGCTCTCGATGGCAAACGCACTGGAAACGCAGCGCGCCGGCCAGGAGGCGACATTAAACGGCGAAACGGCGATTACCGTTGCGGATTCCCCGGTGGGCGGGCTCCTCGGCGGCTTTCAGATTCTGACTGTGCAAATCGAACCGGGCGGCGGAGTACACTAGAGATCAAAGGACGTTCCTCCGAAAACGATCCCCTTATCCGTGCCGGCTTTTCTCTGGTTCTTCACCCCCCACTCCTGCGAGGACACGCGCGACCATGTCTCAGATTCACGGATTGGCAGCCCATGCGGCGGGCGCTGAGCTTCTGCGCTTCCACTACGAGCCGGGCGAGCTTGCCCCACACGAAGTGGAAATCGCCATTACGCACTGCGGCATCTGCCACAGCGACCTGCATCTCATTGCCAACGACTGGGGTGTGAGCCAGTACCCGTTCATTCCGGGCCACGAAGTGATCGGCATGGTAGCGGCGCTGGGCGCGGATGTCAAAGGATTCACCCTGGACCAGCGCGTCGGCCTCGGCTGGCAGTCGAACTCCTGCGGCACCTGCGAGTGGTGCATCCAAGGCAAGGAAAACCTCTGCGCGCAGATGGAAGCCACCTGCATTCACCGGCATGGCGGCTACGCGGAGCGCGTGCGCGCCAATGCGCGCTTTGTCGTGCCGATTCCCGAGGCTCTCGAAAGCCCGAGCGCAGCCCCGCTGCTCTGCGGCGGTATCACGGTTTACAGCCCGCTGCGCGAGCACGGCGTGAATCCCTCGTCGCGCGTCGGCGTCATCGGCATCGGCGGGCTGGGGCACATGGCGATTCAGTTCGCAAAAGCTTTCGGTGCGGAGGTAACGGCATTCTCCACCTCTCCGACGAAGGAAAAAGAAGCGCACGCGCTCGGCGCACACCACTTTGTCAACATGCGCGAAACGCGGGCGCTGGTCGGCGTTGCCGGGCAATTCGACCTGATTCTCAGCACCGTAAACGCCGACCAGGACTGGAGCATTTTCCTGCAGGCGCTGCGGCCTACGGGAACGCTGGTCTTTGTTGGTGTCATGCCGAATCCGGTCGCATTGGGTCCGGTCTTTCCGCTCATCTCGCAGCAGAAGAGCGTGGCTGGAAGCCCCATCGGCAGCCCGGCGCGCATCCGCGAGATGCTGGACGTTGCCGCGCGCCACGGCATCAAGGCGCAGGTAGAAGCCTTCCCGATGGCGAAGGCGAATGAAGCCATTGAAAAAGTGAAGAAGAACAAGGTCCGCTACCGCGCCGTACTGGCGAATTAAGAAGCGGAGTCAGCGGTGCTGGCGGAGTTAGCAAAAGCCCCGTGCCCCATCCTCGCGACTTTTTTCTGTCGCGAGGGTGGGATAGCACTCCCGTAAAATTCCCCTATGTCGCAATTCCGAATCGACAAATGGCTCTGGGCCGCGCGTTTTTACAAGACTCGCGCACTGGCCAGCAAAGCCTGCGACCTGGGCCGCATCCAGTCCAACGGCATCGACGCCAAGCCGGCGCGTGAAGTCCGCATCGGCGATATGCTGCGCATTCGCAACGAAGGCGGCGAATTTGAAATCGAAGTTCTCGCGTTAAGCGAAGTCCGCGGCCCTGCCAGCACGGCACAGGCACTCTACCGCGAAACCGATGTCAGCAAAGAGCGCCGCGCCCGCGAGGCTGAAGCGCGAAAGACGATGCAGGCCATAATGCCCGTGCCCGAACACCGGCCTTCCAAGCGCGACCGGCGCTTGATTCATCGTTTTCGCGGAGATTAACGCACTCCCAACCGCAAGCAGCAAGCGGAGGAATCTTCCATGCAGAATTTTCCCATAGCAAAAACCCATCGCCTGATCGAACCCGGCCCGGTCCTGCTCGTAACGACCTTTCACAAAGACCGCGCCAACATTATGACCATCGGCTTCCACATGATGATTCAGCATGGGCCACCGCCGCTGATCGGCTGCATCATCGGCCCGTGGGACCACAGCTACGAGGCCCTGCGAAAGACCGGCGAGTGCGTGCTGGCAGTTCCCGGCGTCGATCTGGCGGAAAAGGCCGTTGACATCGGCAACTGTTCCGGAAGCGACATGGACAGCGATACGGACAAGTTCGAGAAATTCCACCTCACGCAGCTTCCCGCCAAACGCGTCAAAGCTCCGCTCGTGAAGGAATGCCTGGCAAACATCGAGTGCCGCGTCGCCGACACGCACCTCGTCAACGCCTACAGCCTTTTCATCCTCGAAGCCGTCCACGCGCACATCAATCCTGAGCGCAAGGAGCAGCGCACCTTTCACCATCGCGGCGACGGCACCTTTACCGTGGATGGCCGCATCCTGAACCTGCAAGAGCGCATGGTGAAGTGGAAGATGTTTCAGGACTGAGGCGGCTTCGCCCTTCGCCCCTGTCTCTAGTAGACTCAACGGCAGCATGATGCGTAACTTCCGCCCCCTCAGCCTGCCTGCACGATTCGCCGCTTTTGCCGTCTTTGCCGCGCTTGGCGCCTCCGCCTTTGCCCAGGGAACGCACCTGTGGACGCAGTCGCGGACCGAGGAGTTCGAGAAAGGCACGCCCGAGGGCGTTGCCATCGAGAGCAACGGCACGCTGCGCGAAGCTCCGGGCACGAAGGAGCTGCTCACCACTCCTTCGACCTTCGTCTGGTCAGTCGCCGCAGACAAAAGCGGCACGGCGTTTGTGGCAACCGGCTCACCTGCCTCGGTCCTGCGGCTCAGCAGCGAGCCGGGCGCGAAGCCCTTTACACTCTTCGAGAGCAAAGACCTCGCCGTACAGGTTGTGAGAATCGGCCCGGATGGCGCGCTCTACGCAGCCCTCATGCCGAGCGGCAAGGTTTACAAGCTGAATCCCGCGGCAACGGCAAAGCAGGATGAATCGACGGCAACGGTCGTCTTCGATCTGGCAAAGGCCGATGGAAAAGCGGACGGCAAAAACGATACCGCAAAAAATGAAACAAAGTCGCGCTACATCTGGGATCTGACCTTCGACTCGGCAGGCCGGCTCTATGTCGCAACCGGCGGGCCGGGAGCGGTCTGGCGGGTCGATCCCACCAAGCCCAGCGCAGCTCCGGAGCTTTTCTTTAAGAGCGACGAGGCGCACATCCGCTCGCTTGCATGGGACGCGAAGGGAAATCTGATTGCCGGCGCGGACGGCACGGGACTCGTCTATCGCATCGATCCGGCGGGCAAGGGCTACGTGCTCTTTGAAGCGCCGCTGCGCGAGATTACCTCCGTCGCCGTTGGCGCGGACGGCACGATTTACGCGGCCAACGCAGGCGACAAGAACCGCAATCCGCTCCCACCGCTGCCCGTGCAGGGCACTGGCTCGGTAACGATTACCTTCGTCCAGCCCGGCTCCGTGCAGGCGGCTAACGCCAGCGCTTCCGTTCCCGAAGGCTCGGAGATTTACGCCATCCGCGAGGGCCAGGCCCCGCGCAAGCTCTGGGCGGGCAAGGACGAGGTGGTCTATTCCCTGCTCTCGCAGCCGGAGGGCCTGCTGGCGCTGACCGGCAATCGCGGACGCGTCTTTCGCATCCGCGCCGACGGCAGCTCTGCCGACATTGCGCATCTCGAAGCGCAGCAGGGCCTGACCTTTGCCTCATCCGGCGGCTCGCTGGGCAATTCCGTACTTATCACCACCGGCAACACGGGCAAGCTCATCTCCCTCGGCACAGCAGCCAAGCACGAATACGCAAGCGACGTGCTGGACGCGGGCGCTCTGGCGCGCTTTGGCAGAGTCGAGATCGACCCCGGCGCGGCGAATTATCAGCTTTTCACCCGCACCGGCAACGTGGAACAGCCCGTGCGCGGCTGGAGTGAATGGGCTCCGCTCAAGGATGGCGCCGTGGCCTCGCCCGCTGGCCGCTACCTGCAATGGAAGGCTGTGCTTGCAAGCGGCGGCGTACTGGGCAGTGTGGGCGTCAACTACCTGCCCGTCAATTCAACTCCCGTCATCGACGATCTGGTCGTCGTGCCCGGCGCGCGATGGACTCCGCCAAGCGCCGCCGCCGCCGACAAGACCGTCAGCATCAACTTCCCTGCCGCGAACCAGGGTGTGACCGTAACCTACGACGGCAGTTCCAGCGGCTCGCTTTCCGCCACCAAGGATCGCACTGCCGCAACGGTGCGCTGGGCCGCACATGACGACAACGGCGACGACCTGAGCTTCGCGATCTACCTGCGCGGAGACGGCGAACACGTCTGGCGGCTGCTCAAGGACGGCATCACCGACAAGGCATATAGCTTTGACCAGACGCTCCTGCCCGACGGCGGCTATGAATTGAAGGTCGTGGCATCCGACGCGCCCTCGCACACGCCCGGTGAGGCGCTGACCGGCGAAAAGATCAGCGAGCGTTTCGAGATTGACACCACGCCGCCCGTCGTGAGCAATCTTGCCGTTAGCGGAGCAAGCTTCCGCTTCGACGCCGAAGACGCAGCCTCGCCCATCGAAAAGGCCGAGTTCTCGCTCGACGCAGGCCCATGGCAATACATCGAGCCGGTTGGCGGACTTTCGGACGCGAAGCGCGAACACTATGAGGCGCAGATTCCAGCTTCCGCGCAGCTCAAGCCGGGCGAACATCTGCTAACTGTTCGCGCCTACGACCGACATGACAACATCGGCATGGCAAAGACCGTCTTTGTCACGAAGTAGCCCGGCTGGAATTTTTGCATTTGCTTGGCAACAGGGCATAACTGGTAGGTCGGGGATTTATCCCCGACAATTGTGCGCAAAAGATGAAAAGGGGCTTTAGCCCCTGAGGTATGCACTTTCCAAGCTGCACCACACCAAAAGCAGGCTCCATGCGTTTTGAACTCTTCATAGCCGCGCGTTATCTCAAGGCCAAACGGCGTCAGGCCGTGGTGGGCGTGGTGACGGCCATCTCCGTGGCCGGGGTGGCCGCCGGAGTGGCCGCGCTCATCATTGCACTGGCAATCACAAACGGCATGAAGCGCGAGCTTGAAGACCGCCTGGTCGATACCAGCGCGCACGTGCAGCTCATGCGCGTGGAAGGCGACGGCATCCGCGGCTGGCAGCCGCTGCTTGAAAAGCTGCGCGCCCTGCCGCATGTAAAGGCCGCAGCCGGCGAGCTAAACGAACAGGTGATGGTAGCGCATGGCGCGCGGGCAGGCTTTGCGCTTGTAGTTGGCATTGTGCCGAAGGACGAGCGTACCGTTAACAATCTGCTTGCCAACGCCACACCCGGTGCGGAAGCTGCGCTGGAGCCTGTTGCGGCACCGACCGGCACACCCGCCGCAACACCGAGCGAAAACTCAGACGCAAATCAGCCTCTGCCGCCCATCGTGCTCGGCAAAGACCTCGCCGATTCCATCGGCGCAACCGTCGGAGACTCAGTCCTTCTCGTCAGCCCGCAGGGCGAGCTTACTCCAATGGGAATTGTGCCGAAGTACGTCCGCTTCCGCCTAGCGGGAACCTACCACACCGGCTTTTACCAGTACGACTCAGCCTGGGGCTACGTGCGAATGGCCGACGCGCAGCAACTCTACGACGAGCCGGACCTGGTCTCCGTCATCAGCTTCAAGCTCGACGACCTGAACCGCGCCGCCGAGGTAGGCAACGCCATCGAACAGGCCGCAGGCAAGGGCTTTATGACGACAAACTGGATGGAGCAGAACCGTGAGCTATTCCGGGCGCTCCGTCTGGAGCAATACGTCACCTTCATCGTCATCGCGCTTATCGTCATCGTTGCCGCGCTCAACATTCTCATTGCGCTCACCATGATGGTGATGGAGAAGACGCGCGACATTGCCGTGCTGATGAGCTTCGGCGTGGAACCCGGTCAGGTGCGGCGAATCTTTCTCCTCCAGGGGCTGCTGATCTCCGTCCTCGGAACGGCAATCGGCCTTGTGCTCGGCTACGCGATTTCCTGGGCCGGGGCGCAATATCCAATTCACCTCTCGGCGGAGGTCTACGCCATCGACCGGCTACCCTTTGCGCCGCGCCCGCTGGATGGGCTGCTGGTCGCCGCCGTTGCGATAGGGATTTCCCTGCTGGCCACGCTTTACCCCTCGCAGACCGCAGCGCGAATCCTGCCTGCCGAAGCGCTGCGGTACGAATAACTTCTTTTCCAGCAGCATATTGCAGCAGTTCGCAGGCTCCCACATGGCTTTGTGACACATTTTGTGCCACAATTTACCCATGCAGAGCGTGAACCTTCGCCAGTTGCGGGATACGAAACAGCTCAAAGCCTGGCTTGCCGCCGGTGAGACCGTCGAGTTGCGCGAGCGGAACCGCGTTCTGGGGCGCATCGAGCCGAAGCCTCCTATGCCCGCACAGCCCACACCCGAACAGCTCGAAAAGCGCAGAAATGTCGAATGGCCGGACTTCGAAGCCCGGTTGAAAGCCCGCTTCGGAGATCGCGTCATTCCGGCTGTAGATATGCTCATTGAAGAACGGGAGAATAGCCGCTATTGAGCATCTATGTCGACTCCAGCTTTCTAGTAGCCCCGTACATTCGCGATGCGCACTCCCACGAAGTAGTTCGCCGTATGGCGCAGCAACCGCTTGTTTGGATTACACCGCTGAATCGAGCGGAAACGGCACACGCAATTCAATCCTATGTCTTCCGCAAGGCAATCTCAGCCGCTGACGCACAGGGAGCCTGGAACGACTTCGAGCGTGATTGCGCCGCTGGCCACTGGGTCGAGCTGGCCCTCCCGGAGACGGTCTGGGAGCGTAGCATCGATCTTGCCCGGAAGTTCGGTCCGGCGCTTGGCGTGCGGACGCTGGATTCGCTCCATGTGGCCTGTGCCGTGGAACTGGGCGCAACCCGCTTTTGGACCTTCGACGAGCGGCAGGAGCGGCTGGCGATTGCCGCGGGACTGAACACAAATCCCTAAAATAGCCTCAAATAATAAGGCCGCGCCTACTGCGGCGTGATTACGCCGCCCAGCGCATGGCGGCGGGGCAGCACGATGCCGCGGTGGTCGATCTCATGCTTTGCAGCAGAGGTTAGCTGAAAAGCCGGATCAGCAACTCGTTCGACTAAAGCTCCGCCGCAAGCTGGGCACCAGTCGGCGACGATCTCTTCCCCCAGCACGGCATGACATTGCGTGCAAACCCGTTCCATAACTTCCAGCTTATCGCCTTCCCACGGCCCGTATCACTGCGGCCCGGCGGCCGGCTTCGCCTGCGCATTGGCAATCTGCGGATCGCTGAGCAGCTTGCGCGCCTCTTTGGCATGCTTGTTGTCGGGGTCGTAGTCGAGCAGCTTCTCGTAATTCGCCTTTGCGGCGGCAAAATCGCCCGTATGCCGCTCGGCCTCGGCCAGGCCCCAGTAGACATCGGGATTTTCCGGCGCCAGCACCATCGCCGATTGATAGCGCGAGAGCGCAGCCCGCCAGTTCTTTGTGCTCAGGTAATACTCGCCGACGCTCAGATCCTCCTTGGCCGTCTCCTGATGCTCCGCCGGCGTGGGTTTGGCGCCGTGCCTGTGGTGGTCCGTTGTCGTCTCATCCGGCGGAGGCATCAGGCTTCCCATACCGGAGAGGCTGCTCGAACTCGACGAGCTTCCGCCAGCCACATTCCCGCCCCCCGCATCGTCCGGCGAGCGGACTGGGTCGCTCTCCGACGCGGGCAACGCGGGAGCAGGACCGGCCTCGTCCGGCACAGGAATGATGCCGTTGTTCGCAGTCACAGGCACGCTGGAGGTATCTTCCGGAAAGGGATTGGCCGCGTCGGACTTCGGCTGCGCCGGCGCGGGCTGCTGAACAGGTTTCTGGGCCGGCTGCTGAGCAAGAATTCCCCGCCCCGCAGCGATCAGGCACACTGCAAAAGCCGCCGCCGTTACCCTCCCTGTACCTTTTCCCATCATTGTGCCGCGCAAACTCCTTCATAAGCGGGGATTCAGTGCTACGATGCCATCGAGACGGTTTCCCCAACCGCACATACTACTCAAGGAAAGCATCGCACATTCCCATGGCACTCATCATCCGCTCTTCCGCCATCCACGCCGCCGGATGCTACACCACGACGCACATTACCAAGGGCCGCCGCATCGCCGAATACACCGGGCCGCGCATCTCAAAGGACGAGGCCGACGAAATGTACCAGGACGCGCCGCTCACCTACCTGTTTGGACTCGGCAAGGGAGATGTCGTCATCGACGGCCACTGCGCGGCAATGTTCATCAATCATAGCTGCGACCCGAATTGCGAGACCGAGGTGGAACGCGGCCGCGTCTGGGTCAAAGCCATCAAAACCATCCCCGCCGGCTCGGAGATTACCTACGATTACCACCTCTACGACGGCGGCGAGGATGAGGCTCTCTGCAACTGCGGCGCAAAGCAGTGCCGCGGCACAATGTACTCGACCACCGAGGTAAGAAAGCGCAAGGCAGAGGCGAAGAAAGCCGCAGAGAAGAAGAAACGCTAGGCACGAGGCACGAAGGACGAAAAAGCAGCCGCAGATTCTTCGACTCCGCTTTGCTACACTCAGCGATTGTCTGTCCTCTGTGTAAGTTTTCCGCAGCAGCATCGGTCAGGTCCAACCGGATACAATCCCATGAGAGAGGTCGCGATTTTTGCGGCAATGGGAGCACGCGCGATGGCGTATCAGGTTCTGGCCAGAAAGTACCGTCCGCAGCGGTTTGCCGACGTGGCGGGCCAGGATCATGTAACGCGAACGCTGCTCAACGCCTTGGCGCAGGAGCGTATTGCGCACGGCTACATCTTCTCCGGCCACCGCGGCATTGGAAAAACAACCATCGCCCGCATTCTGGCCGCCGCACTCAACTGTCGCGAGGCAATCGGCAGCGAAAAACGCCCCACGCCGGAGCCCTGCGGCACCTGCGATTCCTGCATTGAAGTCCGCCAGGGCAACGCAGTCGATGTCATCGAAATCGACGCGGCCACCAACCGCGGCATCGACGAGATTCGCGAGCTGCGCGATGCGGCGCGCTACTCCCCGGCGCGCGACCGGTACAAAATCTATATTCTCGACGAAGCGCACCAGATCACCGATGCGGCCTTCAACGCGCTGCTCAAAACGCTCGAAGAGCCGCCGTCGCATGTGGTCTTTATGATGGCGACGACGGAGCCTGAAAACATTCCGCAGACCATCCGCTCGCGCTGCCAGCACTTCAGCTTCCACGCCGTTAAATTCGACGACATTCTCACGCAGCTCAAGACCGTGGCCGCAGCCGAGCAGGTGGAATCCGAAGAAGCCGCCCTGGCTCTGCTGGCCGAAGCCGGCGACGGCTCGATGCGCGACGCGCTCTCCATCATGGATCAGGCCATCGCCTCCGCGCCGCTTGAAAACGGCCGTCCCGTGCTGGCTGCCGGGCAGATACGCGACCTGATGGGCTCGGTGCCGAATGCGGTCTTTGAGCGGCTGCTCGAAGCCGTGGCACAGGGGCAATCCGCCGAGTTGATGGAGCAGCTTCACGTGCTGCTCAACGCCGGCCACAGCCCGCTCTCGCTCTCGCGCCAGCTTGTGCGCTACCTTCGCAACGCGCTCATGGCAAAGCTCGGCGGCGAGCAGACCGAGTTGCTGCAAATCTCCGCCGACGAGCGTGCCCGCATGGCGCGAACGGCGATGCTTTTTACCGAAGAAGAGATTACGCGCAACCTTCAAATCGTGCTCCGCACCTTCGACGATCTGAACTTTCGGCAGGAGCAGCGTTTTCATCTGGAGCTTGGTCTCCTGAAGCTCGTCCACGCACAGCGGCTACTGCCGCTCGAAGAGTTTCTCAGCGCAGCGGCTGCCGCGCCGGGTTCCGCTTCGGGTTCGGCCCCGACGCGAAGCGCAACGCCTCCAGCGAGGCCCGCGTCGAGTTTAGCTCCCAGTTCGGCTTCCTCCGTTTCGGCTTCTTCTGCTTCTGTTTCTGTTTCTTCCGTAGCACGACAGGCTCCGCCTGCATCAGCACCGCTCTCGCCCTTCGGCAGCGTCGGCGGCTCGTGGAACACGACACCGAGTTCGTCGCCTGCCGGCGGCCCTTCAATCAAACAAAGCGCCGCGCCTGTTGCCTCACCAATTTCCACTCTGGCACAGGCGCCGACAATGGCACCAGTTGCCGCCGCAAAGGAGCCAGTCTCTGAACCAGCCCGCTCGTCGATGCCGTTTCTCGTCGGCGCAGCCGTGCCGGTCGAAGAAGTGGAAGAATCCCCTGCCCCGGCTCCGACGCCTGCCCCGATAACACGCGAGCTTCCCACAGCCGCGCCGCCCGAAGCTCCCAGCCCGGCAGATACACCGAACCTCGACGTTCTCCGCGCCGGCATCGTTCAGGCACTCGCACAGGGCGGGCACGATTCGGCCTCGCAGCTTCTCGCGGGCGGCGGCTGGTCGCTCGACGGCGGCAATCTCCGCATCGAGATTCCCGGCCTGGGCAAAAAAATGATTGCGCTCACCGTCAACGCCGCCGCCGAGAAGATTCTCCGCGCCGAGTTGCAGCGGCTCAACGGACCGGCGCGCTTCCTCGTCGTGCCCGGCGAGGGCGTTGCAGCGGGAGCCGCAGTTGCCGCCGTGCCTCTGGCTGGCAGTGTGCAGGAAGAGGCGCTTAAACACCCGCTCGTGCAGCGGGCCAAAGAGATTTTCAACGCCGAGATCCGCAGCGTCGTTGATTTGCGGGCAAAGTAGTTGCAAGCGAAGTGAACCGGCAAGCCATAATTGCACGCGAAGCGCAATTATGGCGGATGCACAGAGGCGGATTGTTGGGTAGGCCGGGGATTTCCGGCAACAGCACGCAAAGATAGTCGAGGGGCTTCGGCCCCTGAGGTATGCGTTTTTTGAAGCTGCAACGCTGCACATAATCCGGCAAAACACCGCAGCTTCAGGAGTACAAACCATGATGAACCCGCTCAAAATGGCCGAAATGCTCTCCCAGGCCAACCAGCTCAAAGAGGAGATGAACCACAAGCTCGAGCAGACAGTCGTCGAGGGTTCAAGCGGCGGCGGAGCGGTAACTGCGACGCTGAACGGCAAGAAGCAGCTTCTCAAAATCCGCATCGATCCCTCGGCTGTGGTGAGCCTCAGCGGCGCGCAGCCCGATGTCGAAATGCTCGAAGACCTCGTTGTAGCAGCGGTGAACGAGGCCGGCCGGCGTGCCGATGACGCGATTCAGGCCAATGCCAAGAACCTGCTTGGCGGGCTCAACATTCCCGGATTCGGGTCAGGCTTGGAATAGAGGCAGACAGTGTCACGCTACGCGGAGCCGATGGCGCGGCTCATTGAAGAACTCAAGAAGCTACCCGGCGTGGGAACCAAGAGCGCACAGCGTTTCGCCTTCCACATTCTGCGCGGCTCGGACGAAGACGCTACGGCGCTTGCCGCCGCCGTAGAGGGCCTCAAGGCCAGCCTGCGTCTCTGCTCCGTCTGCAACAACGTGACCGACGTGGACCCTTGCGTCTACTGCGCCAACCCGATACGGAACCAGCGCCTCATCTGCGTCGTCGAAGAGCCGACCAGCATCGCGGCCATCGAGCGCACGCGTGGCTACATGGGCGTCTATCACGTGCTGCATGGCACGCTTTCACCGCTGCACGGCGTGGGGCCGGAACAGTTGCGGGCGCAGGGATTACTGAAGCGCGTCGAAGGCGGTGGCATCGATGAAGTGATTCTCGCCACCAGCCCCACGCTCGAAGGCGAAGCAACGGCATCATGGCTGGCCTCAGCGCTCAAGCCTGCCCAAGTCCGCGTTACCCGGATTGCCACCGGCGTGCCGGCAGGCAGCGACATCGAATACGCCGACGAGGTAACAATGGCGCGGGCGATGGAAGGCCGGCGCGAGCTTTAGCGCTTCTTGCCTGCTGGCTTTTTTATCGGTTTGGCGCTCTTCTGCGGCTTCAGCTTCGGTTTGACCGGTGCTGCTGTCTTCTTTGCCTTGTTCGTCGCGGGCTTTACGGGGGGAGCTATGGGAACCGGCCTGGGAGTCGGCTTTGCGGCAGGCTTTTTCACCGCTGGTTTGGCAGCGGTCTTTGCCGGCGCTTTCTTTGCCGCCGACGCGGGAGCCGGCTTGGAAGCAGCCTTCGCCGGAGCCTTGGCAGGCACGGATTGTACGGCCTTCGCCGGAGCAGCTTCCTTCTTCAGCACAGGCGCGGGCTTCAGCGCAGACGCAACTTTCGCGGGAGCCGGCGCGGCCTTTGCGGGAGCGGCAGCCCTGGCCGCAACCGGAGCCGGTTTATCCGGTGCAGACTCGTGCTGGACTGGCTTCTGAGCTGGCTTCAGGGCCAGTTTGTGAGCTGTCTCGGGCTTTTCCAGTTTTGCAGCAGCCGGAGCCGTTGCCTTTCCGCGCCTCGCCGGAGTAGGCCGATGCTCTTCCTCCTCGTCGGATTCGATCTCCTCGTGCTCTTCCAAATCCTCGTGCGCCTCCGCATCGCGGCTGTCGCCCGTATCGCCGCCTCTCGGCAGGCCGAGACCGACCTCGTCCTCGCCGCCCATGTCATCCAGGTCCTCGTCGGAATGCGCGTGCTCCATCTCCTCGTCCTCGTCGAAGTCCTTGACGCGCGACTCGGCGGCGCGGCGGCCGCGCGGGCGCTTGATCGTGACCGGCTGCGGTGGCGGGGGCGGAGAATGCGGCTCAAGATACGCCTTCATCTCCTCCGGCGTCGAGAGCCTGCCGTCGATCAGCTCCAGAAAGATTGCCTGCACCAGATCGTTGTAGCCGGGCAGCTCGGGCTTGATCCGCATCTCCTGCATCAGCGCGTAAGGAATCTGCTTGCGGGTCTCCGGCCATACCTTCAGGAACTGGTTGTAGCGCTCCTTCACAGCCGAGTCCTTGCTCGTAAAGCCAAGCCAGAGAACTGCTTCCGGATCATAGCTCGTGAAGAGCCTGTAGTTTGCCGAAGGAACCTTATTCTCTTTGGCCAGCAGCACCTTTGCATATGCGGCAGCGGCAGCATCCAGGCCGTTCCACTCTTCTACAAAACCGGGACGCAGCAGGGCCTTTTTCAGAGCGGACAAATCTTTGGGCTGGAGCTTCGCGGTCAGCAACTGCATCTGCCCGGCAGACATATCGGCGTGTACACCCTGCATGAGCAGTTCGACGCGCAAGTCATGCAGCGCGTGCAGCCTGGCGACATCGGCCTTCGCGTGAGTCCACTGCGGAAAGAGTGCCTTCATCCAACCTTCAGCCTCGAAGGCTTCGAGCACTTTGAGGCCGTCGTCCTCGTGGCCGATCTGTTCCAGCTCCCGGCTAAGGGCGAATTTGGTCAGATATTCGATGGCCCCTTCGGACTTGGCGTTCTCGTAGCGCTGCTGGCTGCGGGGATCGAGTTCCCAGCCCAGCCGAACCTTGAACCGCGTAGCGCGGATCAGCAGAGAGGGATCTTCGATAAAGCCGTAATTCGAGACCAGCCGCAGGGTGCGGGTTTCAATGTCCGCCACGCCGTTGAGCGGGTCCATGAGGAGGCCGTAAGAGCCCTCGTTGAGCGAAATCGCCATGGCGTTGGCGGTAAAGTCGCGGCGGCGCAGGTCGTCCTGAATCGTAGCAGGGGAGTAAACCGGGTGGCCCAGCTTGGGATATTCGATACGGTGCGTGCTGACGAGGTCCACGCGGACGGTGCCGGGGAAACAGAGGTAAAGAGTGCGGGAAACCTCGTCCTCACCCCATACCTTCGCGCCAGTTTTCTCAAGCCTTTTCTTTAACTTGAGAGCATTTCCCTGAACCGTCACTTCAAGCTCGCGCACCGCGTGGCCGCTGGTTAGATCACGGACCGCGTCTCCGGTAAGAAAGTGAATCTGCTCGGCCTCGCGGGCAATCTCGCGAAGCTGGCGAAGTGCATTTTGCTGGTCCGCGGAGAGCCGGTTTTCCAGCAGGTAAACGTAGTCGGGCATCGAGACTCCAAGTGCCTGATGCGCTTATGCTTAGCTCGCATCCGGCACGGATTGCAAAGGTGTACATTATCACAACTGGAACGGAATGGCTAGATGTTCTTTGCACCGGAACCAGTGAAAACGGGAATGATGAGAACGGGGACTAAGGGACTGAGGAACTTGAGACTTGCCATTGTTTTGTCGGGAATCCAGGCCGACACCCCCAAAGGTCTGCTGTCATGCGAAGATTCTTGTGTGGCTTCCCAGCGCAAACCCGTGATTGTACGCAGGTTTGCACGCGACTGGTTTTCCGGGTACGCGCCGGCAGCTTTCCCTACCGACTCGCCCGCTCAGACACCCGCCCAGACTGCGGAACTGGAGATTCTGGACCCGGCGGGGAAGGTTCTGCGCTTCGCATGGGAGTCGGTGAAATGGGTCTGCTACGTCCGCGACCTGCCCACTGGCCCGACCGGCGACCCGAATCCTGAGCGGCTGCTGCATAAGCGCTTCACGGTGCGTCCCCGGACAGCGGGGTTGTGGCTGCGAATGACGCTCGCCGACGGCGACGAGTTGGAGGGGCTGGCCGCGAACGACCGCAGCCTGATCGACGGCGCGGGCCTGCTGCTGACCCCACCCGACCTGCGCTCGAACACGCAGCGGATTTTTGTCCCGCGCCTAGCGATTCAGCGGCTGGAGGTTGTGAGCCTGATCGGGGCGGGACGGCGCAGCCGGCAATCCACCGTGCCACAGCAGGAACTCTTCCCCGGCGAGGAGTAGGCCCGGAAAGCAACAAGCAAGGCACAGGCGAGGCCCGCCCTTTGCAAAAAATTCATCTCGTGCGACACTTCATGCGTCCAAGTTTGTGTACGCGCTGTGCCTGGCGCCGAGGCCCATCATGCCTGTCACCTTCACACGAACACCGCCCGAGGTTGAACGAAAGGTTCCCGGAGTCGGCGGAAAACCGCCCGTAGACCGGCGCCCGACCGGCGGCGGCGGGGGAGGAGGCGACGACGACTGGCAGGGACCGCGCGGAAACGCCCGCGACCGGCTGCATCGCTTCCGCATCTTCGTCTTTTTTGGCCTGGCCGCCGACATGATGGCCTTTGCTGTGCTGGTGGTGTTTTTCTTTGCCCGGCAGGCTGGCACGCACCTGGACCCGCGAACCTACGAGATGATCGGCGACTGGCATCCCATCCTGCTGCCGCCGATCGTTTATCTCAATACGGCGGTGCTGCTGCTGAGCAGCCTGACGATGGAAATGGCACGGCGCAGCATCTTTCGCGAGATCGATGTGCTGGAGGAGTGGTTCGGGCTGGGCAAGCCGGCAGTAAAGCGGGCGCTGCCGTGGGTAGCCGCAACACTGCTTCTGGGCGGTCTCTTTCTGGCCGGGCAGGCCGAGGCGTGGCGGCAGTTGACCGCAGAGGGCTTTGCCTTCAACCAGTGGTCCACGCCTGCAAGCTACTTTTTCTACCTGATCACCGGCCTGCACGCCGTGCATCTGGTGCTGGGCGTAGCTTTTCTGGTCTTTTGCCTCTCCGCGCTAGGCTTGCTCCGACAGGTGCAGTCCAGGCAGATTGCCGTGGACGCGACAGCCTGGTACTGGCACACGATGGGCGCGGCATGGCTGCTGCTGCTGGCGGTTTTGGCAGCGGGACAGTAATTCCCTGCTGCTTGTTCGACCCGTTAATTCCAGGCAACCACCTGCAGGAATAACGCATCCTACTCAGACAGACGGTGGATTATATCTCCCCTTCCATAAGGCAGTGCTTGCTATGCAAAGGAGAGAGTGCGGTCCGCGACGATAAACAAAGGGAAAGCATCAGGCGTGCCCCTTCTTGCGCGGCTGGCTTAATTGTCTGGTCAGTACAAAACGTGCATAGGACCGACTCATGCAGGTGTGACAACGCATCGGCGTCATCAATAATATGAGACGCGGCAAATCACACACGCGCAAGCGGGAGGGATAGACTTTCATTGATCCGCATTTCAGGCATAGCATAACCACCAAGGCTCCAAATCTGTGTCGGAAGCCGCGTCCTAAATGACAATGACCTGAGTGATTTTCTCTGGTAATTGAACAGCGGCCACACATCCTTACCGCCTTTGCAGAAAAGACTTGAATCGTTGCAGGATTGTAAGTTCAGGCGGACAGCTAAAGTATATCTCCTGAACACGCTGCATCAAAAGTTGTATTGCTTTTCTTTGTGAATCGCCTGAACGTAGATTATTTCCGGCATATACATATAAATCGAATTGCGAAGCTTAAATAAAATCGCTCTGGCCCTCGAAGCCAAACTGCATTTTTTTTCGAAGGGCTCTAATTTATCCTGCTCTCCTGCAAAAAACTTACTCTAGCGGCGGCGCGGGGAAAAGAATGCCATGCAGCGCTCGGCAAGGGTGGGAACCGGCGGGCACTCGTAATAAATATTGCGGTTGAGGGCCATGAGGATTCGCATGGCCTGAATCTGCGCCTCGTTTCCCTCAATCCGCCTGCCGTGATGGATGTACTCGTCGGCCAGGTACTCGATGGCATGGGCGAGCATCTCAAGGGCGCGGCCAGCCTGGCGGCTGATGTGGCGCGGTCGCGGCGAAGGCCGTCCATGCCCGGGCACGGCAATCGGGGAAGCCTGAGGCGTGAAGCCCGAGGTGGCTGTCGCAACCATGATGAGGTTCTCCTTAAGGTGCTTTTCGACTTTAGCGATTTTTTCTTCATATTACCGAAGTACTGTCCCACATTGGGAGAATGCAATGTGAGCCGCTCGAAATGCGTAGGCCCGCGGCTGCGGCAGGCGGCCCCCAACGCAATCTGCCGCGATTCAACGCGGTGTGGCGCGCGTCACTGCCTTGACGGAAGCAGCCTGAAAACCTAATCTCAAATCAGCGGCTTATCGTGCAGCACCAGGGCACAGAGTTAGAGTGCCAACCACATATTTCACCTTTACTTCCGGGCGTGCGAGATGACATCGTTTCCCTACCACTGGCAATATCTCCCGCTGCTGCTGCAGATCGTGGTGGCATTCGGCATGGGCATGGGCATGGTTGTAGGCTCATGGTTCGTTGGCCGGCACCGCAACTCCAAGGTGAAGCTGGCCGCCTACGAGTGCGGCATTGAGGCCGTGGGCGACGCGCGGCAGCGCTTCAGCGTTCGTTTCTACATGGTGGCAATGCTTTTCATCCTCTTCGACGTGGAAGCGGTCTTCATGATGCCGTGGGCGGTGATTTATACAAAACTGCCCGCCATCACTGGCTCGCGCTTCTTCGGCTTCTGGGAAATGATCGTCTATCTCGGATTCGTGGCCGTGGGACTCTTTTACATTGTGCGCAAAGGCATCCTGGACTGGAGCCTGGACAAGGCGGATCTCTGATGGCGGATGGGAAGCCGACTCTTCTCGGCAAGGCCGCGGTGATCGAAAGCCTGCCGGAACATCCGGCGGTGAAGGCGCTCGGCGACTTGATTACCGATGCGAAAT
The DNA here is from genome assembly GCA_015655195.1 of Terriglobales bacterium. GTDB lineage: Bacteria > Acidobacteriota > Terriglobia > Terriglobales > Acidobacteriaceae > Telmatobacter. Next base: position 33,000 of record JAATFM010000324.1, read on the forward strand.
TCGACCGCGGCGAACTGACACTGACCGTTGCGAAAGATTCGATTATTGAGGCGCTGAAGGCCGTGAAGGCCGCCGGCTACAACGCATTTCAAGATATGACGGCGGTAGACTGGTATCCCTCCACGCCGCGCTTCCAGTTGAGCTATCACATTCAGTCGCACTCGCTGAAGGAGTTGTTGCGGCTGCGCGTCGTGCTCGATGAGGAAGATGCGGTCATCGAGTCGATCACGCATGTCTGGGAAGGCGCGAACTACTACGAACGCGAGGTCTTCGATCTCTTTGGCATTCGCTTCGAGGGGCATCCGAACCTGCGCCGCATCCTGATGCCGGACGAGTGGACCGGGCATCCGCTGCGCAAGGACTATCCGGTGGAGGGGTATCGGTAATGGCAGAGCTGGATTTGGGAACACCGATACTCGAAGCGCCGGTGGCCGAGGGCGCAAAAGATCAGCACATGGTGCTGAACATGGGTCCGCAGCACCCTTCGACGCATGGCGTTTTGCGCCTCGTGCTCGAAATCGACGGCGAGATTGTCGTGCGCCTCTATCCGGAGATCGGATACCTGCACACGGGCATCGAGAAGACCTGCGAGGCGAAGTTCTACCAGCAGGTAGTTCCCATGACGGACCGCGTGGATTACCTGGGTCCGATGGCGAACAATCTCTGTTACTGCCTGGCCGTCGAGAAGCTGCTGGAACTGGAAATTCCCGACAAGGCGCAGTGGGTTCGCGTGCTGCTCACCGAACTGACGCGCCTCAACTCGCATCTCATCTGGCTCGGCACGCACGCCATGGACATTGGCGCGCTGACCGTCTTTCTCTATACCTTCCGCGAGCGCGAAGAGATTCTGCGAATCTTTGAGATGGTGGCCGGCCAGCGCATGATGACGAGCTACTTCCGCATCGGCGGGCTCTCGATGGAGCCGCCGCTCGGAATGTACGACCGCATTCGCACGTTCCTCTCGACATTCAACGAGAAGATTGACGAGTACTCGAACCTGCTGACCGGGAACCCTATCTTTGTGAACCGGCTCAAGAACATCGGTCATCTCTCGAAAGAGGATGCGATTGCGCTGGCGGTAACGGGGCCGGTGGCACGGGCTTCGGGCATTGACTTCGACCTGCGGCGCGACATGCCGTATTCGAGCTACGAGAAATTTCAGTTCAAGGTACCGGTCTCGGATGGCTGCGATGTGTGGGCGCGCTACGTTGTGCGGCTCGAAGAGATGCGCGAGAGCGTGAAGATTATCAATCAGGCGCTGGACGGGATGCCGGAGGGACACTTCAAGGCCGATGCGCCTAAGATCGTTCTGCCCGACCGTGAGGTAATGAAGACGCAGATGGAAGCGCTGATCCATCACTTCAAGATCATTACCGAAGGTTTCGCCGTCCCGGCCGGCGAGGTCTATCAGCAGATTGAATCGGGCCATGGCTCGATGGGCTATTACGTGGTTTCGGACGGCACGGCGAAGCCTTATCGCGTGCACATGCGCTATCCAGGCCTTGCGAGTTTGCAGGCGCTCGAAACGATGTGCAAGGGCAGGCTGCTAGCCGATGTTGTGGCCGTGATCGGCTCGATTGATATTGTGCTGGGAGAGATTGACCGCTAGTGACGGGCCTGAACGAAGGCGCGGCGCAGTTGTATGTCGAACTATGGGTCTCGCTCGCGTCCCTGCTCCGCAGCTACACCGCGGCTCACGGGCTGAACGGCAACCGGCAGGCGACGGTGGAGCTTGGCGAGGAACGAATCACGGTGCGCCACGGAGATGCGTGGTTGGATTTGGAGCGGTCTGGATCGCAGGTCCGCTGGCGGCGCGAAGATGGGCGCACGGGAACGATGGAGTTGACTGAGGCCGGGCGGTTGAAGAGCGCGGCCAATGGCGAGTCCAGTGAGGAAGAGATGGATTTGATAGCCGAGGCGTGGGCGCGGGAGTTGATGCTATGAACACGGAGACAATGTCCATCTTTTCGCCGCAGCTTGCGGCGCGCTTCGACGCTCTCGTGGCGAAGTACCCGGTCAAACGCTCGGCGCTGGTTCCCATGCTGCTCTACGCGCAGGACGAGATCGGCTATCTTTCCGACGCGGTAATTGCCGAGGTAGCCGAGCGCATCGGGATCACACAGCTCGATGTTCGCAACGTGGCAACGTACTACTCGATGCTGCGCTTCAAGCCGGCGGGCAAATACAACATTCAGGTCTGCACAAATATCAGTTGCATGTTGCGCGGAGCATACGAACTCTTTGAGCGTTTTCAGGAAGAACTGCACGTGGGGCACAAGGGCGTTACGCCGGATGGGACATTTTCTTTGGAAGAGGTCGAGTGCATCGGGGCCTGTTGCTGGGCGCCTGCGATTCAGGTCAACTACGCCTTTCACGACGAGCTGACGCCAAACGATGTGCCGAAGATTCTCGCCGAATACAAAGCCAAAACAAACGGGAGCGTAAAGAATGCCTAGACTGGTCTCGCATCCCGATGAAGTGAAGATTGTCACGAAGCGCTTCGGCATGGGCGCGGCGAATATCGACAAGTACATTGAGCTGGGCGGCTACGAGGCCGCGAAGAAGTGTCTGGCCGAGGGGCCGGAGTGGATTATCAACGAGATGAAGGCCAGCAACCTGCGCGGACGCGGTGGTGCGGGCTTTCCCACGGGCCTCAAATGGTCGTTCGTGCCCAAGCAGTCTGCGAAGCCGAAGTACGTTCTGGTGAACGGCGACGAGAGCGAGCCCGGAACCTGCAAGGACCATCTCATCTTTCTGCACGATCCGCACGCCGTCATCGAAGGCGCGATGATTGCGGGCCTCGCCATCGGCGCGAAGACGGGCTTCATCTATCTGCGCGGCGAGTACCGCTACCTGCTTGAGATCGTTGAAAAGGCCGTCGCCGATTGTTATGCGAAGGGCATTCTCGGCAAGAACATCTTCGGCTCCGACACGGAATTCCAAATCATCACGCAGAGCGGCGCTGGCGCTTACGAGGTCGGCGAAGAGTCGGCGTTGATGGAGTCGCTCGAAGGCAAACGCGGCGTGCCGCGCATCAAGCCGCCCTTCCCTGCCGTGGTTGGTTTGTACGGTGGACCAACGGTTATCAACAACGCCGAGACGATTGCGACCGTGCCGCATGTAATTGCGATGGGCGGCGCGGCTTATGCGGCTGTTGGATCGGAACGCAACGGCGGGACTCGGCTGTTCGGGCTGAGCGGCCATGTGGAGCGGCCGGGCGTCTACGAGCTGCCGATGGGCTACAACCTCAAGAAGATGATTTACGAGGTGGGCGGCGGCGTGCGCGGCGGCCGCGCATTGAAAGCCGTTGTGCCGGGCGGGTCGTCTACTCCGGTTCTGCTGCCGGAAGAGATTGACATTGGCATGGACTTCGACCAGGTTGGCAAGGCCGGTTCAATGCTCGGCTCGGGCGGCGTTGTCGTCCTCGACGACACGACCTGCATCGTCGAGTTCGCGCTCCGGACGATCAATTTCTATCAGCATGAAAGCTGCGGCTGGTGCATTCCCTGCCGCGAGGGTACGGACTGGTTGAAGAAATCGCTGACGCGCTTCCACGCGGGCTTCGGCACGGAAAAGGACATCGACAACATCGCATATCTCGCCCAGAACATGCTCGGACGCACCTTCTGCCCGCTGGGCGATGCGGCAGCGATGCCGACAGCGGCATTCGTGAAGAAGTTCCGCAAGGAGTTTGAAGAGCACCTGAACGGCAAGCCCTGCCCGTTTGCAAAACACATGGAACTGGCCGTGGTGTAACGGATCATCCTGATGATTTGGAGATTAGAAATGAAGTTGGCCAACTATATTGTCGGCTCCGTTTTAATCTTCACTGCCATTCCTTGCATTTCACAGAGAGAAGAAGCCCTCAAAATAGCAGCGGAAAAGGGAGATGCCGCTGCTATGTACGACTTAGGAGTCTACTATGAAGGAGAATTGGGGTCCGAGAACCATCAAGACTATCCGAAGACCATTTACTGGCTAAGACGCTCGGCTGACCTTGGCACTCCTTCAGCTATGCGCGAACTTGGAGTCATGTATGGACGTGGTAATGGGGTCCAGCAGAACTTTACGGAGGAGATGGCCTGGTACAAAAAAGCAGCAAACAGCGGGGACGACATTGCTATGTACTACATCGGTCATATGTACCGTCTCGGCAATGGCGTATCAGTTGATTTGCAAGAGGCTGCAATATGGTATCGGAAGGCCGCCGAGAAGGGACAATCAAGTGCGATGTATATGCTTGGCAAAATGTATGACGAAGGACTTGGTGTGTCTCAAAATTTTCAAGAGGCTTACTTTTGGATAAGTCTTAGCGACGTAGCTCCTCCTATCGGTACCAAGGGCGAGACGGACAGAATCGCTCATAAACTGACGAAGGAAAAGCTGATCGAAGTCCAGGAACGGACCAAGAGTTGGGTTTCAACTCATCCCAAAATTCACTGGACACCTTAGCAAGGAAAGTACGAAACATTCTTTAGTTAACCGGAAGGAAAATCGAGAAGGGTCTGCTGCACAGCATTTTGAAGAAGGCTGGACTGAAATGAAGCAACGATTCTTGGTCATCTACGAACACGGCAAGCGCAACTACAGTGGATTTGCACCAGACATTCTTGGCGCAGTATCAGCTGGTAAGACACTGAGTGAAATGCGCCGGATGATGAAGGAGTGCTTGGAGTTTCATCTTGAAACGATGGCAGGGGATGGCGACGAACCGCCGAAACCAGTAACTACGAGTTTCGATTTCGGAGAGATTCGGGACGAGTCAGTCGATCATTACGTGGTTGAGTGGCTGGAAATTGAAGTCCCTGAGAAGATTCACGCAGTACACGAATTGGTAGCGCGGTAGAGAAAAGAAAAAATGGCTGACGTAACCTTCACAGTCGATGGAAAGAAGCTGACGGCTCCCGCGGGGACGCTGCTGATCGATGCCTGCCGCAAGGCGGGGATCGAGATTCCGGCATTCTGCTACTACCCTGGGCTGAGCCTTCAGGCCGCCTGCCGCATGTGCGTGGTGCGCCAGGAAAAAGTGCCGAAGCTGCAAACCGCTTGCACCACGCCGGTCGGCGAGGGGCAGGTCTTCATCACCGAGTCGCCCGAAATTGCGCAGGCGCGCAAGGCGACGATCGAGCTGCTGCTGGGCAATCACCCGCTCGACTGCCCGGTCTGCGACGCGGGCGGCGAGTGCGAGTTGCAGGACATGACATTCAAGTACGGCGCAGGCGAGAGCCTGTACGTCGAGGCCAAGCAGCACCGCGAAGAACAGCAGTGGTCACCGGCGGTCTTCTTCGACCGTCCACGCTGCATTCTCTGCTACCGCTGCGTGCGCATGTGTGGCGAGGGCATGGATGTGTGGGCGCTCGGCATTCAGAATCGCGGCGTGAGCGCGGTGATTGCTCCCAACGGCGGCGACCATCTGGACTGCGAACAGTGCGGCATGTGTATTGACGTTTGCCCCGTGGGCGCGCTGACCTCTGGCTCGTACCGCTATAAGACGCGGCCGTGGGAGATGAACCATGTCTCGACCGTCTGCACGCACTGCGCCGATGGCTGCAAGGTGACGCTCGGCGTACGGCAGGCCAATGACGGCACAGCGCTGGTGCGCGCCGACAACCGCGACAAGAGCGGCATCAATGGCGATTTTCTCTGCGCGAAGGGCCGCTTCGGATTCGATTTCGTCGAGTCGGAAGCACGGCTGACAAAGCCGCTGGTTCGCAACGCTGCCGGAAAGCTGGAGCCGGCGACATGGGAGCACGCGCTGCGCGTTGCTGCTTCCAAACTGAAGGAAGTGCGAGACACAAAAGGCGGGAACGCCATTGCCGTCCTCGGCTCGAACCAGACCACGAATGAAGAGAACTACCTGCTGCAAAAATTCGCACGCACCGTTCTCGGCACTAACAATATCGACCACGAGCGCACGGCGGATTACGCGGGCTTTGCGCAGGCGCTGGCCGGGCACGAGCATAAAATCGCCGGCCTGCGCGAGACGTTGACCGCGCCCGCGATTCTGCTCATCGGCGGCAATCCCACGGAGGAGCATCCGCTGCTCGCGTGGAACCTCCGCACCAATGTGCGGCTCAATCACGGCCGGCTCTACGTGGTGAATCATCAGTCGATCAAGCTGGAGCGGCAGGCGAAAGCATCGCAAGGCGTTCCGCCGAACGGTTACAAGGACCTGACTGCGATGCTGGACGAAAACACCAGCGATTTTGCCAAGGCCGTGATGTCGGAAGAGTCGCTGCTGATCGTCTTCGGGCAGGAGTTCCGCGGCGCGCTGCTCAAGTCGCTCGTGGCATGGGGCATCAGCCGCGGCAATGTGCGCTTCGCTTACCTCGGCGATCACGCGAACTCGCGCGGCGCGGCGGACATGGGCCTGCTACCCGATCTGCTGCCCGGCTATGTGCCGGTCGCGGAGCCGGGCATCTTCGCAGAGGAGTATGCGGGGCTGCCGAAGACTGCCGGCAAATCGCAGCCGGAAATCTTTGAGGCCGCGCGTCAAGGCAAACTCGGAGCGCTGCTTGTAGTCGGCGCGAATCCCGCGAGGAACCCTGGCGTGGACCCCGCAAACCTGAATGGCGCCTTTGTCATCGTGCAGGATATGTTCCTGACCGAGACGGCGGCGCTGGCCGATGTAGTCTTCCCGGCTGCGAGTCTCTACGAAAAATCCGGCACGGTTACAAACACCTTCGGCGACGTGCAGCTCGTCAAGAAAGCCGCCGATCACGCGGGCGTCAAGCCGGATTTTGAGATTCTTGTTCGCCTCGCCGGCAGCATGGGCATGGATGTAAAGACGCTGGTCCCCTTCGGCAAGGGCGGCTCGCTTGGAGACTTCGGGCAGTCACGCGGAGCGCAGGCCGGCGAGGCTGACCGGCACGCCGTGTGGCTTACCGCGAGCGGCCTTGAGCCGAAGGTCAGTCCCTTCGATCCGCTCGCGATGCTCGATGAAATCGAGCGGCTCGTGCCCGCCTACAAGCTGGACCGGATGAATCTTTTTGCCGGCAACGATGTGCCGACCGAGCCGGGCTTTGTGCCGGTTTCGGCGATTGCGCCGGCGGGCGGCGACCTGATTTCGCCCGCGCATGAGGGGCTGTTCACATCCGGCGAGTTGAGCCGGCACAGCACGTATTTGAGTGAATTGCAGCAGCACGAATCCCGCGAGCTGGCAGAGACCGCCGCGGATTGAGCGAGATGGAAATAACGGGATTGGAATAATCGGGAAAGGCTGAAGTCACGTGTCGATCTGGTGGTTTGTTCTTTGGAGCCTGTTGAAGGTCCTGGTAGTCACGGTGGTGCTGCTGATGGGCGTGGCCTACACGGTGCTTCTGGAGCGCAAGGTTGTCGGGCGCATCCAGAACCGCTGGGGCCCCAGCCGCGTTGGCCCCTTTGGCCTCTTGCAGCCGCTGGTGGATGGCGCAAAGTCGTTCCTGAAGGAAGACATTATTCCCACGGGCGTCTACAAGCCGCTGTATCTGCTGGCGCCGATTCTCTCGCTCGCCTGCGCTCTCATTCTGATTTCCGTGGTGCCATTCGGCAATCCGGACATTGCGTTGGGCGGCTTTCATCTTTTTCAGATTTCCGACGTCAACATCGGACTGCTGGTGGTTCTTGGCGTCACGTCGGTCGGCGTTTACGGCATTGCGCTTGCAGGCTGGTCATCGAACAACAAGTATTCGCTGCTCGGCTCGCTGCGCTCTTCGGCACAGCTCATCAGCTATGAGCTGGCGCTGGGGCTTTCGCTCGTCGGCGTGGTGCTGCGCGCCGGTTCGCTCAACCTGCGTGTGATTGTCGAGAGCCAGGCGACGCATGGGCTTCTTTCATGGAACATCTTTGGCGGATTTCAGTTCATTGCCTTCTTCGTTTATCTGACGGCGGCCTACGCGGAGACGAACCGTGCGCCCTTCGATCTGCCCGAAGCGGAGAGCGAACTAACCGCCGGCTATCACACCGAGTACAGCTCGATGAAGTTCGCCATGTTCTTCATGGCCGAATACGCCAACATGATTAACGTGGGCTGCGTGGCAACGTTGCTCTTTCTCGGCGGCTGGACGAGCCCCTTCGGCGACATCTTCGGATTGCAGCAGTACCCGATTCTCGCCGCGATTCTGCCGCTCTTCTGGTTTGTCTCCAAGGTCTTTTTCTTTCTCTTTCTCTACATCTGGGTGCGCGGCACGCTGCCGCGCTTCCGCTACGACCAGTTGATGAACTTCGGGTGGCGCTGGCTGCTGCCTGTTGCGATTCTGAACATTGTGGGAACAAGCCTGTGGCTTGCGTTGAAACAGTAGTGCGCTGTGTCGCGGTTCACAGGAATCGCGCGCAACGCTCATTTACAATCGGAGAGGATTTTCACTGCGACGAAGTCACTTCGCTGCCTCTTCTTCATCGACCGGCTCACATTCAGAGCCGTTGCAGCACACGCGAAATGAACGTGACAGACCGATGCATCTGATACTCTTTATCATTTTTGCGGGATTGTGCCTGGCGGGAGCCTTGAATCTCCTGCTCCAGAAGCATCCCATCAACAGCGCGCTCTCGCTGGTGGTGGTGATGACTTCGCTGGCCGTGCTTTATCTGCTGCTGGGCGCGGAGTTCCTGGCCGCCGCGCAGATCATCGTCTACGCCGGCGCCATCATGGTGCTCTTCACCTTCGTCATCATGCTGCTGAACGCGGGACGCGAAGAGCGCACGCTTGGCAGCAGGGCCGCGATTGCGGTGGGCTTTCCAGCGGTGGCCGTAATTCTGGCCGTCATCGCCACGGTGCTTGTGAAGGCGCAGGGTCTCGGCGCGGCATCGCTCTCCGATGGCGTGACTTCAACCGAGGATTTGAGCCGCGTGCTCTTTCACGAACTGCTGCTGCCCTTTGAAGTCACCTCGGTGCTGATATTGATTGCGATTCTTGGTGCGGTGGCGCTGGCGCGCAAGGGCCACGGAGAACAGGAGGCCGGCAAGTGAACATGCAGGCGGTTCCGTTGAACTGGTATCTGCTGCTGAGCGCGGCGCTCTTTTCGCTGGGCATTGTGGGATTTCTCATCCGGCGCAATCTGATCACGATTTTCATGTCGATTGAGCTGATGCTGAACGGCGTGAATCTTTCCTTTGTCACCTTCGCGCACCAGTGGCACATGGTGAAGGGGCAGATCTTCGTCTTCTTTGTGATGGTGGTGGCGGCAGCCGAAGCGGCTGTCGGTCTGGCCATCATTATCGCTGTCTATCGCGCACGCGCAACGCTGGCCGTCGACCGAATCGACCTGATGAAACTATGAACGGACTCCTACATCTCTGGCTGATTCCGCTGCTGCCTTTTGCGGGATTCCTGCTGAACGG
>JAATFM010000092.1 GCA_015655195.1 Terriglobales bacterium
TCCTTTTTGCAGACCGCCGAAAGCTCCACACCCTGCTCGAAGAGCTTCAGTGACTCTTCGAGCGGCAAGTCGCCCTTTTCGAGCTGTTCGACAATCGTTTCGAGCTTCTTGAGCGATTCTTCAAAGGTTGGCATGGGGGGATTGCTCCAAAATCTATTTTTTCATTGTAGGCCACATCGCTATTGGCCGGCGCCGATTCCTCTCCTATAGCGAACTTCCTCAACCGTGACGCCCCAGATCGCATCGGTTTTGCGTTGTCCATCCTCACTCCATCCATCTATCTCATAGAAACGCGCGGCGCGAGCGTTGCCGAAAAGAAGCCAGAGAAATGCGTTTTGAAATCCGAGCCGCGCGAGCCGTCCGCGAGATGCCGCAATGAGAGCGGCCCCCGCTCCGCGGCCCCATTGCCCGGGATCGACATACAAGGCGCACAATTCGCCGTATGCGGGGAGATCACCGTCACGTGATGGCGCGACAGTGGCAAAGCCGAGAATTTCAGGCCCATCGGCGGCCACAATGGTGTACGGCTTGAGCCGATTCCGATGCGAGAAATCATATCCTCGCGCCCGATCCTCTGGCCGAAGCCCATCGAGATATTCCTCTGGAAGCAGTGAGCGATACGCAGCCTGCCATGAGCGCACGTGCACGCGCGCCACCGCCATCGCGTCCTCGGGTTCCGCCGGCCGAAGAAGCATGACCGAGTATGGCATAACATCGAGTAAACCGGGCGTGCTAGACTTGCGCTGTTTTTTGGAGAGCATCATGCACAGTTCTCTACCTTACTTCGCTATCTCCCGCCGTAGCTTTCTCAAGACAACCAGCGCCGCCGCCGTCTTTGCGGCAAGCCCATTCGCCCGCGCCGCTCGTTCTCCTGCATCGGAACGCATTACCGTCGGCATTATCGGCTGGGGAATGCAGGGGCCGAACAACACCAGGGGCTTTCTGGCGCAGCCGGACTGTCAGGTCGTCGCCGCCTGCGACCTTGACCCGAAGAAGCTCGCCGCCGCCGCCGGCACTATCAACACGCACTATGGCAACACGGACTGCAAGGCCTACCACGATTACCGCGAGATGATCGCCCGCGACGACATCGACGCGATTATGATTGCCATCCCCGACCACTGGCACGCCATCGTGGCGACCGAAGCCACCCGGCGCAAAAAAGACATCTATGGAGAAAAGCCGCTCGCCAAGACCATCGCCGAGCAGCAAGCCATCGTCCGCGCCGTGGAGCAGAGCAAGATCATCTGGCAGACCGGCTCCTGGCAACGCTCCGTGGCCAACTTCCACAAGGCGGCTGAGATCGTCCGCAACGGCCTCATCGGCACAGTCACGCATGTCGAGGTCGGCCTGCCCGGCGGCCATCACGACTTTCCCGGAACTCTGCCCGCGTTCGACAAGCGACTCGCCGCACTTGGAGGCAAACTGCCCAGCCCCGCGGAAATCGTTCCCGGCACGCCGGCCTGGGATCTAGCCGTCACTGCGCCGCCCGAGGGCTTCGACTACGACCTCTGGCTCGGTCCGTCGAAGATGGAGCCGTATATCGACGTGCGCGTTTACCAGAACTGGCGCTGGAATTCAAATACCGGCGGCGGCCAGCTTCTCGACTGGATCGGCCACCACGGCGACATCGCGCACTGGGGTCTCGGCTTCGATCTTTCCGGGCCTTCCGAGGTCGAAGCCTTCGGCAATTTTCCGCCTGCGAACGCTATCTGGAACACGGCGACGAAGTACACCGTCGAGTGCACCTATCGCAAAGAGGTCACCGGCTACGCAAATGACGTGACGATGACGATTGCCGGCGGCTCCAGCGCAATTCCAATGGGAACGAAGTGGATCGGCAGCGACGGATGGGTCTGGGTCGATCGCAGCGGCCTGGATGCCTCGAACCCCGAATGGCTGAAAGGCGACACGCTGCCCGACAACCTCCGCAAGGTGCGGCTCATCGAGTCACACCAGCACCAGCGCAACTTTCTCGACAGCGTGAAGTCGCGCACGCCGACGATCACGCCAGTGGAAGTGGCGCACCACTCGACGATTCCCGGCCACCTCGGATTGATCTCGATGCTTGTGGGCCGCAGGCTGCACTGGGATGTGAAGAAGGAGCAGATTCTCAACGATCCTGAAGCCTCTGCGCTGCTCACGCGGCCGTATCGTGCGCCGTGGAAGCTCAGCGCTTGACTTCAGCAGGCTACTACGCCATCACGCCGGCCAGGACTTCGCCTGCCGCGGCATAGCGTCCGGATGGCGAGGCTACCTGCACGCCTTGCACGTAGGGGCGCGCTGCTGCGACCATCTCCTGTGCGATCAACATTCCCTCGTGGGTTGCGGCTTCCGGCGTGTCGGCCTGCGCCATGCGCAGCATGATCTCTTCCGGTATCGAGACGCGCAGATCGTTCTTGAGAAATTCGGCGTTGCGCAGACTCGTCAGCGGCAGAATTCCGGCGATGACCGGAATACGGTGTCCCTCGATGCGCGCGAGAAAATTTTCCAGCAGCCGCAGGTCGAATACCGGCTGCGTAATCACGTACTCCGCGCCCGCCTCGACCTTGTATTTGAAGCGCCGCAGCTCATTTTCCATGTCCGGCGCGCCGGGATTCGCCATAACGCCAATCGCAAAATTGGTGCTCGCACCAAAGGCATTCGAGCCGGCGTCGAGGCCGTGATTGAGCCGGCGAACCATGTTGACGAGGCCGATAGAATCCACGTCGTAAACGGCGGTCGCATCGGGATAATAGCCCTGCTTGGGCGGGTCGCCGGTGAGGCAGAGAATGTTATGCAGCCCGATGGAGGAAGCGCCGAGCAGGTCCGACTGAATGCTGAGAATGTTGCGGTCGCGGCAAGTGTAGTGCAGCACGGTTTCCATCGCCGTGTGCTGCTGAATCTGGATCGCGAGGCTCTGCGCGCTCATGCGAGCCGAGGCGCGTGGAAAATCCGGCACGTTGATGGCGTGCACACCGGCCTGGCCCAGCAGCCGCGCACCGTCGATCTCACGCGAGCAGTCGATTCCGCGCGGCGGCGCAATCTCCGCCATGGTTACAAACTTTCCCTGCGCCAGCATCGTGCCAACATGTGAGCGCTCTGCCAGCGGCGCAGGCGGAGTCTCATGTCCCACCTCGATCACCGTGTCGCCGTGCGCCACCTGCGCCTGATCGGACAAGGCACGCACCGCCGTCCGCATGGCGCGAATGTGATGTGGCGTGGTTCCGCAGCAGCCGCCCACGATCTGCGCGCCGGCGGCAATCGCCTTGCGCGCAAAGCTCGCCATGTATTCCGGCGAAATGAGATAGATATTGCGGCCCTCAATGGCTCGCGGCAACCCGGCATTCGGCATCGCCGCAATCGGCAGCGAAGTCGCGCCGCGCATGGCTTCAATCGCCGTCAGCACGCTGGCTGGGCCGGTGGAGCAGTTCACGCCCACTGCGTCCGCGCCCCACTCGGTCAGCAACGCAGCGGCATGGGCAGCCGAGGAGCCGTCGAGGCAGTTGCTCTCGTCGTCCACCGTTACCATTGCCAGCACGGGCAGGTCGGGAGCGGCCTCATGCGCGGCCAGCAGAGCCTCGCGGGCCTCGTTCAGCGCGGGCATTGTCTCGATTACCAGAAAATCCGCGCCCGCCGCGGCCAGCGCACGCATCTGCTCAATGAACGCAGCGCGCGCCTCGTCGAGACCGGTCTTGCCCAGCGGCTCCAGATGCACACCAAGCGGCCCGACCGTTCCCGCAACCCACGCCCCGCCAGCCTGACGGGCGCGCAGATGCTCGACAGCTTGCCGCGCAATCCGCACCCCGGCGGCGTTGATCTCCGCTACTTTCCCCGCAAGCCCGTGCTTGGCCAGCCGGAAGCGATTCGCGCCAAAGGTATTCGTCTCCAGAATTTCCGCGCCGGCCTGCAGGTACTCCTCATGCACGGCCAGGATGAGCGATGGCTCGGAAAGATTCAGCTCGTCGAAGCTCTTGCTGACAAGCATCCCGCGGCTGATAAGCACTGTGCCCATCGCGCCATCGGCCAGCATGGGGCGGCCTTCGAAGATGCCTGCAAAGGTGAACATGCCTCCATGCTATCGCACCGGAGGAGCGCGCATAAGGCGAGCGCGTATCCGTCGTTCTGGCATCGCCATCCTTCGCCGCAGTCTGCCCGTGGCCGCGAAACGGACAAAATGCCCGGCCGCTCAGGAAACATTCAACTAAAGTGCCGCTGGTATCGTCGTATCATTAGCGGGACAACTTTCATGCGGATTTTGCAGTTTTGCTTCCGTCCGTCGGCGTGAGGCGGCAGGTCCAGCAATAACCGGGAAATGTCATCCACCGGACGGCTGCGTACCCCGGACGCGATGAAGGGAGAAAGATGAAAGCTGCTGCTCTTCTGACCTTGGTGCTTGTCTCTGTTCCGGCGCTGGCCAGGGACCATGCGAGCGAGTATCAGGTCGGCACATTTTCCATAACCGGAAAGCTGTATGACGGCAGCACGCTGCATTGCAGCGGCTTCGGCTACGGGTGCCAGACCTACAATCAAAAGTTCGCTGTTCACTACGTGCAGACGGCGGACGGCCTGTACTCCATCGAGGCACCGACTTCCGTAGGAGAATCCATCGGCTCCGCCATCGTTACCGGGGGCGCAGCGAACAACGTTAACAAGCGGTGGTTCATGGACAATCTCCACGAAGGGGACAAGGTTCTCTTTGCCAGCAGGTGCCCGAGAAAACGCAACGTCTGCGACTTCTGGCTGCCGGACCCAAATCATCCAGGCAAGGAGTTCCATACGGAAGGCCACTTCTGGCCGGATAAGAGACAGACCAACACGCAGTCGCTCTGCGGCACAGGCAAGCTCAAGCCGGAGGTAGAGGCGTAGGTCTGTCCTGCGAAGCCAACAGCGCCCAGCCCATCTACCGCACAGGCAACACCGGTCTCTTCTACTCCTTCCGCCACGCCGGCAGCGCCCAGCCCCAGGTAAGGCCCAGCCCGCGCCCGGCCTTTTTGCGCGGCCCTGCTCTGCAATGGGCGCCGCAATCGGCTGCCCGGTTGCTTTGTTATACTTCGAGAGTCAAATAAGCTGTGTAGAACCGGCCTCGAGGCTGGACTTTTGACGGGATTTTTCGCGGTAGGGCCGCATCATCGGCTCGCCGCAGACGAGCTTATTCATCCTGCGGCCGCGTTCGGTTGCCGCCTTTTGCGTTGAGGGAAGAATTTTGAAGAAGAGCAGTTTTTGGATCAGCGCGGCCGCCGCGCTTGCACTCGCTTTCGCGCTCGCCGGGTGCGGACAGACTTACTATTTTGCCGGCCGTACCCTGCCGCCCAGCGGACTTAAGTACCGCGTCATGGTCGCCATTCAGAATCCATCGTCCCTGGCCCGAGGCAGCCTCCAGATTCTCGATGCCTACTATGACACCCGCTACAAGGCCGGCACCACTACCCAGACCTTCAGCATCTCCGGATTCTCCGGCGCGCTGCCCGTCACCATTCAGAACATGCCCGAAGAGCAGCTTGGAGCCGTCTATAGCTCCGGCGACGGCTCGCTCGCCTACATTAATTACGCGAAGGAGATATCAGCCGGCGGGCAATCCGGCCTGCCCGGCACTTCTTCCAGGATTTTCGTCACCCGCAACCAGGAGTACGTCTTTGCCGCCAGCCAGTCCGCCCATGTGCTCACGGTAATAGACCGCACCACCAGCACCACCGGCACCGCATATAACCTGTACCTGCCCGCCGCTTATCGCCTCAGCGTCAATGCCGGCGGCTCCGTGGTGCTGGCCTTCGTGCAGAGTTCCAACTACGTCTACTATCCCAAGAAGCTCAACGCCTCGCAAAGCCTGGCCTACTCCGGCGGGCCCAGCACCTGGCCCAAGGCCGCCTTCGATTGCGAGCCGCAGAACCAGCCAGCATGGTGCCTCTTCCAGGCGCAGAGCCCGGACAACATCGACCACACGACCAACACCCCTTACGGCGCGCCGCTTGTCTTTGACCGGCCCGTAAAAGCCCTCTTCTCGAACGACGGCAACACCGCCTACATCCTGAGCTGCGGCGCGGAGTGCGGCGGCACGGCCTCGGCCGTCTCCCTGCTGCCCACCGGCGGTCTGATCTTCCTGCCCAACCAGAACTCCGGCGCACTGCCCACCAACACCGCGCTCCACACCGACTGCGGTACGGCAGCAAATCTTACCTCCTGCACCATCGCCGTACCGGGCGGCGCCAGCAACGCCCTCATCGATAGCAGCACCATGTACGCTGCCGGTCAGTGCCTGGCCTCGCCGACGCTCGCTGGCGGCTCGCCGCAATGCGCAGCATCGGCAAGCGCTTCGAGCGGCCTCTTTACAGGCGGCCTCACCGTGCTGAACCTCCTGCCCGGCTCCAGTTCCGGCGCCACCGTCACCGCCGGCAATACCATTCCCATCAGCGATGGCGCCCCCGGCGCGCGCTCCCGCATGATCGAGGCCGACGACAACACCCTCTGGATCGGCATGACGAAGTGCACCAACGGTGCGCGCTTCGCCAACGGCCTGCCCTACGGCTGCCTCACCATGTTCAACACCTCCACCGGAACGGTGACCTCGATTCTGCCCTATCTCGGCGACGCCACCGGCATCGCCGCCGTAACCAGCCTGCATAAGGTTTACACCGCGGTCGGCGGACAGATTCACATCTACACCACCACGGACGCGACAGAACTGAACAACTTCTATGTCACCGTCACCGGCACCGCCTATGACGTGGCCTACATCGACGGCCTCACGGACGCCAATAACACTGTTTACTAAGAACAGCTTTTAGCCATTAGCTCTTAGCTTTTTAGCTCGTTGTGCGGAAACGCACTGCGCGCGAAAAGCTAAGAGCTTTTGCTTTTGCGGTGCTGATCGCTTTCAACATTGGAAGCGAGACCATGAGAGTAGGCAGCAAAGCACCGGCTAACCACCTCGAAGGCATTATGCTGAAAGTACGGCTTTAGCTTGGGCAAAACGAGCTAAGGGCTAGAAGCTAAGAGCTGCCTTATGTCCCTCGCCGACATTCTCGCCATTGCCGCGCACCGCGACGACGTGGAGCAAACCTGCGGCGGCACGCTGCTGCGCTCCGCCTCGCGCGGTCTCCGCACCGCGATTCTCGATTTGACGCAGGGCGAGGCCGGGACTCGCGGCTCCGCCGAAGACCGCGCCCGCGAAGCAGCCGATGCTGCAAAGATTCTCGGCGTAAGCTGGCGTCAGGCGCTCGACCTGCCTGACGGAGCTATTGCAAACACGCTCGAAAACCGGCTGAAGATTGTTCGCGTGCTGCGCGAGGTTCGTCCGCGCGTCGTGATCCTGCCCTACTGGCAGGCGCGGCATCCGGACCACGCCATTGTAGCTTCGCTCGGCTATGAGGCTTGCTTTCTGTCGGGGCTTGGCAAGATTGACACCGGGACAGCGCCGCATCGGCCCTTTAAGATCGTCTACGCGAGCCTCTATGCCGACGTGCGCCCCAGCTTTATTGTTGACATCACGCCATTCATCGAGCAGCGCCACGCATCGCTCATGGCGTATCGCTCGCAGTATGCGAATCAATCCTCCGGCAGCGCCCTCTTTGTGCCGGAAGAAGAGATTCGCGAGCGCACTTTCGCTGAGGCGCGCCATTACGGACTGCTGGCCGGCGTGAAATACGGCGAGCCTTTCGTACAGAAGGAAGTCGGCCTCATCGACGACCTCACGCTGGTGCCCGTGCAGTCGATTTGAAAAGCAGCTTTTAGCTCGATTGTGGGAGTGAGTGCTGGATTGCGCCCGGTGCCGAAAAGCAACTGCGGCTCCTTCGGCTACGCTCAGGATGACAAACACCGATGGAAATACAGACAAGCTAAAAGCTAACGGCTAATAGCTGCCTCACAACGTTCTCTTAAACAGCGGCGTTGCAATCAGCAGCGTACCGATGCCAAAGATGAAGAGGAAGAGCAGGTCCGTCTCGATTGAGACGAAGCCGCCGTCCTTCAGCAGAATCGATTTGAAGCCATGAATGGCGTAGGTGAACGGATCGACAATCGCAATGGCTTGCAGCCACTTGGGAAAGGCTGCGATTGGGTAGATTGCGCCGGAAGGAAAAAAGAGCAGCGTATTCAGCACGCCGAACATGGCGCGGGGAACGAGCGGATCGTCCACGCGCACCATCATCAGGAACATCATGCCGTTGAATGCAATCGATGTGCCGAGAATCAGCAGCAGGAGATTCAGTACCGCCTCGGGATGAAAGATCGTGCCCAGGCCCGCCATCAGCGAGCCGATCACCGTAATCGAGATGCCGGCCAGAACAGCCTTGGCCGCACCGGCAATGTTCAACCCCATGACAAGTTCAAGCTTGCTGATGGGCGTCACGAGATAGCCCTCGTGCACACCGCGCGCCTTGTCGTCGATGTAGAGCATTCCGCCGCCGATCATCACCGAGATATACATGGCGAGCGCGATGGAGCCCGACAGCAGATACTTCATGTACTCGACGTACGGATAAAGCTCGACGATTTCGAGCGCAACCTGCTTCACCACGCGGTCCTGAATCACCGGCTGGTTCAGCGCATCGACCAGCGATTGCATTTCGCTCTCGATGCTGCTGCTCATGAACTGATCGGAGTTATCGACAACCAGCCCGATGCGCGGCGCATCGTTCGCATAGACCCTGCGCGAGAACTGCGCGGGAATAATTACCGCCGCGTCGATCTTTCCCTCGCGCACATCTTCGCGAGCGAGCTTTTCGTCGTCGTAGTTGACGGTCGTAAAGGTCGCAATGTTCACAGCCACTGAATCGAACGCCTCGCGCACCTTGACCGACTGCGGCCCATGATCGTAATCGACGACCGCGACCTTCGCGCCCCTGATCTTGCCGCCGAAGGCGTTGCCGAGAATCACGAGTTGCACCAGCGGCAGCATCATCGACATAATCATCAGCACCGGCGAGCGGAAGAACTTCCGCATCTCGCGCTCGACAATGGCCAGAAAGCGATTCATCGCCTAAAAGTCCCCTTTTCTGGGCTGCTGGAAGACTGCCTTGACCTGCTCGTCGCGCAACTGCCGGCCCGTGTAGTGCACGAAGACATCGTCGAGCGAGGTGTTCTGCACGCTGAGGCTCGTCAACTGCTCGCCGAGCGAGCTTGCCATCTCAACCAGCTCAGTCGTGGTGCGCGAGCCGTTCCCCGTCAGCACGCGGTAGACGCCCGCCGACTGCGACTGCACATCCGTCACATCCGCAAGCGCGCGCAGCCGCTCCTGCCAGGCATCGTCCTCGCGGTTGAACCGCACCTCGACGACATCCGCGCCGGGAACGCTCTGCTTTAACTCGACCGGCGAGCCAAGCGCGACGAGCGTACCGTGATCCACAATCGCAATGCGGTCGCAGAGACGGTCGGCCTCCTCCATGTAATGCGTCGTCAGCAGCATGGTGAGGTTGCGCGTCTTCTTGAGATTGTTCAGCATCTCCCACACCGCGATGCGGCTCACCGGGTCAAGGCCGGTCGTTGGCTCGTCGAGAAAAAAGATGCGCGGATTATGCACGAGACCGCGCGCGATTTCGAGCCTGCGCCGCATTCCGCCGGAGAGCGTTTTGGTCTGCGCTGTGCGCCACTTCGTCAGGTCCACGGCATCCAGCACTTCGGCAATGTTCTTCTCACGAATGGCTCGCGGCACGGAGTAGAGCTTGGCATAGATGCTGAGGTTCTCTTCGACGGTCAGGTCCATGTCGCTGGTGAGCGCCTGCGGGATTACGCCGATGACATTCCGCACGGCGTTCGGCTCTTTGCTCACGTCATGCCCGGCAATCAGCGCCCGCCCCGAGGTGATCGGAATCAGCGTCGTCATCATGCGGATCAGCGTGCTTTTGCCCGCGCCGTTCGGCCCCAGCAGTCCGAAGATTTCTCCGTCGGCAACCTCGAAGTCGATTCCCTTCACCGCCTCGAAATCGCCGTAACGCTTCACGATCTTTTCAACCTTAATCGCAGGCTTCTTGCCCTCTTGCGCCTCGGGAGAAACCTGCTCCGGGCTTTGTGTTTCGGCGGTCATTGCTTCACCAGCTTCGCCTTCGGCACATACACGTCCGCTGTCATTCCAGGCACAAACTTTTCGCCGGGATTCGGAATGAGCAGCTTGATCTTTACCGTGCGAATGTCTCGCTTGCGGCCGCCGTTGATGTCACGCTGTGTTGCAAAGTCCGCCTCCGCGGATTTCGCGATGACCTTGCCCTGCACGCTCGCTCCGCTCGGCAGCTCCACCTTCAGCGTATCGCCAAGCTGCACTGCGTCAGCCTGCGTCTCCGGCAGAGGCGCATAAACCCACGTCTGCGTCAGGTCCATGATGGTGACAATCGGCGTGCCAGCCGAGACAACCTCGCCCTGCCGCGCCGCCCACACATTCACCTTGCCCGTAACCGGCGCAAAGACCTTCGCGTAGCCCAGTTGCACGCCGGCCTGATCGGCGAGCGCCTTCGCATTTGCCACAATCCCGCGCGTCGAAGCGACGGTCTTTTCTGCGGCGGCGGCCTGCAACTCATGCGCCCGCGCCTGGCGTAGCGAGGCTTCCGCCGCATCCACATTCTGCTTTGCCGCGTCCACTGCCGCCTGATCCGCCGCAAGCGCCGCAACAGCCTCATCGCTTGCCTGCGCGCTCATAATGCCCTGTTTGGCCAGCGCCACAGTCCGAGGCGTGTCCGCCTGCTGCTTCAGTAGGTTTGCCTGCGCCTGCGCGAGAGCCGCCTGCGCCGAGCGCAACTGCGCTTCGGAATTGATGCGCGCATTCGTCACTTCGCCGCGCGTCTGCCGTTCGGTCTCGACGGTCTCGCTCAGCTTTTCCTGCTGGCTCGACACCGTCGCCGTCGCTGCATTGCGCGCCGCTGCCAGATCGTCACTCTCGATGACGGCAATAAGTTGGCCGGCCTGCACATCCTGGCCCTCCTCGACAGTCAGCGTCTGAATCCGCCCCGGAATCTTCGCGCTCACCAACACCTCGTTGGCATCGACCGTGCCAATCAGGTGCAGGTCGCCCGAAGTCCGCGTCGTGACCAGATACCAGACCAGTGAACCCACCAGCAGCAGCCCGAGAATCATAAAAACTCGATTGCGCGCACTCACACTTTCCTCCCGCTTATTGCTTCCCACTCAACGGCTAACTGGCCCGGTTTGACGCTCGGCATCGGACTCTCGGAGTGCACGCGCGCGGCCAGTTCGGCGCCGTGCTCCCGGTCTCGAAAAATCGCCTGTCCCAGAAATTCCAGCAGCGTCTTGCGCCGCCGCATAATCGCATCGAGAGAAAGCAGATCTTCCCCGGCAACAACCCGCCAGATGGGCGCGCTGAGGAAGTAAAAGACATTCGCCCCCAGCGACGCCAGCAGCATCTGCATCCAGTCGGTGTCGATCAGTTCGCCGCTCTCGATCCCCTCGCGCGCCATTGCCCGATACTGAACGAGCATTGGCTCGAAAGTTTTTTTCGCGATGATCGGAAAGTGGCCGGGTTCTCCCATGCGAATCCGCATCATCTCCTGCTGCATGAGGCTCTGGAACTCCGGCTGCGTCCAGATACGGTCAAAGTGATTCAGAGCCATGCGGAGCATCCGCTCACCGGGGCTTGCCGGGCGCAGAAAAACCGCCATGGTCGAGTCCCGCATCCGCTCCGCAATGGCTTCGAGCGCAGCCAGATAGAGCTTTTCCTTGCCCTCGAAATAGTAGTAAAGCAGCGCCTTGTTTACGCCTGCCGCCTCGGCGATGCGCTCGGTGCGAGCGCCAGCTAGCCCGTTCGCGGCAAACTCGCTCAGAGCCGCGTCGAGAATCCGCGTCCGTGTCTCGACGGAGCGCTCGGAGGGGACGTTGCTGGGTTCAGGAGTCATTTTTAACTAACTGGTTAGTAAATTACACCTGAAAGCATTCGAGTGCAATCGAATTTGGTAATTTTCGGGAAAAACCGGAGGACTATGGGACCGCGACTGCCAGTAGAAATTCGTGCTGCCCCACCCTTTCGCAAAAACGCGAAAGGATGGGGCACGGAACTATTTTAGAAACTGCTGTATGCCGGGTGAACTACGCAAAGACGCTGATCGTACCTTCGGCGGGCGAATCGTCAGAGAAGATTAGCGCGGTCGAGCCTGATGCTTTGGGCGGAAGCGAATCCGCATTCGCCTCGACCGCCTCGGCGTCCACACTGCGCTCGTCTTGACTCGGCGCTTTGCGTCCGGAGCCGTCACGGCCTGAGTCTTCTGGGCCGGTGTCTTCAGAGCCACCGCCGGGCGTGTAAGTCGCGTCCTGCTCCTGGCCGCGGAACTCGACGGCGCGAGTGCGCTCCGTCTCCGGCACCGCGGCTTCCGGCAGCTTCACCTGCATCGGCAGAAGATTCTGGACTGGCGCAATTCCCATCTCGCCTCCACCTGTCCCGAATATCGACAGATCGCGGCGCGGCTTTAATCTTGCCTCTGGAAATCCGGTGCGTTTTGCAGCATTGCGAACTTCTGTATCGGAATAGGCCGCAATCCCGCGCTAAGCCGGAGGCCGCCTCGATTGCACGGGTCCCCCCGCCCTTCGTTCCTACCGCTTCGCCAGCCGCGCCAGCACCGCCATCTCGCGCAGAACCTGCTTGAGCGGGCGCGCCGGCGTTCCCCACAGCACGGTGCCCGGCCGCAGGCCCTCGTTCGTCACCGTCTTGCCGCTCAGCACGCCGGCCTGCCCGCCGAGAATCACTCCCGGCCCCACATGCGCGTGGTCGCCGATGCCAACCTGGCCGGCAATCACCGCGCCTTTGCCCACGGAGCTCGAACCAGAGATCCCTGTCAAGGCCACGATCACGACATCCTCACCCACATCGCAGTTGTGGCCGATGTGAACAAGATTATCGATCTTGGCCCCGCGCCGGATGCGCGTCTCGTCAAGCGCGCCGCGGTCAATCGTGCTGTTGGCGCCGATCTCTACGTCGTCTTCAATCGCCAGCGTTCCCTGCTGCGGAAACTGCGTATAGGCGCCGGTCGCATTGTCGCGCACATAGCCGAAGCCATCTGCACCCAGCACCGCGCCGGCATGAACGACAACGCGATTGCCAAGCGTGGTGCCTGGATAGAGAACAGCGCGCGGATAGATGTGGCAATCGTCGCCGATGCGAACGCCTGCACCGATTACTGCTCCTGCCTCGATGATGACATTGCTGCCAAGCACTGCCGAAAGATCGACGACGGATGCTGGATGAATGCAGGATGCGGCGGGCGCGGGCTTGAGGAGTTTAGCTGCACGGGCGAACCAGAGGCGCGGCTGCGGCGACTCCACGATGGCTTTGCCGGTGGCGGATGCGGCGGGCGCATAGGAGCGAAGAACCACCGCGACAGCATCGCTGACCAATGCTTCCGCGGCACTCACAGCGTCCTCGGCAAAGACAAGATCGCTCGCGCCGGCCCGCACAGCGGAGTTGACGCCATCGATCAGCGTCTCTGCATTGCCCTGCATTAGCGTGCCGCCAAGCCGTTCGATCAGGTCGCTGAGTTTCATGCTTTGTACCTCACACTGATGCTGCATAGAACACAGGCTTGGAAGGCCGATGCTCTAAATTCGGCCGGCTCTGCGCGTATCTTTTCAAGCATAGAGGCTTGGCTCGCCTGCCGGGCGCGTCTTCCAGCGGCGGTGAATCCAGAGCCACTGCTCGGGGTAGCGGCGAATCCACGCTTCGAGCGCATCGTTGCACTGCTGGGTTGCCGCGAGAATATCGGCTTCAGCATCGCCGGTCTGAGCAAACTCGATTTCAGGACCAAAGCGTAGAACGTACTGCTGCTCCTTCGGCTCCCAGAGGCAGAAGCCGGGTAGAACCGCCGCGCCGGTCTTTAACGCGACGCGAGCCAGTCCCGCCGCCGTACAGGCCGGAATTCCAAAGAAATCCGCGAAGATGCCCTGCGGCGGCGTCATATTCGTGTCCATTAGAATTCCCACGGTGCCGCCCTCGTGCATTGTTTTCAGCAGGGCGCGGGCAAAGTCGTCCTTGTGCAGGACGCGGTTGCCGTGCAGACAGCGGATGCGGTTCACGTACTCGTCAAGCAGCGTGTTGTCGAGCCGGCGAATCACCATTCCCATGGGGTGGCCCATCAACGAGTGGTAAAAGCTCGAAAGCTCCCACGCGCCGAAGTGCCCGGTCAGTACCAGAACGCCCTTGCCGCGCGCTTCGGCGGCCTGAAAGTGTTCGAGGCCCTCAGTTCGCAGCCAGCCGCGCGTATTTTCGGGCGTATAGCGCGGCATCCGGCAGAATTCGACCATCTGCCAGCCAAGATAGCGGAAGAGACTGCGCAGAATGTTTTGCTTTTCTTCGGCGGAAAGCTCGGGAAAGGCGAGATCGAGGTTGCGCTCGCCCACGCGCCGGAGCCTGCCCAGCACGCGGTACGCGGCAGCGGTCAGACCAGCGGCCAGCCTCCGGGCGAGCCTGCGCGGCAGCCAGCCGAGCAGGCTCGCCACGCCGACAACCAGCCAGCACTCGATCCTCTGCTTGATTCCTTTTTGGGGCATTTCAGGCAAAGGTTAAGTGTATCGCGCCAGCGCGGGGCTGTTCCCGGCTGGTCTCTATCTCACTCTGCGCGAAGGGCTTCGACGGCATTGACGCGCGCGGCACGGTAGGCGGGAATCACCGAGGCCACAACCGCCGCGACGAGAATCACACCTGCCGGGCCGGCGAAGGCAAGGATTCCGGGGCAGTCGATCTGGGCGACGTAGCTACTCAGCAGCCGCGCCGCGGCAAAGCCAACAACCGCGCCAGCAGCTACTCCGATTCCGGCCATCAGCAGTCCGTCGCGCAGAACGGCGGCGAGAATTGTCCTCGGCTGCGCGCCGAGCGCCATGCGAATACCAAACTCCCGCGTGCGGCTCGACACCGAAAAGGCCAGCACGCCGGCCACGCCGACCACGGAGATGAGCAGAGCCACAGCGGCAAATCCACCGAAGACAATCGCATTCAGCTTGTCCGGCGTAAGCACTTCGGCACGCACATCGCCCAGAGTGGTGGGTTTTTCCACCGGCTGGTCGTTCGACATTCTGCGAATCGTCTGTGTAATCGCCGGCAGCAGCGCGTAGGGGTCCTGCTTCGCCCGCACAAACAGGCTTCCCGGAAAACCCTCCTGCTCGGTCGGCTGATAGATCGTCATTGCCGGTGAAGGAATAATATTCTCATCGTCGAAATCCGGCACCACCGCGACAATCCGCCTCGGCTCCGGGCTGATGCCGATGAACTTGATGACCGGATCGGTCCAGTGAATCGTGCGGTTCACCGCATCCTGCCCCGGATATAGCAGGTCGGCCAGGCTCTTCGAGATAATCACCACGCGCTCGGCGCCTTCCCTGTCGCCGCCGTTAAAATCGCGGCCTTCAAGCAGCGGCACGCCCAGCGTGGCAAAAAAGCCCGGTCCTATGGGCCGGAATTTTGCGCGGTAATCCTGTCCGTCGGAACGCCGCGCCCCGGTGGCCGCAAAAGCAAGGGCAATACTCAGGTCTCGCTGATCGCGCCATGGCACGGCAGACCCTTCTGCCGCGTGCTCCACGCCGGGAATCGCCGCCACATTGTGCACCACCTCGCGCCGGAACTCCGTGACCTGCTGCGGAGTCCTGCCGTACGACATCACCGGCAGGTCAATCGCCATCACCCGCGAGGAGTCGAAGGGCGGCCGCGTCTGTTCGAGCAGAAAGAGAGTTCGCATCAGCACCACCGCGCCGGCCAGCAGCAGGAAGGAGGCCGCAATCTGCGTAATAGCGAAGAGGCGCAGCTTGCGGCTGCTGCCGCCCGCCACGCGCGCTCCGCGGGCTGCAAGGCCGCCCTGCACGGATTCTGGCGTGGGTAGCTTCGGCACATAGGCCAGAAAGACTGCCGCCGCAAGGGCCAGTGCAATTCCCACCCACACCAGCGAAAAGTCCAGTTGAATCTCGCTTGCCCGCGCCGAGAAGCGTGCCGCGTAGCGCCCCAGCTCACCCATCATCGGAATGGCGAGTAGAACCGCGGCAGTCGCGCCCGTTCCGCAGAGCACCAGGCTCTCGGCGAGCAGCGCCCGCCGCAGCGCCGCCGTGCTGGCGCCGAGCGCCGCCCTGACCGCCAACTCGTTTTCGCGCCGGACGGTCCGGGCCAGCACAAGATTCGCCACATTCGAGCTGGCAATGACGAAGAGCAGCCCCGCGGCCCCGAACAGAATCCACAGAATCGTGTTGGCCTTCGAATTGATCTGGTCGTGCATCCGCGTCACGCTGATCTGGTAGTGATCCGTCGGGTGGTACTCCTCCGGATGCGCCGCCGTCATCGTCGCGTAGGAGCGGTCGAGCTCGGCGCGGGCCTGTTCGAGCGTCGCTCCGGGCGTCAGGCGCGCAAATATCTCCGTCATCCGGTGGGAGCGCCCCGTCACCATCGTCGCGGAAAGGTGGTGCGGGCTTGTCACCAGGTTGGCAAAAATCTCCGTCGCTACCGGATACGGCACCGAAGGCTCCAGCACACCCACCACCGTCCCCGAAGTCGGCCCGTTGTAGACCTCGATCCGCACCACTTTGCCCAGCACATTGGGGTCCGAGTGCAGCGAGTTGCGCCAGAAGGAATAGGTGAGCACGATTGCGCCTGGAGCATTGCGTCCGTCATCGGCTGGCCCCAGCAGCCGGCCCAGCACAGGCCGCAGCCCCATCACGTGAAAGTAGTTCCCATCCACTACGCCGGCCGTCACCGTGCGCGGCGTTCCCAGGCCCACAATCGTAAAGCCCACCTCGGAGAAGGTGCCCACTTCGCTGATCGTCTTCAGCGCGGTGTCTCCACTCCTGCCGCTCAGATCCTGAATCTCCGGCACGGAAAAATCCGCATTCTCCAGGCCAAGCCCCGGCGCGCTCTGCCGGATGTACAGCAGCCGGCTCTCGTCCTGGTTGGCGAGCGGCTTGAGCAGCACGGCCCGCACCACGCTGAAGATTGCGGCATTCGCGCCAATGCCGAGCGCCAGCGTCAGGGCAACGGTAATCCAGAGGGCGGGAACGCGGGAGAGCGAGCGGAGGGCGTATTTCAAGTCGCGCAGGAAGGACATGACGGGCCTCCTCGGGAATTTTCTCGACAGATATGTTGGTATCAACGAATCTGTGCCAGTGTCAAGCTCTAAAATGTTTTCGTCGATGAAAACTCCGCCCATCACCAGCCGCCGCACCAACTCAAGCCGCGTAAAGTCCGCGCCGGCAGCCGCCATCCTTCCTTTCGAGACCACGCTGCTGGTGCGCGACTGCTGCCTCTGCCTCCACGTGCAGCGCGCCGCCCGCTCGCTGGCGCGCCGCTTCGACGAGGCTCTGCGCCCCTTCGATCTGACTAATGGGCAATTCTCTCTTTTAATGAGCCTTAACCGCCCGGAGCCGCCGCCGATGGGGCCGGTTGCATCGCTGCTTGCCATGGACCGCACCACGCTGACGGCCGCGCTCAAGCCCCTAGAACGCCGCGGGCTGGTAAAAATCTCGCCCGATCCCGGCGACCGTCGCAGCCGCATTCTCACCCTGACCACAAAGGGGAAAAAACTGCTCGCAGCAGCCGTTCCAACGTGGGAGTCCACCCATGTGGAGATCGAAAAGCTTCTGCCCGGCGGCGAACCGGAAGAGCTTCGCCGGAATCTGCGGGCATTGGCTTAGCCGCACGCCTATTCGCGGCTATAAATCTGAAATGGTGCCCAGTAGAAGGGCTGGCGGAAGCGTGTACCGGAGTTCAGCAGCGTCAGTTTGGCATCCCGGAGCGCCGCGGCCGGTGTTTTCCCCGCCTGAATCCCCGCGTAGAGCCCATCCATCAGGCGGGGAGTGGATTCGTCGCTCACCTCCCACAACGCCGAGACAACCTGCCGCGCGCCGGCGCGCAGAAAGGCCCACGAGAGGCCGATAAGCCCCTCACCCGCATAGGCTCGCGTGCCGGAACCATAGCAGGCTGAGATCGTTACCAGCCGCGCCTTGAGCGGATGGGCCACGATCTCCCGCGCATAGAGCTTGTAGGCACTGACCGGATCGCCGCCCGCTGCCGGATTCGACTGCGCCGGGTTCGAGAGAATAATTGCCGAATCGAGCGGCGCGGTGCGGCTCGCCGTGGCATGCGACACGAAATGGATGTAGGCGAAGCTGCCCGGATTCGCTGCCGCATAGGCCGCCGGCGTCGCTTTCGCTCCCTCGATTGCCGCCGCTCCCTGCGCACCGAAGTGGCTCTGCACCCGCCGCATCTCCGCGCCGAAGAGCGGCAGCGGCGGGAAATCCGGGTCGGCGGAGACGGGATTGCCGATCAGGAGCAGGTTCCGGGCAACCGGATCGGCGCTGGCAGCGCGCGTTACCGACTCGGAGGCTCCATGCGCCAGAAGGTCCAGCGAGGGCGCGGAGAGCAGCGTCCAGCCCTCGATGAGATAGTGCGGCTTTCCCCCCCACGGATGAAAATCTGTCCGCGGAGACCCCAGTTTCGCGCTCGCACTTTGCGCGGGACCGGATTCCGGCACAAGCAAAGTCTCGAAGTTCAGCCCGCTCAGCGCGCCGTCGGAGAGCACGATTACCGGCCGCTTGCCGGCCTCGGCTGCCAGCGCCTTCGCTGCCGGCTTCACCAACTCGGCGTAAAGCGCAAGACCGTCAGGATTCACCGCCGGGTCCGGCTCGCCGTCGCGTGATTGCTGCATCGCGCGGTTATATCGCTCCACCTGGGTCGCGATTTCTTTAGCAGCGGGAAGCTTGAAAAATACCGTTTTCTGCGGCGTAATCGCCCACAAGTACGACTCATCCTCGCCTAACCAGTAGAAAAGCAGCGTTGCACCTGCCTTACGCGCAATCACCTCCGGGTGCAGCAGCTCGGAACGCCCGTCCAGGTGCTTCTCGTCGATTCCCAGCCCTTCGGCCAGCGTCCGCGCCCGGCTGCGGTCGGCAACGGCGAGAGCCTCGGCGGTCCGGCCCTCGCGCACCAGCAGACTGATGTAATGATCGTAGATTTCGGTCGCGTTGGCTCCGAAGGAGAGCGCCGATTCCTCGCGCTTCAGCCCGGCGCGCGCCGCCTCCCAGGCGTCGATTGTCGCTTTATACGTGCGCTCGGCCGGCCCGTACTGCTTCGTCTCTTCGTAGAGCTGCCCCAGATCGTTGCCCGCATTGAGCCGCACCGCCATCGGGCTCGCCCGATGGGCCAGAACGGCGTGGAAGCACTGCCCGGCCTGCGCAAGCTGATGCCGCTCCAGAGCCAGCTCGCCTTCCATGAGGGTAAACACCGGACGCGGACTGTGTCCGCCCGCCGTCTCCATTTGCCACGCCTCACGGAGCCGTGTATCTGCCTCCTTCTCATTGCCAGCGGTGATTGCAAGCGAAGCCAGATCGCCCAGCACATTCGTTACCTTTTCCCTGCTGTTTATCTTTCTCGCCACCGCCAGAGACTTCACTTCCAGCATCTTGGCGCGCGCCAAATCGCCCTGGTCGCGGTACACATAAGCGGCGGTGCTCAACCAGTTCAGCTCATCGCTTGCATCGCCTTCGCGCTCAGCAGCCTTTTCCGCCTCCAGAAATCGCTCCAGCGCCCGCTCGCCATCCCCCAACTGGTAGTAGGCCCATCCCAGGTTCCCTGCGGCTCCCTCAGCGGCATCCCCATAGCCCAGCCGCTCCGCCGTCGCATAGGTGGAGCTCGACCAGTTGATCGCCTCGTCGTAGCGGTCGTCCTGCAACGCCATATAGCTTAGATTCAGCGCCGAATTTGCCTCGCGCCAGGTATCGCGATGCGTCCGCGCAAAGGAGTAAGCGGCCAGATAGGATTGCCGCTCCTTCTGCACATCGCCTAGCCGCTGCGCCAGGATTCCTCGCGCAGTCAGCGCGTCGCCACAGGAAACAAACTGGTGTTTGGCGCAAATTGCTTCCACTCGCCTCAGCCGCTCCTCCGCCGCATCAAGCTGCTCCTCACGCGTCAGCGCCACGGCCTCAATCGCCAGCTTCTCGGCAATTTCCTCTGTCTCTCCATAGGCCGGATAGGAGGTAAGGACCCGTAGCGCATCCTCGTAGAAATGCCGGTATAGCAACGATTTGGCTTCGAGCAACTGGAACTTCTCCGCCCACGCAACGTCAGATCTCTGATATTGCTCCCATCCTGCCTCGGCCTCAGCCTGACTCGACGTCAGATTGCCCTGTTCAAAGAGCTGCAGCGCGCGGTCATAGGCACCCTCAGCCGCCTCCGGCCGCTCATCGCGCAATGGAAACAGCAACAGCAGAAGAAGCAACGGCGACAGCCATGCAAGATACCGGATTTTGTGAATTCTTACTTGACTGACAATCGGAACGGTCATATAAAGCCTACCAAGAGGATCTTCCATGTTAGAACTGTTCGCATCCGTTGTTGCCATTTTTTTGCATGGCAACGCTCCGACACCCCATCAACTCCCAGCCCATCCGATTTCTCCTGGAACCATTCATGCTATGGATTCCACTCCCCCTACCCCTGCTCCCCCACACTGCGTTATTCCAATAGGGACCGGTAATAGCGATGGAGTTTGCAAGCCACCGATATAATAGCTACCGGAGATTTCATGGTGAGTAGATTGCAAAGTGAGATAGCCCGCGATTTGATGCGCGTTTAAGATTTCGATGGCGCGCGTCAAATCGTGGACCATCGTTTCAGTCTTTCAGGTGACAACGGAAACGACTCGGACATTTGGGGCCTTCGGCTGATTCGAGTAGCCCTACTTCGCGAGCGGGGGCATGTTGAAGAGGCATTAAGTTATCTTACTGAGCGTGAAATTTCCTGCCTACCTGCACCAGATGATATTCCATCAATCGCTCGCATCAAGAGTAATCGTGGCTATTGCTATGGACTGCTAGGTAAATTTGATTGCTCGCATTTTTTGATGAGTGAGGCGGAGCATTTGCTGCAAGATGCCAGCCTGATGGAAATCCGCTGCGAGGTTTATGAGCGTCAGGCAATAATCTTCTATTTTCAGCGCGATTACGATTCCTCAGATCGTATCTTTCGCAGAATGCTCAATCTATCAGAACTGCTAGACGGATGGTATTTCAAAGCAACCGCATTATGGGGTATCGGAAAAAACCTCATGATTCGGCAATTCTATTCGGAAGCGATGCCATGGCTGGAGCAGTCATTGACGTTGTTCGAGTCGGTAAATGCCCGCTTATCGATGGCATGTGCATGGGCAGACATGGCTGTATGCCATCTTGGATTAGGAGATGATGAAAAAGCATTGGCGTTGCATCGGAAAGCTCTCGAAGAGGACTCCAGAGCCGGTATGAGGCACAATTATCAGGTTCATTTGGCGAATATCGGGAATGTCTATTTATATCGAACGGATTATTTAAGAGCTATTAGTTACTACCGTCAGGCAATTACGATTGCTGAGGAGATTAAAGACCCGGTATCAGTCCGAAAATGGACTATCAACATTCGCCTTGCATATCACTTGCTTAAAGAGTCAGTGAATAAGTTGGATAACAGCCTGCTTACTGCGAGCCGATAGGGCCAGCCACTGGCAACAGCAATTGGAAATGTTCATGATTCAATAAAATGGTTGAGGGGTAATCGGAAGCCGCGATCACCTGGCGCGACTTCCGCCCACATTACGGCTTTGTGACTCCGTTTGACGTTCCCGTCCCGATTGGAGTGTTGCCTTCGATTGCGCAACCCAGTTTAAGATCGATCATCGTCAACGTCACCGACGTCACTTCCGGCACATTCGGGTCCTGCTTGGCCCTGGTCGGATCGAACTTCTCGTGCTTGATTATCAGCTTG
Source organism: Terriglobales bacterium (assembly GCA_015655195.1). Lineage (GTDB taxonomy): Bacteria > Acidobacteriota > Terriglobia > Terriglobales > Acidobacteriaceae > Telmatobacter. The sequence goes on from JAATFM010000092.1 coordinate 21,677, forward strand.
GCCAACTCCACGGTTCCGAAATCCGGAATCTTCAGCACATTCCCGAAGGAAAGCCCAGGGAACGAACCTGAGACATGATTCACCAGCGAGCACTCGACCGCCTCCCGGGCCCCAAGAATGGAGGAAAGTCGATTGTACTCGTCCCGCATTTCTGCCGGAAGATCTTCGCGCTCGCGGATGCGGCTGTATTGCCTTGCCACGCGCTCTACCACCGGCTGGTGCGCCGCGTAAGACAGGTCGCCGTCGGGTTTCGCGCCCAAAATGTTCAGGTCCATTTCCACATGCACCGGATGGCCGGCAACCCGCAGATTTTCAAACCGCGTGCCGAGGAAGGAGATATGCGGCACATACCCCTCTTGCGGGTGTTCGGTCATAATTTGCCCCACAACGCGGTCGGCGGTGAGAATTTCCAGCACATTCAAGCCCTCCACCACGGTCGTCGTCAGCGTGGACCAGCCGTGGTTCGGCTTAAGGCTCGCATTACCCGCCACCTGCGTATACGCCCGCTGGAAACTCAGCGCGCCCTCCACGCGGTAGACATCGGAGTATTGCGCCAGGTAGCCGCCCTGGGCGTAGAGATGGCTCTGTGCCTGCGGTTCAATCGTCTGCTCCAGAGGCAGGTGGAGGTTGCCGGAGATAACGGTAGCATCTGCATGAAACTCGTGAGTCCTGCCGTTGATTTCAATCGAGTCATGCTTCTTGGTCGACATAAGCGATCTTGCCCTTTCAGAAGAGTAGACTTTCGCAGGAATTCTATCCGACGCAATGCGGATTTACGATAAATTTCGAGAACGGGACAAAAGGACGAGAGGCTGAGAAACAGCCCCTAGTCCTTCACGCTCAAGTCAAAGACATACCGCTCGGTCTCCGTGCGGCTCCCATCCTGGCCGATTCCGGCTACCGTCACCGTATAAGCGCCGTCCTTCAGCATCGCGCCGGGAATTACCAGCGTAGCCTCCGCACCCTGGCTCCCTGAAGCGGCAATCGCAGCCGAAACCGTTCCCGTCCACGCGGTCTTTCCATCCGGGCCGACGAGCGCAACGGAGTACAAGGCAAAATTTGCCGGCGTAAAATCCTCCGGCAGCAGATTCACCGGCAGCGCCAGCCCGTCTTTCCGCGTTGCGGCCAGCTTCTGACGTTCTGCTCCGCGCGTGGCTCCGTGAAGCGGCGTTACCGGCACAATCCGCGGCGCATCCGCAGCGGCGCGTAGGCCGGGGAGGGTCACGAGATTCTGGTACGCCGCCACGCCGAGTAGCAAGGCAAACGCAGGCGCCAGATATACCGGCCGCAGCCAGGCAAACCAGTCGCGGCGTTGCTTCGCCGGATTTATCTCCGGCAGATTCGTCGCCGCTGCCGTACCGGCGGGCGTACTCGCAACCTTCGCCGCATCCGCCGCCGTCAGGCACGGCAACTGCAACTTCGCTTCGCGGATAAACGCATCGCCGGCGCGTACTTCCATTACGCACTCTGCACAATCGAAGAGGTGCTCCTCGAACTCATCGCGAACGTCCGGGCCCATTTCGTCGAGCAGATACTGCTCGGCGGCCATCTGTGCAACTGCTTCGCTATGATTCATCGGTTCAATCCTCGCTGCATTCCAAGGCTTCCTGCAAGCTCCTCAGCCCAACCGCCAATCTGATACTCCATCCAATTCCTCACGCCTCGGCTCCCAGCGGCGCCGGATTGCCGATGCGTTTCACATACTCCTGCTTGAATCCCTGTTTAGCCCGGTGCAGCAAAACCCTCAGATACTCGCGGTCCACGCCGAACTTGCGGCAGACATCCTCGCGGTCGCTCTCTTCCAGAAAGACTGCTTTCAAAAGCGCCCGGTCCCGCTCGGGAAGCTCAAGCAGAATCTCCCGCACCTTGTCCGCAATCTGCCGCGAAGAAGCAATCGAGAGCGCGTCGGCACGCGAGTCTGCCGGCTCCGGCCGGTTCTCTTCGTCGAGGCTCTCGCTGCGGCTCGCAGCGCGGTACTGCTCAAAGAGAACGTTGTTGCAGACGGTGTTGACAAAGGCTCCGAGCCGCTCCGGCTGGCGCAGTCCGCCGTCGCGGCGCAGCACCGCAAAGACCCGCGCAAAGGTCTCCTGCTTCACGTCCTCGACGGCCTGCGGCGAGCGCAGGCGGCTGCGCAGCTTGATCCGCAGCAGCGACGTAAAGTAGGCCGTAAAGTGGTCCTGCGTGGTCTGGTCGCCGGCGCAGAGACTTTCCACATAACGGGCGTCGAACGTGTGGAATTCCAAAACTGTATCCGCCTTCGCTGAAGGAGACGAGTATAGCATTGGCCCGGCCAAAGCCGGAGCAGGAACCCGCGATCTTGTGCCCGCCGTGGCACCGCGCCGTGCCACCGATACCCGCCCCGCCGGCAGGGCTAACGTCGAAAATACACTACTCATCGATTGCCTCCGTGCCGGGCGTGCGCCGCCGGAGAATGCGGAGCGCGCAACGGCTGCCATCTCTGTCGGCTGGGAATCACGGTACACGGCGCTCTCCTCGCGGCCCGGCACGACCGCATTGGAACTTTAAGCACAGACGGAGCCCGCTCCTCCGAAAAGCGAGCCCCGTCTGTGTTCTGGGGATGCCATCCAGGACGCGTGCGAGGGCCTGAACGAGGCGAATCCCAGAACTTCACGCGCATTGCGAGGAACTTCCTGCAACACACGCGTTTGATCTCACGCCGGGTAGTGCGCCAGCCGAGCAAAGTGTTTCAACTTTGATTGCGAAATTTTGGGAGAAAAGGTGCCACGGCCGTTGCAGCCGAGAAAATCCCCCTGTTTCTTTGCTCTTTGTTCCCTAATCCTGGCTTTTCCCCGGCTGCAGCATCTCTTGAATCGCCTGCTTGTCGTTCGGGTAGTTGTCGTGCGCCTTTGTCGGGTCCTCAATGAGCCAGAACCAATGCAGCGCGTTCTGCACCCGATAATTCTCCACCTCGACGGTCGTCAGGTTCGGCACGCGCCAGGTGAGCAGGTCGCTCGGGTCGTTCAGCGCCACAATCTTCGGCAGACGGCAGGGGTCCGTCCCCTCCATCTGCTTCTCGTAATCGCAGCGCAGTTTGCCCCACGCTTCAAGGTGCGCCGCGAACTCGTCGCCGGTCGGCTTATCGCCCGACTTCTGGGTCAGATTCGCCAGTTCCAGCAGCGGGACCTGATTCGCAAAGAAATACACGAGCGAGGTTTGCCGCAGGACCTGCGTAAAGGCCTCCCGCGCCTCAGGAGTCGAGGCATAGGAGCCATCGCCCGTATCATTCGGATCGATGTTGAGCGCCGAAAAGACCAGGTAGCTGCCCAGCGAGTGCGTCACAATGACGAACTCCTGCCGCGGCCCCGGCGAGAGCGGATTCTCCACCGGCACACCCGGCACAGCACCCGCCAGATTCGCCGCCTTCACCGATTTCAGGATCAGTTGCCGCAGCCCTGCCGCAAGCCAGTCGTGCAGCGGACCCAGCGCCACGATCGCGTCGGCAAAGCCCCAGTCGGCTAAGTTATTCTTGATCGCCCGATTGGCCAGTGCGCCGCGCCGCGGCAGCGCCAACAGCCGCTCGGCCTCATCCGGCGGAATCCAATCATAGGAAAGAAATCGCCCCGGCACGCCCGCATCCGGCGTCCGCGTAGAGCAGGTTTTGATCCGTTGCAGCGCCGGCCCGGCAAGCCGCGCATCGGCGCCGATAATCTCCCGGCACTTGAGAGCCAATACCAGCGGCCACCAGTTCAGCTCGTCCACAAAAACCGGCGAGCCGTGCGTCCGCGCCAGCCGGTAGTGCACGGCAAAGGGCGCCGCGGCACGCCATTCCTCGGCCGTCGACCACACCGGCCGGTCCATGTATTCGAGGCCCGGCAGGGGCCCGTCCGGCGCAAAGCGGCCCTTGTCGGCGTAATCGTAGCTGCCCACCTGCTCGCCGGCCGGACTGGTGCAGTCTTTGAGATAGGCGCAGATGCTCTTGCGAAGTGCCTGCGAATCATGCGAGTTCGGACCGTCCGACCCGATGCCATGAATGAAGAAGATGTGGACCTCGCGCCCCTCCGACTGCTTAAGCTCTTCGCCCAGCGAGTTGTGGGAGCGGAACTGCTGCGACGCCGTTGAAGCCGGAGCTGCCGCTGCGCCCTGCGCCCCGGCAAAATCCATCTCACCGGCCACGGCGGCCAGAATCGCACACGCACACGCGGCCCGCGCAAGGAGGCTTTTGCGAGAGGTTCCCATCATGGCCCCATGCTCCCAGCGCCCACCCCCACTGTCAAGCACCAACTCGGATTCCTCTCCGTGTCTTCACTCACCACCAACATTCGGGTGCCCCAGGTCCCTGGTGTTGGGACCTGGGATACTATGAACCCCATCCCAAGCACAGTGCCGGGTGCTCCACCCTCGCCGGGGTTTGTTTTTCCGGCTAGGATGGGACAGCGCTTCCCCTGCGATTGTGCGCTAGCGCACAATCGCGCTCAGCCATTCCTCTGCTACCATTATCTCGATCGCAGTACGCGCCGCTTTCGGGCACGCTCCATATAGTTTTTTGCGCCCCCGCTCTGCGGTGATAAGAGCATTTCCAAAGGAGATCTTCCCATGCCTCTTGTTTCCATGCGGCAACTCCTCGACGAAGCCGCCAAAGGCGGCTACGGCGTCGGCGCTTTCAACGTCAACAACATGGAGCAGATTCAGGCCATCGTCGGCGCAGCCGTCGAGACCAACTCCCCGGCCATCATCCAGGCCAGCCGCGGCGCTCGCGCCTACGCGGAAGACCGCTACCTCTACCACCTCATCCTGGCCGCCGCCGAGCTGCACCCCGATGTGCCTATCGCCATGCACCAGGACCACGGCAACAGCTATGAGACCTGCAAGAGCGCCATCGAACTTGGCTTTACCTCGGTGATGATGGACGGCTCGCTCCACGAAGACGGCAAGACCCCTAACAGCTTTGAAGAGAACGTGGAAGTCACCCGCCGTGTTGTCGATTACGCGCATGAGCGCGGCGTTACGGTGGAGGGCGAGATCGGTGTTCTCGGCGGCGTGGAAGACGGTCACGGCGCAGGCGGCACGGGCCTCGAACACCTCACAGACCCCGACCAGGCGGTCGAGTTCGCCGAGCGCACCGGCGTGGACGCGCTGGCAATCGCCATCGGCACCAGCCACGGCGCTTACAAGTTCTCGAAGAAGCCCGACGGCTCGGTTCTCAAGATGGACCTGCTCATCAAGATTCACCAGCACCTGCCCAAGACCCACCTCGTGATGCACGGATCAAGCTCGGTTCCCAAGGATTTGCAGGACATCGTGAACAAGTACGGCGGCCACCTGAAGCCCACGTGGGGCGTGCCGGTCGAAGAGATTCAGCTCGGTATCAAGAACGGCGTCCGCAAGGTGAACGTCGATACCGACTCTCGCCTCGCCATTACCGGCGCGATCCGGAAGGTCTTTGCCGAGACGCCGGAGAAGTTCGACCCCCGCGACTACCTGAAGCCCGCCCGCGAGGCTATGAAGAAGCTCGTAGCCGAGCGCATGACCCAGTTCGGTCAGGCTGGCCACGGCCATGACTACGAGCCGTTGCCGCTAAGCGCGCTCATCAAAGGCTACGCCGACGGCTCGCTCGACACGCGCCCCTCGCTAGTCGGCGCGAAGTAGTCTTCTGCTTCAACACAAACCTCAAAGGGCCACTCTGCGGAGTGGCCCTTGTTCTTTGGCCGTTCTCCCTCGGTGCCGGGTGCCCCAGGTCCCTGTTGTTGGGACCTGGGACAGCATTCCCTCAAACAATCATCGGCCGAGTGCCCCACATCTCTCTCATTGAAGATGCAGGGGATATTCCGCTCTTCAACCAATGTCCCGTGCCCGTCCTTGCGACTTTTTTCTGTCGCAAGGATAGGAATCGCGAGAAACTATATCCGTGGCGTCTTCTGCAAATCCCGAAGCCATCATCGTTTATGATGGCGACTGTTTGCTGTGCAGTCGCTGGGTAGCTTTTGTGCTGCGCCATGACAGAGACGGCAAGTTTCAATTCACCACGCTGAGCTCCGAAACAACGCGCCTTCGGGTCTCAGACCCCACGCTGCTTGGCGGCACTACCCTTCTGCTCACTCCCCAAGGCATCTTTACCCGCTCCACGGCAATTCTCAAGGTTGCCAGCGAGATGCGCGGCTATTCAACCCTCGCCAGAGTACTGCTGAAGCTGCCCAAATCCCTCCGCGATTCGGTTTACGACTTCATCGCGCGCCATCGTCACGCCCTGATGCCGCGGCATAACGCCTCCTGCGCCTTTATCCCCGGCACGGCGAGCCGCTTTCTTCCCTGATCCGGAACAGTCACGAGAGGAGCCATTCCTGCTAAACTCCCCTCGGTGACTCACATGCGATTTTTCCAGCTTTCTATCTTTGCCGCTCTGATTGCTGCGTCTGCCGCAGCCCAGCAGGCAGCCGACAAGCCCAAGCCCGAAGACACGGAGATATGGAAGCCCGTGCCAGCCGTCGTGACGCCGGGCGCGACAACTAATACGCCGCCTTCGGATGCCATCCTGCTCTTCGACGGCAAGAACACCGACGAATGGGTGAAGGTGAAGGACCATACGCCCGTCACGTGGCTCGTCCACGACGACATTCTGACCGTGAACAAGGACGGCGGCGGCAACATCGAGACCAAACGCCGCTTCAAAAACTACCAGCTTCACATCGAATGGCGCATCCCGGAAAACATCACCGGCTCCAGCCAGGCGCGTGGCAACAGTGGGGTCTTTCTCGCCTCGACCGGTCCCGGCGATGACGGCTACGAGTTACAGGTTCTCGACTCCTACCAGAACGCGACCTATGTGAACGGCATGGCCGGAAGCCTCTACAAGCAGGCCATTCCGCTGGCCAACGCGGCGCGCAGGCCCGGCGAGTGGCAAAGCTACGACGTTGTCTGGACCGCGCCGACATTTAACGACGATGGCTCGCTGAAAACGCCTGCCTATGCGACGGTCTTCTGGAACGGCGTGCTTGTCGAGGATCACTTCGAGTTGAAGGGGCAGACACTCTACATCGGCAAACCGTTCTATAAGAAATACGACACGGCGCCGATCAAGCTCCAGGCCCACGGAGACAAGAGCGAGCCGATCAGCTTTCGCAACATCTGGGTGCGGGAATTGCCCTGAGATCAATCGCCGTGGTGCTCTGCGCTGTGCTGCCCGTTTACCGCGGCGCCGTCGGTACGCTTGAGGCCGGCAAAGACGAGCGTGGAAATCACCGTCAGCACGCCGAGGCAGAGAAACGCCTTGTGAATGCCGGAGATCATCGCATCCGGGTGCGTGTACGCCGCGCCAGGCACAAAGAAGGCCGTCGTCAATCCCGCGGCGGCCACGCCAAAGCTGATCGCCATCTGCTGCCCGGTGCTGGCAATCGAGCTTGCCATCGAAGCATCCTGCTCCTCCACGTCGGCGTAGACGAGCGTGTTCATCGCGGAGTATTGCAACGATGTGCAAGCCCCATACAGAAGCGCAATCAGGACAATGACCCACACCGGCGTGTGCGCGCCAATCGTGGCCAGCAGCGCGAGCAGCACGCCAATCACGAGCGTGTTCCAGATCAGCGCGCCCTTGTAACCCATGGCCGCGAGCAGCCGGCGCAGGATCGTTTTCATGCCCATCGAAGCAATGGCCTGCGGCATGATTAACATGCCGGACTGCACCGGCGTAAAGCCCAGCCCGGCCTGATAAAGCAGCGGCAGCAGGAACGGCACGCCGCCGATGCCGAGCCGCGTAAAGAAGCCTCCGCTGACCGAAGCGCGAAAGGTGCGGATATTGAGAAGCGAGAGATTGAGCAGAGGAAACTTGAGGCTGCGGCCATGCACCCAGTATGCCGCCAGCAGCGCAACGGAAAGCCCGAGCAGCCCGGCAATCTCCCGCGAGCTGAGCGTGTGCTCGCCGAAGACCTCCAGCACGTAAGAAAGCAGCGCAATGCCGGAGCCGAAGAGCACCAGACCCACGAAATCGAGCGGATGCGTCTGCTCCTCGCGATAATCCGGCAAGTGTATGTAGACGAGCACCAGGGCCAGCAGTCCGACGGGCACATTGAGAAAGAAGATCACGCGCCAGTGAAAATAAGCGACAATGAGCCCGCCGGCCATGGGCCCAAGCAGCGGAGCGATCTGCGCGGGAATTGCAACGAAGCTCATCGCGCGCAGCAACTGGCCCTTGGGAAAGGCGCGCACCAGCGTAAGCCTTCCCACTGGAACCATCATGGCGCCGCCCATGCCCTGCAAAACGCGGCAGGCAACGAGCAGATGAATGTTGGTGCAGAGGCCGCACAGGAGCGAGCCGAGCGTGAAGAGTCCGATTGCCGAGGCAAATACGCGCCGCGTACCGAAGCGGTCCGCCATCCAGCCGCTGATGGGAATGAAAACCGCCAGCGCAAGCGTGTAACTGGCCAGCACAGCCTTCATCGCCAGCGGCGCCACGTGCAGAGCTTCGGAAACCGCCGGCACGGCCGTGTTCAGGATCGTCGTATCGAGCGATTCCATGAAGAAGGCAAAGGCCACGAGCCACGGCAGCAGTTGCCGGGCCGCCGCGGAAAGCGCCGGCGCTTCTGCCGCGTTGGTAGGAATCTCCGGTGAACTCATAAATGCCGTGACAGGACTCTCTGCTAGAAATTTCTATGCCGCAATTTGTTTGGATGCGTGGCTAAATGCGATGGCTGTGCGCGGGACAGTTGCCGCCACGCAGTATTCACCGTGCCCCATCTTTGCGCCTTTTTTCTGGCGCAA
>JAATFM010000156.1 GCA_015655195.1 Terriglobales bacterium
CCCGAAAGCTGCACCAGCGCGTCGTGTGCGCCCTGTACAGCGAACTTATTCGGCGCGCTCACAAAAGGTAATCCGGTTAACGCCGCGATCTCTTTGGCTGCGGCCTCGCCGAATCTGGGTGCGGCATTGATACCCGTTCCAACCGCCGTGCCGCCCAGCGCCAGCCGATATACACCAACGAGTGCAGTTTCCAGATTCACAAGGTCATCGTCAAGCATTCCCACATAGCCAGACCATTCCTGGCCGAGCGTAAGCGGGGTTGCATCCTGCATGTGCGTGCGGCCGATCTTGACAATGTCCTTCCACTCCTCGGCCTTTGCCGCGATAGCATCGCGCAGCGCTTGTACGGCCGGCAGCAAACGCTGTTTTACGGCCATGGCCGCGGCAATATTCATGGCCGTTGGAAACGAGTCGTTGGAAGACTGCGACATATTGACGTGATCGTTGGGGTGCACCGGCGCCTTGCTGCCCAGCGGTGTGCCCGTGAGCTGGCAACTGCGGTTGGAGATGACTTCGTTCACGTTCATGTTGAACTGCGTGCCGCTTCCCGTCATCCACACGTGCAGCGGAAACATCTCATCATGACGTCCGTCGAGAATCTCGTCGCAAGTCTGCACGATGAGCTTGTAACGCGCTTCATCGAGTCTTCCGCCCGCGTGATTGGCGCGCGCGGCGGCTTTCTTGAGAATGCCGTAGGCCGTAATCATTTCGCGTGGGATCAGATCGTGCCCGATGCTGAAGTGCTCAAGAGAGCGCTGTGTCTGCGCTCCCCACAATTTGCCGCTGGGGACCTGAACTTCGCCCAGGCTATCGGTTTCAATGCGAAATCCATCACGTGTCGTAGTCATGACTCTTTATGTCCTCTCCTTTCGATGTGGGCTGCAAGAATATATGCAGGTTCGTTGTGATCGACGTTTCTTAGCGCAGCAGCATTACGATGATTACTCCACCCAACGCCATCACAATCCTGCTCACGGCATAGGGAATGGTGTATCCGATTGCTGGAATCGTGCTGTTTGCCGCCTCCTGAATCGCGCCGAGCGCCGCTGTGGTCGAGCGAGCTCCGGCACACGCGCCCAGGAGAATTCCGGGGTGAAACCGGAAGACGTATTTGCCGAGCAACACGCCGACAACCAGAGGTACGAGCGACACGACCATGCCGACCAGGAGCAGGCCCAGTCCATACGTCCTCAGCCCCGCGATTAGTCCGGTCGCAGCATTCAGTCCGACCACCGCGATGAAACCGTTTAGACCGACATTGTTGAACACCCAGAGGGCAGGAGCTGGAATACGCCCGAAGGTGCGATAGACCGAGCGCAACTGCCCACAGATCAGTCCGGCCACGAGCACGCCCACACTCGGACTCAGACTGAGGGGGATGCCGCCGAGGTGAAGAGTGATGGCGCCGACCAAACCACCGAGCGCAACCGCGATGCTCATGAACGCAATATCCGACGAGGTGCCCGCGCGATCTGCATAGCCCAGGAATCGCGCAGCCTTTTCGACATCCCCGTGCGCCCCTATCAAGGTGAGCACATCATGCCGCTCAAGTTGCGTTGCCGGAGAGAACGCAACCTCACGCCCTGAGCGCGACAGTCCAGCAATGAAGATCCGGTGACCTGTGCGAGTCATTACGACATCTTGCAACTCCTGCACCGTGCAGGCTGCAGCCATCTTGTCTGTGACGATGACGTCCAACTGCTCCACTGGAAAGCTCAGCAATTCGACATCATCGACCTCCGACCCTACTAGCCTTCCGGCTGCCAGTTGCGCCTGGCGATCTCCGGCAATTGCCAGCGTGGCGCCATTCTGAATCACCGTTCCACCATCGGTCTCCGCAATCGCGCCATCCTGGCGAGTGCGCCTTACGAATGCGTCGGGGAAGCCGATAATGCTGCCGAGTTCCGATGCCTTGCGGCCAACGAGGCTCTGGTTGTCTACTCGATAGGCTCGCGTAAGAACGGCGCGATACCAGGGGGTGATGTCGGGATCGCTTGTGTGTACGCCGATCGTCTTCTCCAATTCCTTACAGGAGGCGGCAAGATCGATCTTCAGCAGTCGCGGAGCCAGCGTGCTAAGAAACCATGCGGCGCCCGCGGTTCCAAAGGGATAGGTCACGGCATAGGCAATGGCTGTCAGGCTAGCCAGCGTCGCCGCTTGATCCGCGCCAAGGTTCAGTTGCTTGAAGTAACTGGTTGCCACTCCCAGTGTGCCGGAGTTTGTGTAAGCGCCTGACAGCAGGCCCGCCGTTAAACCGGCGTCATAGCCAAGTAGCTTGCCCAGCAGGTATGCACACAGGAATCCACTGGCGCACACGATAAGCGCAAAAGCGACCTGCGGCAATCCGTCTTTCTTCAATGCCCGAAAGAACTGCGGACCGACACTGTAACCGACAGCAAAAAGAAACATGAGGAAGAACGTCGACTCCACGACAGGCGCGACGGTGATATGAAACTGACCGACCAGAAGCCCTGCGATGAGTGTGCTGGTCACCGCCCCCAGGCTGAACGAGCG
>JAATFM010000308.1 GCA_015655195.1 Terriglobales bacterium
AGTCTCCTCCACGATGGGGCGCACATCGGAGGGAATCGTCACGATATGATTGGCGCGGATGAACGCAACCAGGCTGTCAAAGGTGGCGCGGAAGGCGTCGAGCAGCTTGTCCGGCGCGGGGTGATTCGCGCCAAGCTCTTCCAGAACTGCGCGCGGCTCCTTCTCCGGCTCCAGCTCTTTGGCCAGCGCGTTGAAGTGCTGCTGATTTTTCTTGAGGTCCGCCCAGCCGATTTCCAGCAGCTTATCGAGCGGAATGTCCACCATCTCGTCGTAGGCTAGTTTCTTCGCGTAGGTATCTGCGCCGATGCGGAAGTCGCCATGCGAGCGCGGCAGCAGGTCTGTCTTCAGCCAGCCGAGATAGTCGTTCAGCGCGGCAATCACTGCTGCATTCGTCTTTGCAAACTCCGCTTTCAGCGCAGGGTCTTTCGCGTCCGCGAATGCCTGCGGAACGTCCTTTTCAAAGAAGCTCACGATGCCCGGCAATTGCTCGATGGCAATCTCCGTGTAAATGCGCGGCGGATTCTTGAGATTCTCTCTCGCTTCCATGAGGCGCGATGGCACGAGCTTTTCGCGCGCAATCGTGGAGCGCAGCCGTTCCTCGGGCGAGGCGAATTTGCGCTCCATCAGCGTAAAGACCGCGCTTGCAGCGCCGCTCGAATATGTGTCCGGATTCTTTTCCCAAGGACGAATCGTTTCAAGCGTGAGAAGCTGCGAACGGATGTTGTTCAGCACAATCTCGCGGTCGCCGCGCGTGGTCTGGTCCAGACCGGACTCAGGGTCAGAGGCGGGAATCGCCGCGATGCGCAACTCGAAGCTCTTGAGCGCGGCGACTTCGGCGTCGAGCGTCTTGTGCGAGTAATCTTCTAGCTGTGTGTCGTACTGGTGATAACCAGCGAAAGTGCCTGATGTGGGCTGATACGGGAAATACACCGTGTCAAAGTACTCGTCTGATACTTTTATGAACTGCTGCTGCGCCGTTTCCGCAGCAGCCGATGCGGCAATCGCGCCAGAAATTGCGGTAGACATAAAGACTCCGATGACAAACGTGCGTAGTATTTTCTTCATTCACTCCTCAGGTTGCTTCATGCGGAAACCGACTCGCGCTCAAGCCGGCTCAACAAATCTCGAATCTCCAACAAAATCTCATCCGGCCTGCTTGCCACAAGCGGAAACTTCAGCACTCCCTGGGGCGTGAACTGTGCACCGCGCTTCGCGTTCTTCGCAACCAGACGCATCAGCCGCTGCGGGTCAATCGCAGCGTTTTCGGCGGCGGCGTTCTCCGTAAAGCGAATCTGCAACTCGCCGCGCTTGCGATCGACCTGCGCGACACCGATGCGCTCGCATTCGAGGCGCAGCGACGCAGCTTCGAGCAGATAAACCGCCGCATCGGGCAGCGGCCCGTAACGGTCTTCCATCTCGGCGCGCAACTCGGCAATCGCCGTCTCGCTCTCCGCGCCGGCAATCTTCTTGTAGAGCCGCAGCCGCTGGTTTTCCTCGCTCACGTAGCTTTCGTCAATGCGCAGCGCGATGCCGAGATTGAGCTGTGTGGTCGGCTTCTCCTCCGCGCCCTCGCCCTTCATCTCCTTCACGGCCTGTTCGAGCATAGAGGTGTACAGCTCAAAGCCCACAGCCTCGATGTGCCCACTCTGCTCGCCGCCCAGCATGTTGCCCGCGCCGCGCAGCTCCAGATCGAGCGCCGCAATCTTGAATCCTGCACCCAGGTCGCTGAACTCTTTCAGCGCCGCAAGCCGGCGGCGCGCGATGTCGGTCAGCTCCTTCTCATTCGGAATAAGCAGATACGCGTAGGCGCGGCGATTGGAGCGGCCCACGCGGCCGCGAAGCTGATACAACTCGCTCAGGCCATGCCGGTCTGCGCGGTTGATGAGGATCGTATTGGCGAGCGGAATGTCGAGGCCGTTTTCGATGATCGTCGTCGCTACCAGCACGTCGAACTCGCGACGCATGAAGGCCAGCATGGCCTTTTCCAGCTCGCTCTCGCCCATCTGCCCATGGCCCACGACCACGCGCGCCGCGGGAACAAGCTCCTGAATCAACGCGGCGATCTCGTAGATCGTCTCTACGCGATTGTGCACGAAGTACACCTGCCCGCCGCGCTCCAGCTCCAACTCGACCGCCGACCGCACCAGCTTTTCATCGAACTTGGCGACAACAGTCTGAATCGCCATGCGGTCCTTGGGCGGTGTCTCGATAACCGACATATCGCGCAAGCCGACGAGCGACATGTGCAGCGTGCGCGGGATTGGCGTGGCAGACATGGCAAGCACGTCGATCTGTTTTTTGAGCTGCTTGAGCCGCTCCTTGTGGCGCACGCCGAAGCGCTGCTCTTCGTCCACGATCAGCAGGCCGAGATCCTGAAACTTGATGTCCTTTGAGAGCAGACGGTGCGTGCCGATCAAAATATCGACCCTGCCCGTTTCCACCTGCTCAACAATCAGCTTCTGTTCCTTCGGAGTGCGGAAGCGCGAGATCATTTCGATTTTTATTGGAAACTGCGCGAAGCGTTTCTTGAAGGTCTCGAAGTGTTGGAAGCTGAGAACCGTTGTTGGCGTCAGCACGGCTACCTGCTTCGAGTCCTGCACGGCCTTGAAGGCTGCACGCATTGCAACTTCGGTTTTGCCGTAGCCCACATCGCCGCAGAGCAGGCGGTCCATCGGCGTGGCGGATTCCATGTCAGATTTGATGGCCTTGATCGCGGAGAGCTGGTCGTCGGTCTCGGTGTAGTCGAATGCGTCTTCAAACTCGCTCTGGAACTCGTTGTCCGGCGAGAATACCGTGCCTTTGGCCTCGTGGCGCTCGGCGTAGAGCTTGAGCAGTTCGTCGGCCATGTCCTGCATGGCCTTGCGCACGCGAGCCTTGGTCTTGGCCCACTGCTGCGAACCGAGCTTGTTGAGCTGCGGCGCGGGACCAGCGTCCGTGGAACGGTATTTCTGGATCAGGTCGAGGCGCGTGAGCGGGACGTAGAGCCTGGCGCCTTCGGCGAATTCGAGAATCATGAACTCGATGGCGAGGCCGTCCTGCACAATCTCTTTCAAGCCCTGGTACTGCGCGATGCCGTGCTCGACATGCACGACGTAATCGCCGACGGCGAGATCACGGAAATCGGAAACGAAGGCCGCTGTCTTCGACTTCTTGGGCTCGATACGCGCCGTTACGTCCGCCTCGTCCGATAAATCATTGGCCCCGAAGAGAACCAGCTTCGCATCGGGCAGGCTTACACCCGCGGCAATCGGCGAGCGCAAAATCACCGGCACGCGCGGATCGTCGGCGAGATAGCTTGCCTCTTCGAGCACTGTCTCGCGGCCCGCGTGAACCATGCGGCTGCCCAGCCGGTAGGGAACCTCGTACTCGCGCAGCACCGACGCCATGCGCTCCACATCGCCCTGGTGCGCGGCAGCAATCACGACGCGCGTATCCGCTTCCATCAGCTTGCGAATCTGCTCGGTGAGCGCGGGAATCGAGCCGTGAAAACGCAGCGTGGGACGCGAGGCAAGCTCGATCTCGCCGAGTGTTGCGTCGTCATCGAGAATATCCACTGCGCCTAGCTGATCGAGGTCGAGGCCGAAGTGCGCCTGCAGCAGGCCCTGCAGAATTTCAGGGCGAAGATAAACGTCTTCTGGGCGAATCAGGTTGCCGATGCCGCTACGCTCGTGCCGCTGCTCCACCTTCTCCCACCAGCGGTCAATCTGGTTTCGCACCATGCCGGGCTCATCGACGAAGAGCACGCAACGCGGCACGAGTTTGAGCAGATGATTTTCCGCGCCGGCTACCGGCGCAAAAAGCTCCCAGCCGGGAAAGACGCTGACGCCGCCGGCAGTTGCTGCCTCAATGGCAAATTCCCTGCTCGCTTCGTCCTCGCCGGTTCCATCTTCTCCGGTCGCTCCCTCGTCAGCCTCATCCTCGCCCGCCACTGTCACGCGCTGTTTGCTGAGCCGCGCATGAACTGCGGCGAGCAGCCGCTCCGTGACCGGCGTCTCGGTGAGCGGCAGAAGATGC
Organism: Terriglobales bacterium; assembly: GCA_015655195.1. Classification (GTDB taxonomy): domain Bacteria; phylum Acidobacteriota; class Terriglobia; order Terriglobales; family Acidobacteriaceae; genus Telmatobacter. Next base: position 4,015 of record JAATFM010000308.1, read on the forward strand.
GCCTCGTCCAGCGCCGAGAGAGAGCGCTGCGTCTCGGGATCGAACTTGCGAATCGTCTCGATCTCGTCGCCGAAGAACTCTATGCGAACCGGGCGGTCGGCCTCGGGGGAATAAATATCGAGGATTCCACCGCGCCGCGTGAACTGCCCCGGCATCTCGACGAGGTCCATCTGCGTATAACCCACGCTGGCCAGATGCGCCGTCAGCACCTCGATGTCGAGTTCTTCGCCGCGCCGCAGCATTACGGCGAGGCTCGCGTAGTAATCGCGGCCAAAGAGCCGTAGCGCCGCGGCTTCGACCGGCGCAATCAGGATCGAAACCGCGCCTGTGGCCAGCTTCCACAACGCGCTGGCTCGCTGCTCCTGCACGTCGGGGTGCGGGGAGAGATTTTCAAACGGCAGCACGTCATGCGCGGGCAGGCGGACGACGCGCTTCGGGTCGATGGCTCCGGTCAGCTCGCAGCCGGCCCTGAGCAGCGGCTCCAAGGCTTCCGCGGCCTTATTGTCAGGAACGAGCACGATTACCGGCCGGTCGACGGCCTTTGCCATCAACGGAATATAGAGCGCCCGCGCGGTTCCGGTGAGTCCGGAGACACGACGACGCCCCGCGCCAAGGCTCAAATGCCTCTGCACGCGCTCAAATGCGGACGAGTGCTCCAGGTCCGCAAAAATTTCGCGGACGAAGGGAAGAATCATGCACTCTCAGTTTATCAGCGGGCGGCTCCTCGAATGCGGGCGGCCAGAAAACGCAAGAAGTCTCAGGCAGCCCGAACCGGCACGCGGGCTCAGTAAGCTGCTTTCGAGGACGGACGGTAATCATGGCCGTATTCGTCGGTGTGCGGCGTGGCGGCATTGCCCGCCTCGGAAACATCCAACTCTCCCAGGTCCAGAGGATGCGAGGAGACATGAACCGAGCGGCCCAGATTATTCAAACGCGGCTGCGTGACTCCCTCGATCCATACATTGAGCTTGTAATCTCCGGGGGGAACATTGCGCAGCACAAATGCGCCATCCGCATCCGCAATCGCAAACAGCGGAGTTGAAAGCGTCAGAACCACGGCGCTCATCTCCGGATGGATGTTGCAGAAGATGTAGGAAACTCCTTCCCGTGGAAAAGACACTGCCTTGCTCGAGCCCGCCTCATACAATCCGAGATCGAAGCGCTTGCCGTCGAACCGCGAAAAGACATTGTGAAAGAACGGGTCCGCATTTGGAAACTGCACTACGCTCCCTACTGGAATCACCTGAAGATGCGGCATAAACATGCGATTCTTCTGCACCAGCGTGTACCGGTGATCGGCAACAAACGGCACTGCCGGCGTGCCTGCCAGCGGCTCCAGCCAGATCACCGCAGGCTCGGTGCGGTGCTTTTCCCGATGCGCCGCCACAAGCCGCAGCCGGACCTCAGCCTTCGCTTCCTCCTGCGCGCTGGCTGCGCAACAGAACAGTAGAGACGCACATATTAAACCTGCTGCAAATCGCATTGCCATCCCTCAGAACCTGTATCCCGCGGCCAAACCAATCACATCGCTGGCGGCAGAGGCACCCACCACTGGCACGCTCTCCAGATGCCTGTACTCCAGCGAAAACAACAAATACGCGCTCGGACTATAGATCACATTGCCGGTGAAGGTGCGATTCGCGGCTAGATTCTGCGCCACCGATCCGCCTGCAACCACGTATCGCCGAAACTGATGCGCAACGATCTCATCCAGACCGAACGCAGCATTGAACTCCAGGCGACTGCTAACCTTCTCCTTTAACTGCGCCCATCCGCCCACATCATCCAGCGCGCGGACATAATATGCGCCCGAATCCGCATCTGCACGGTACGCAAAATCCTTGTAGGCCCCGCCGCCCAGTCCGCCCAGCGCCAGCCCGCGGTATACGCTCCCACTGAACTCCAGCCGCGCAGGCAACTGGATACGCCCGTCGATCGTCGCCGCCCAGGCGTCATAGCTATATCCGAACGTGCTGCGGTGCGGAGCAAAATAGCCTCCAACACCGAAGTGATTTTCTTCCTCGTCCTGTCCAGACTTAAGTCCAGACTTAAATAAGGAGATGCGCGATTCCACTCCCGGCCAGCGGCTTCTCTCTCCCGCACTCACCGTCGGGGCTATGCCACTCGTCGTCGGTATCACCGAGTAAGGCCCGTCGCCCACGTCCATCAGCGCGGCCTGCAAACGCAGCTTGTGCGCAACTTCCCGCGTTGCGCCCATCTGCGGATTCCACGTCCACAGGTTTCCCGACCAGGCCAGCGCCGGCTCCGCCACTGCCGTCAATGATGTGGGCGTATCCGGGCTCATCACTGGCCGGTCCAATGCAAACCACGCCTCCGTCTTATCCCAATGCAGCACGGCATGAGCCGTGCGCAGCCGCAGCAGCGCGCTGCTCCCGCCGTACGTACCCGCGTAGCCTGTGCCCGTATTACTGCCCTGTGAGCTTCCACTGAAATCCACGCGCAAATCCGCAAAGCTCTCTGCTCCAAACAAATGCGGCCCACGCGCATCGAAGCCCAGAATCGTCTGGCGCACCGCAGCCCCGGTGCTGCCTTCGCCTGACAGTGCAAGCGTCGGCGTGGCCGGCATATCGACGCGCCTTGTGTTCACAAAACCGTTGAAGAGCAGCATCCCCGTCACCTTAACCGGATACCTCGACTCACTTTCCACCTTGGCCTGCTCATGCGTGGCAATCTGCGCCTCCTGCACGTCAAGCCGCTCGCGAAGCTCGTCCACGGAAGCAGCATTCGCTGCCGGCTTCTCAGCTTGCACAACGGCAGTCGCCGCTGCGAGCGCCTCAGCCGCCTCTGTAGATGAACCAGCGCCGCTTTCAGCCAACTGCCGTTGCAACACCACCAGTTGGCGGTGCATCTCTTCGAGTTGCCGCTGCGATTCCGCCAACTGCGCCTGTGCGTGCGCCATCGCTTCCGTCAGCTTCTGCACCTGTTGCGAAAGGCTCGCCTGACTCGTCTCCTGCCCGCTCTGCGCGTGCACGGAAACTCCAAGAACAATGAGCAGCGGCCACGCGGACCAGCCTCTGCTAGCTCTTCGGCACAAATGCAGATTCGTGTTCGGTCCGTACATTCTCATGTGACATGACCTGATCGTGAGATTTGGTATCTATGATAGGGTGTGCGGCATTGGGCGTAACCGTTCCGCGCGCCAGCCGCATCTGAAAGATCGTTTCGCCAGGCCGGCTGCTGAGCAGCACCACCTCGCCGCCGTGCTCCAGCGCCACACAGTGCGCCAGCGTCAGTCCAAGGCCGGTTCCCTTCTGTTTGCCCTCGCTTACAAAGGGTTCAAAGAGACTGTTGCGAATGTTCTCCGGCACACCGGCGCCATTGTCCACAACATTCACCACCAGTTCCTGCGCGTACGCCTCCAGCGAAATCAAAATGTACGGCGCTTCACCCTTGGCCCGCACCGACTGGCACGCATTCAGAATCAGGTTGAACAGCGCGCGCTCCACCTGCTTGCCATCCACAATCGCGCCGGTCTCGACCGGATCGCCATACCGCGCCACAATTGTTGCGCCTTCCGCATCGGGATGTTTCCGCGCCAGCGCCGCGGCACGCTCCAGCAGCGTGGCAATCAGCTCCGGCGACCGCCTGCCATGCTTGCCCGTGCTGCTGAAAATCAGCAGCGACTCAATCATGTCCGTGGTTCCCAGCACCGCTGCGCGAATGTCGCCGAAGATGTCTGCGCGCTCTTTTTCCGAGAGCTTCCCGGAAGCGAGAAACTCTGCGTTGGCATAAATGGCCGCCAGATAGTGCCGGAAATCATGCGAGACCGAGTTCGCCATTCTGCCAATCGTTGCTAGCCGTTCCGACTCCAGCAGCGCGCGGTTCGCTTCCTGAATTTCTTCGCGCATTGCGGCAAATGCCTCGCTCAGTTGCCGCACCTCCTGCGTGCCATAGCGCGGAACCCCATGCCCCACATCGCCGGTTCCAAACGCCCGCACACTCTTCGACAGCTCCTCCAGCGGCCGCGTCAACAGCGTCGCCAGCGTTACCATCAGCGCCGTTCCCGATAGCAGGGCCAGCAAGCCCACGCTCAGCACCATCCGGTCGATGTTCTGAATCGAGCGCTCCGCGGGCCCAAACGACTTCAACACCACCAGCCGCAGCGGCTGGTTTGCTGTCGCCGAGAGATCCTCCTCCGCTGCCAGAAATCTTGTCGTTCCCAGCTCTACTGTCGAAGGCCCCTGTGGCACGCCCGAGAGCAGCACCGGCTGCACTGCCAGCTTCTCCTGCATTGCTGGCGCAAGCGTGCTCGCCACAACCTGCCCGCCGCTCAGGAACGCAGCCTCCACGCCGGTTGGCTGACTGATCTGCCGCACCGTCCGCTCAAGCGACGAGCCACTGATGACATACCCCAGAAGCGTTCCATTCTGGTCGCTGCCAAAGTAGAGCGGCCGCACCGAGCAGGCATACAACGCGCGCCCATCAATCAGATAATGCTTGCCGCTCGACGCGAGCAGCGTCCGCAGGCCTGCGCGCAGCATTGCGTCATCGCCCACGCCTTTTGTGTACACCGCCGCCAGCCGCCCACTGGAGTCCGCCAGCGCAAACAGATCGTTGCCGCTGATCTGCCAGAACTCCACGGCGCCATCCTGAATCGTCAGGTCGTCGCTGCTGGTCATCAGCGCTTTCAGCGTGGGCAAATTTGCCAGCAGCGCGTTCTGGCGCTCAAGTGCCGCCATGCGATCCGCCTGCATCTCCTGAAAGGATGTGACGGAGTGACTCAGGTCCTGCGACAGGTTGTCCGTAACCTCGGCGCGCAGCCGGTGGCGGATGAGAAACAGGCTCAGCGCCGTCACCGTCACCGTCACCAGGGCCATCGCCAGCACCAGCAACATGTACGTGCGAATGCCTTGCCGGCGATTCATCACGGAAGCCAGCAATGCCAGCCTCGGTGCCGCGGCCAACTTGTCTGTACCGTCGTTGTTCGGGTCGGCTTCTGTCTTTGCATCAAGCTTTGAGTCAAGGGACAAATTTGTATCCTGCTCCGTAGATCGTCAGCAGATGCCGCGGATTTGTCGGATCGGGCTCCAGCTTTTGCCGCAGCTTCAATATCTGATTGTCCACGGTCCGTGTGGTTGGATAAAAATTATATCCCCATACTTCGTTCAGCAGCACCTCGCGCGTCAGCACGTGCTCCGCATTCTCGGTAAAAAACTTCAGCAGCTTGAATTCATGCGCCGTCAGCACCACGGCCACTCCGCCGCGCCACGCGCTCATCCGCTTGAAATCAATCTCGCACTCGCCGAATCGGAATATCGTTGGAGCCGGCGGTTTCCTCTGCCTGCGAATCGCCGCCTGCACACGCGCCGTCAGTTCCCGCGGACTGAACGGCTTCGTCACATAATCGTCCGCGCCGAGTTCCAACAAAAGCACTTTATCGACGACTTCCGAAACTGCACTGAGAATAATGACGGACGTTTCCCCGGAAATGCTCTTGAACTTCTGGCAAAGCTCGCGCCCGGAGATGCGGGGCAAGATGAGGTCCAGAACCACGGCTACAGGATGCTCGCGCCGAAACAGCTCCAGCGCCGTATCGCCATCCCCGGCCACCGCCACCGTGTAGTGTTCATGCGTGAATATCCTATGCAGCACCTTTTGCATTCGCGGGTCGTCTTCCGCAATGAGCACAGTGCCGTTGCTTACCGGACTCTCCACTTCATGGCGCGTTTCCATTCCTGCATCCGTGTGGTTCAGCATCCGCTTGTGCCTCGCAACTCTATTGTTGTAGACGCGGTGGGCTATGAACAGACTTTTTCGCCTCAAACCCGATGAAATTTACAATCGGATGACAATTTACAGGACAACGCCGGAGGAATCCGTGACTCCGTGACAAAGGCATGACATCTTCGAGAACGTCCGCTGCTATGCTCCAGCCATGGACGCGGAGTGCAATCCGGCGTTGAACAAGCTATCCTCCGGCGCCGCTGCTGCCCAGGCAGAGATTGCGCCGGCGCTCCGGCTGCCGTGGATGATTGGCTTCTATTTCTCGTTCCGCACGATCCTTGTCGTCATTGCGGTGCGGCTTATGGGGCAAGACCCGCAGTTTGGCGCTGCGCTGAATCTGGCGCTGAATTTTGCGCTGCTGGGAGTGGTTGCATTTCACTCGCTCGGCGATGCGAAAAGGCCGGTCTCTTCCCTTCTGCGCCCTCTGCCGTGCCGCATGGCCCTGGCATTTCTGGCCCTTTCAGGCGTGAGCCTTCTGTGGTCCGCAACCGATTCGATCGCCGCCGCTGTGGCCTTCTGGTGCGCCATGGCTGCGGATTTCGCGATGGTCGCTCTGCTGCTGAATAGCGGCGAAAAGGACCACGTTTCAGGCGCTTTAATTCATGGCTACGTGCTTGGCGCATGCTGCGTTGCCGCCACTGGATGGATGCTGCCGACACAATCGGACCTGCGGCTGGGGGACGAAGAGTTGCTTGGAGCAAATGCGTTCGGGTATGTCTGCGCGATGGGAATTTTTCTGGGCCAGTATGCCTTGCGTCTGGAGCGCACGCAACGACGATGGAGCCTTTCGCTGGCATTCCTGGCGGTGACGCTGCTGCGCACACTCAGCAAGACTACGATTCTTGCGTTCCTGGCGGGCCAGGCTTTTGTGCTACTGCGCGACCGGTCCATCCCGCGGAAAACGAAGTATCTGGTCACGGCGGCGGCGGCGGTTGTTGTTGCGGCGGCATGGGGACTGCTCGAATCTTATTTCGACGTCTACTCGAATGCGGGCAACCAGGCGGAAACGCTTTCAGGCCGCATTGGAATATGGGCCATCATGCTCGACCACGCTCTTGAACAACCGTGGCTGGGACATGGATTCCATTCCGTGTGGAAGGTGATACCGCCATTTGGCCCGGATGCCTTTGAGATACGGCACGCACACAACGAACTGTTGCAACAGTTTTATGCGTATGGAGTTTTGGGCGTGCTGTTGGTGGTGTGCCTGTACTTCAGCCTTTTTCTCAGCATTCGCCGTCTTCCCAGGTCTTCCGTCAAGACACTTCTTTCAGGATTGCTGATCTTTGTGCTGGTGCGGGGCGTAGCCGATACGGAAGTCTTTGACCTGTCTTTGCCGCTCTGGGCAGTGGCGCTTTTCTGCGCCGGCATGGAGCAGCTTGCTCCGCAAGCGGCAACACACATTCAGCCTTCAGAGAACAGATAAAGCCTTCGACAGGCAGAAAAAAGCCGACCGGCGCGGGACCTAAGGGGCGCCTGTCGGCGTAAGCGGAATATTCATGCCCGCTGCGGAGTGGCGGACATGAATCGTAATTGCTCAAATCTGTTTCTTGAAGCAGCCCTCCTCGCATTGCCTCAATGCGTATACATCTCTGGCTCTCCCAGGCTCCCAGCCTGCGGCAGATGGCGAATGTACTCCACAATCGACCAAAGCTCATCATCGCTCAAAATGCCTTTTGACGCGGGCATTCCCGAAGGCGAGATTCCGTTGTCGAGAATCCACTTAAGCTGCCCGTCCGTGTACTGCTGCACGTCCGCCGAAGCCAGCGAAGGAATGGGCGGCGAGATGTGCCCCGCAAATGGCACGCCCGTGTTCTGCCCGTCCAGCCCGTGGCACGCCACGCAGTAATGCGAGAATGCCTCTTTGCCATCTGCCAGCGTTTGCGGCGTGCTCGGCAGCGGATTTTTCTGATCCTTGTTGCCGACAAAAATGCGATGCTTTGCCGTAGTCACCACGCCGCGCTCAAACCCGCCCGGCTCCGCGACCTTGCACCCTGCCAGCACAGCAAGCGCCAACGCCGCCGCTCCCATCCACGCGCGCCGCACCGTCACTCCACCACGTGCAGCTTCAGGGTCATCGATCCGTGCCCCATGCCGCAAAACACCGAGCAATGCCCGACAAAATCGCCCGTCTTCTGCGGAGTGAACTGCACTTCGCCCGTTGCTCCGGCATGCACATTCACCTCGACGTTCAGCTCGCGAAAACGAATTCCATGCGCTACATCCGTGCTCTTTATCACCAGCACTACCGGCTCACCCTTCTTCAGCGTTATCTCGCCCGGCTCGAAGGTGTACCTCTTGGCCGCAACTTCGATCCGCTTCGGCGCAGCCTGCGCGTACGCTCCCGCAGCCGGCAATAACGCCGCTGCAAACAATCCGGCCAACACCGCAAACACAAGTCCCTTCCGTCTCATCCGATCTCCTCATTTTTCTCGTAAAGTGCGCCGGAACAGGTATCCGTTCGGCGAATGGTTCAAGGCTTCGTCCTGCCACTATACCGGCAGGCAACACTCACCTTGACACTAGCCGTGGCGCGCGGCGGAGTTGTCATGGCTCAGTCAGGGAATTGTCATGATTCTGTCGTTGATTCCGTGCGACACTTGCAAGGCGCTTCAATCTCCGATTGCGTGCAGAGTTGTTCCCGGCACGCGCGTCGCCGCAAAGATCTCCGCCAGCACCGGAGGCCACAGCCGCACGACGTGCACAAGCGCAGGCATCCGAATCACCAGCCGCGAAAGCGCCGTGGCAAACGTCAGCCGTCGCGCAAACCGCCGCCGAATCTCCTCATGAAAGACCGCCGGAGTCGCGCCTTCGAGATACAACTCTGCCGCGCGATGCGCAGTGTGCAGCGCAATCGCCATCCCATCGCCGCAGAACGATGGAATTACCGCAGCCTGGTCGCCGATCCGCCACGGCGTCGGCCCCTCATACAACTCCTGCGCGTGATACCCGTAAGGGATCGACGAAAGCGCCAGCGGCCGCTCCAGCAGAGGCACAGCTCCGCTCAATCTTCGCGCTAAATGCGGCGAACTCCGCATCATGTGCTCCAGCAACCTGCCCCAACCTCCGCCCACCTGTTGCAATTTTTTGCGCGTAATCAGTGCGCACAGATTCGCGCGCCCATCTTCCACCGGCTGCAGGCCCGCATAGCCGCCGGGGTACAAGATCAGTTCCACATGCCCGGCCAGTTCTGCCTGTTGCTCGCGTGTCAACACGAAATACATCTTGAGCGCAACCAGAGTATTCTGTGCGCCGTCCGCGGCACGCGCCCATCCGCGCAAATCATGCTTGCCTGTCGCCAGAAACGCCTCGCGCCCCTGAATCTCCATCGAAGCATGACTCACATCGGTAATCCGCGCCTGCCACCCTCCGCATAAATCCCGCTCGCGCAGCGGCGCAAGCTGCTCCACGGTGTATCCGCGCAACAGGCTCGCGCCAGTCTGCCTGGCCCGCTGCAGCAGCGCCTCATCCAGCGTGTATCTTGTCAGCGCCAGCGCCGGAGCCGGCAACACGACCTCAGCCAGCACATCACGCGCCGCAATGCGCAGCGAGCGGATCGTCTGCGCACCGAGCGCCGCGGGATGAATTCCAATTCTTCGCAGCAGCGGCAAACTCTCCGGGCTCAGAAACTCGCCGCACACCTTGTGCTGCGCCTCGCGACTTCGCTCGATCAGCACAGCGCCCTGGCCTGCCTGCGCCAGTTCGATGGCCAGCGTTGCTCCCGCGGGGCCGCCGCCCGCAATCAGCACGTCATGGCGCAGCGAAGAAATCATGACAGCCGCACCCGTCCCACACAAATCCGCGCCGGCCAGTGCGCTTCGATGCGAACCGAGTCCGCGGCAAGCCCGGCCAGTTCCACATACCGCTGCCAGTCCTGCGGACGAAATCCACGCCGAATCGATACTGGTCCATCATTCCGCACAAAGCGGTGCCACCGAGCCGCCCAGGCCAGCATCCGGAAGCCGACAAACGCCGCTCGCGTGCGATACAGATCGTTGACCAGCCATCCGCGCGCGGCAGTCCGCTCCATCCACTTTAGGAACTGGACAATCTCTTCATCGCGCATGTGATGCGCCATCTGCGAGCTCACGACAAAATCCACCGGCTCATTCGCCGCAAAGTCATGCGCATCGCTCACCTGCCAGCGAATACTGCTCGTCGCATCCGTAAACTCCCGCGCTGCGCGAATCGCATACGTATGCACGTCAATGCCCGTCAGCCGCACCGTAACCTGCTCTCGCGCTGCCCACTGCTCTACGCTCCGCAGCAAATCGCCTCCGCCGCAGCCTATGTCGACGATATGCAGAGGGCGCGGCTCCGTATACTCGCGCACAACCGCAGCAAGCCATTGCATCGTCAGCTTGTGCGCTCGCGTCATCCGATTTACTTTCGCCAGGTCGCGCAGGCAATCGCGAAACTCCTTATACGTGCACGGCCCGTCCATCAGCTCCGTCAGACGAGCCCGCCCGGAAAGCTCCGGCGCTCCGTACCACGTCAATCGTTCCGCTTCGTTCATAGGTCAAATCTCACATCATGTGAAACTGCATCGTCTCCGCCGTCAGTCCCGGCCCAAACGACATCCCGCATCCACGCTGTCCCGGTTGCGCCGTGCGCATCAGGCGTTCCAGCACAAACATCACTGTCGCCGAACTCATATTTCCGAATCCGCGCAGCACCTCGCGGGAAGCTGCCAGCTTGTCCGGCGCCAGCTCCAGCCCCTCGCTCACCGCGTCCAGAATCGCTCGTCCGCCCGGATGCACGGCCCACATATCTATCGCGCCATCCGGGTTCAGATGCCGCCCGCACTCCTGCATGGCCTTGCGTAGTTCCCCCGGCACGCGGCTCGATAGCTCCATATCAAAGCCTGAGTCGCCGATGCGCCACAGGATCAACTCGCGCGTCTCCGGAACCGACACTGCTCGAAAACTATCCAGCGCAAGCCCGCGCTCATCGCTGCGAATCAGGCTCGCCGCACAGCCATCGCCGAAGAGCAGGAATGCAAGCATCTTTTCCATCGCCCGCGTATCTTGAAAATGCAGCGAGCAAAGCTCCAGGTTAATCAGCAGCACGCTACGCTCCGGCTGCGATCGCACGATATGGCGCGCCAGCTTCAGTCCGTTGATGGCCGCATAGCAACCCATGAAACCAACCATCGTACGCTCCGTGCCGGGGTCCAGCCCCAAATGCTCAATCGCAGTGAAGTCCAGCCCCGGCGCGTATAGCCCCGTGCAGCACGTCACAATTACATGCCCGATACTGTCGCGCTCTTCGCTGCTCAGGGCCAGCCTGTCGAGCGCGCTCCGCAAAAGCCGCGGAGCAAACATCTCAAACAGCTCCATGCGCTTCGACGTTGCCGGAAAATTCCCCGCGCGATACAACGAGTGGCCGTTCACCGATCCGGCCCCGCTGTCATCGCCCACCTGGATGTAGGAGTAGCGATGCTCAATCGCAGACTTCCTCGCCAAATGATGCAACAGCGTCCGTTCGCGCCTGTCTTCCATCATTCCCAGCACATGCTCCACAAACGCGGCATGAACATCGTGCGGCGGCGTGGCGGTTGCAATTCGGCTGATGCAGACCTCATTCATCACCGCACCTCGGACTCTCGCTTCGTATTCGTCTCAAATACATCCACTGCGCGAGTAGTACGCCTCAACCCGCAAAGTTGCAACCCAATCCGATACAGAAACGCAGGGTTGTTACGCAGATAACGCCACCACAACCGCCGCGGGTCCTGTATCAGCCGATGCGCCCACTGCATCCCCGCACGCTTCATCCAGTGGGGGCAATCGCGAATCTGCCCGGTATGAAAATCGAACGCAGCACCTACACCTACGAGCAGCGGCACTCCCAGCAACTCAACATAGCGCGCCATAAATCGCTCCTGCTTCGGCGTGCTCAGCCCCACCCATAGGATGTGCGGCCTTGAATCATGCACCGCATTCAGCAGCGTCGTTTCCTGCTCCGGACTCAACTCCCCAAACGGCGGAGTGAATGTTCCCGCTACCTGCAACCCCGGAAATTTCTGTTGCAGATTTTCTCCCAACAACTGCGCCACGCCCTCGCGTCCGCCATATAGAAAAATCCGATAGCCCTTCTGCATCGCAACCGCGCATATCTCCGCCATGAACTCCGGACCAAAGACGCGATCCATCGCGTCATGCCCTTGCGCGCGTCCGACCCACGTCATTGGCATTCCGTCCGGCACATTCATCACTGCGCGGTTCAAAATCCGCCGCAGTTCTTCATCCCTCTGCGCTTCCATCACCCCATGCACGCCTGTTACGCATACATATCCGCATGAGCCCATCCCCAACCACCGTTGCGCCAGCTCAACCGCCTTCTGCATGTTCACCGCCGACACCTGCACGCCCAGCACATCGGCATACGCATGAGCAAGCTCACTTCGCGCCATCGCCTCACTCTTCGCCATCTCGCTTTTCACCACAGCGCTCATACGCCCCGCATTGCGAAGAACAGCGTGCGAAACAGGATCAACGCATCCATACACACCGTCCGGTTCCGTATGTAATAGAGGTCGTACTCCATGTTTTCGTGGATCGGCCGCGAGCGATCCGCGCTAAGTTGCCACAGCCCCGTAATCCCCGGCGTCACCTCCAGCCTTTGCCGGTGGAATGCACTGTAACCGTCCACGATGAATGGCATCTCCGGGCGCGGCCCCACCAGCGACATGGAGCCAAGCAGCACATTCCCCAGTTGCGGAAGCTCATCGAAGCTGGTGCGCCGCAGAAGCCGTCCCACGCGCGTGATGCGCGGATCGTCCGATGTCGTCGGCGACGCCTCATAGCGTTCCACATACGCGTGCATCGAACGAAACTTGTACATATCGAAGAGCGTGCCCTTGACGCCCACTCGCTTCTGAACGAACAGCACCGGCCCCGGAGAATCCAGCCTTATCAGCACAGCAATCAGAAGCAGCAGAGGCACAAGCGCGAGCAACAGCAGCATCGACAGCACAACATCCGCGACACGCTTGACCAGTGCATAGTGCCACGGCGTAGCCGCTTCCACATAAAGATTCTGCGCAACGGATTCAGAGGCTTCCATTTGCATCTCCCTGACCGAAATGTTTGGAGCCGTTCCCATCTCACTCACAGCACGCGCCTTTCGGATGCCGCAGTAGCAGCCACCGCAACGCTCTTCCGCTGCCGCAACGCCGGCGCGCTCAGCAGCCCGCGGTACAGCGCCACATATTGCTCTGCGATCACCGCAGCCGAAAATTGCGGAAACACAATCGGCTTGATGCGCGGTTTCCGCATCGTCTCGACAATCGCCTCGGCCAACGTTTCCTCAGCGCGCCCATGCAGCGCTGCAAACCGGCAATGCTCTCCGCCCACCTCGCGGTGCGCGGCAATGTCGGAGCAAACCACCTTGCATCCCGCCATCAAGGCCTCCGCCACCGGCAGCCCGAATCCTTCAATGCTCGAAGGCACAGCCAACGCCTCGCAGTTCGCATAGCACCATCGCAGTTGCGCTTCCGTCAGCCCTTCAAAAAACTTCACATCTCCGCTCACGCCGAACTCACTTGCCGTGCGATGAATCAGCCGCGTCTCCGGACCCTCAATCCCCACAACCACCAGCTTGGTCCGCTGGTCAATCTGCCCGCGGCTCAGCAGACGCGCAAAGACGCGAATCAACAGAGGTATGTTCTTGTTCCTGCGGTGTTGCGCCACGCAGAGCAGAAACGGCTCGCCCTGCCACTCCCACGGCGCATCGTGACTCAGCGCTTGCGCATCGTTTGGCTGCGTCGACTCCACGCAGTTGTACACACACGCCGATTTGTCCCACACCCGCGCCGGCACATACTGCCGCAGGCGCTGCCGAGTCGTTTCCGAGACGCACGCAATCGCATTCACATGCGCCAGGCACTGTTGAAGAACCTGGCGATTGAAGACAAACTTGGGAAAGCCGAAATTCAGCGGAGCTTCGTACGGATACAAATCGTGCAGCGTCACAACCGTGGGGCACGCATACGCATCCGCGTTTACCGGCATCGGATACGTCAGATGCACCAGGTCAACGCCCAGCGACGCAGCCATCTCCGGCAGCCGCAGGTAGTACCACCCATTGCGCCCTACCGATCCGCGCCCCATCTCCGCAATGTGGATCGCAAGCCGCTTGTCTGAACCCAGCCCCGCACTCAGCACCAGTTCGCGTTGCCACGGGGCTGCCACCAGATGAATCGCCTCAATCTCCGGCCGCAGGAGCAGGCATCGCACCATGTTGAACGCATGACGCTGCAATCCCGACATCTCGGAGGAAAACGCCGCCGCCGCAACCAATATCTTCATGGCCTAGACGCCTCCTGCAGTTCGCACATCACAGCCGCATCCACGGAATCGTTCGCGCTCTTCGCTCCTCCACGCAGCTTGCGCAGCAAAGGCACATACAGCAGCAGAGCAGAAATTCCGTAACAAATCCGTACCGTTGCCAGTCCATGCAGGCCATTCCGCTGCACCATGTACGCCATCAACAACAGCAATGCGCCCCGCGAGCAGAGGCTCAGCAACGCCACCACCTTGAACTGTCCCAGCGCCAACATGGCATACGTTCCCGTGACGCTCACACCCATCAACGCCGACCCCATCACAATCGCTGGAAATATTTCCGCGGCACTGCGTGCCACCGTAGGCCCCGCCCACGCCTGCATCAGCCGGTCTCCCAACAGCAGCAACAGCGCTGCGCCGCAGGCGACTATCAGCGTATTGCACAGAAACACCTTCCACAGAGTTCGCTTCAGCGCCGCTGTTGAGATCACGCCCACGCGTCCCGACAGATACGGAAACAAGAACGAAAGCCCGGAAGCCGTCACACCAAAGATCGGCTGTGCAAACTGCACGCACAACGTATATGGAGCCACCGCCGCCGCGCCCAGCGAAACACCCAGCAGCAGCCGGTCAAACTGACCGAAGATCACGCCGCCCAGCGCCTGCGCCCATGTGAAAACTCCAAAGCCAAGCAGCACACGCGTTTCCTGCGGCTGAAAGACAGGCCAAAGCGCCGCGCCGCCAAGTAGCTTCCGCGCACGCAGAAACTGCATCACCGTTCCCGCCGTCAGAAGCACCGCGGTCTCCGCCAGAATGCTTACCGTGCGGTATCCCATCAGCACCAGCGCCGCAGCCACGCCCAGCGTAAGCCATCGCACTACCGCATTCACTCGCACGCTATGCCCGTATTGCTCAAACGCCCGCTGCGTGCTCACGCAGACGCTCTCAATAGCCCGGACGAAAATCAGTGCGCAGCCAATCCACAGCACTGCCAGGCACTCCTGTATCCGCTCCGGATGCGATGCCGCAATGCGCTCCGCCGCAAACGGCACAGCAACTGCCGCCATCGCCGCCACCACGCAGCCCAGCACAAGATTGATGCCCAGCATGGAGCGCACCGTCTGCGCCATCAACGCAACCGCGCCAGTTCCGCGCAGCCGCGCTACGCGCTGGATATTTGCATCGGTGAAGCCGGAGGCTACGATCCCGCCCGCGCTCACCACCGCCGTCGAAATGGCCCACAGCCCATACTCGAACGCGCCCAGCTTATGCAGAACAATCGGCGCAACAATTACCATCCCCAGTGGATACGAGGCATAATCGAGCACTCCATACAACGCATTGGCAACATGCCGCTTCATGCTGGGCCTCGCTTCCAGACAAATGCTCGGCGGCGCAACACCGACAGCACTTCCGCCCCCAGCACTCTGCGCGGGTCCGCCGCATCCAACTGCGCCCACGCCTCCCGCGCAAGAATCCACATTGACGCCAACACAAGACAAAACACTGTCATCCCCAGCACCAGCAGTGTGCGCGGCGGAAACGACTTCTTCTCCGGAAGCCCCGGCGGATCGATCACGCTTACTACTGGAATGTCTTTTGCCTCTTCGATCCGCGCCATCTCGTACTGCTGCGTGAGCAGCTCAAACACCGTCTCCTGCACCCGCACGCGCCGGTACAAATCCGCATAAGGCACCGCCAGCCGAGGGAGCTGCCGGAGTTGCGGATAAAGCTCCGAGGCATTCCCGCTATCATTCGCGCTCGCTTCACTCGGCGCGCGCGAAGACCCTGCCATCTGTTCCAGCTCATGTTGCAGAGAAGCAATTCGCGCCTCCGTCTCCTTTACCCGCACGTTGCCATCGCCGTATATCTGCCGCAGCGACTGCAAGCCCGACTTCGCCACCAGAAGCTCGCCTTCTACCCGCGAGCCCGCATCCACCAGCGCCCGCGTCTGCTCCTTGATGTCCACCGTGCTGTTTTTGCTGGAGAACTCGCTCAACTCCACCTGCGCCTTCTCCAACTCCTGCCGCACCGTTTGCAGGCGCTGCTCAATAAACTCCCGCTCCCGTCGCGCGCTCGACGTGCTCGTCTGCGTCGCCAGCTTGTTCAACTCATCCAGATACGCCTGCGCCATCTGCTGCGCGCGCTCCGGGCTCTCATCCTGCACCGCAAGCGTAATCACGCCGCTCTTCTTGTCGTCGGTGATCTTTGTGCGGCGCGCCAGACGCTTGCCCGCATCCATGCGATAACGGCTGTGATACAGCTTCTGCAAATCAAAGCGGTCTATCAGATGCCCGCTCACCGTGCCGCTGCGCAACAAGTCGATCAACAGTGCCGTCGTCGAGTGCCCACCCAGCAGATCGCCGGCCAGCGCACCTACTCCGCCCAGGCCGCTTGTGCGCCCAGCCAACGCGGCCAGCATCATTGCCCCGGAACTCTGCTGCTCCGGCGGCATCACCCGCGCAGTCGCCGTATACCGCTTCGGTATCGCAAGCACCATCACAACGCTCAGCACCAAAGCCACCGCTGCCACGCGCATCAGCAGCCTGCGATGCTTCCACAACAACGCCGCGCGCGCCACCCAAAGCGGCGTCTCCGGCAGCGGCCCGTCGCTTATCTCCTTCGCAGGCGTGGAAACCAGTACAGTCGTCATAAGCTCACAACGCCGCCACAGAGGCGGTAATCGCAATCGAAGCCGCAATCTGCGCGGCGCTCAACAGATTTCTCCACAGGTACGAAGCGCCCACAATCTTCTGCGGCACCACCACCACATCTCCCGGATTCAACTTCGTCGAAAGCACATCGCCGTCAAGCCATCCGCCCGAATGCCTTCCAATCACCGAACCGTTGGCGCGAATGATGAAAACTTCTTTCCGGTTCGCTGTCGTATTCGTTCCGCCCGCATGGCTCAGGTACCAGCCCGCGGTCTTGTCCGGCGTATAGGCCAGCGCCGTTGCGTTGTAGACCTGCCCCGTCACCAGCACAAAGCCCGGCTGCTTCGGCACCGTCAACACATCGCCGGGGCGCAGCTCCACATCCGCCGGCGTATTCACCCAGCTCGCAATGTCTTCCGAGATGTGAATTACCATGCGGCCCGTTGGCGGATGATCCTTCAAATCTGCAAGCACCTGCTCCTGCTGCGCCTTAATCATCTGCAAATTCGCGCCTGCATCTCCGGTCACGTTGGGCGCAAGCCGCGCTGCCGCAGAGTTTGTTTCAATCTGCCGAATCAACTCCTCGCGGCTCTTCTGCTCCAGCTCCCGCACCTGTTCGCGAATCAGCACGGCACCCGTCGGATACGCCGCCGACAGAAGTCCACCCGCGCGCATCAAGACCGCGCTCAGACGCTCGCCATCCTTGAAGCCATAGTTGCCTGGATGCCGCACCTGGCCTTGAATCGTCACCGATTCGCCAATGTCGTTCCAATTCGTAATCTGATGCACTGACAAGATGTCGCCCGGCTTCAACGGCACATCCGCCTGCGGGTCCGTTCCCGCTACCGCAGCGCCAATCTTCACCACCGCCAAGCTCTCCGTCACCTGGTTCCCATTCATCACTTCGTAGCTCGTCAGGTCCGCGCTCTCCTGTAGCGCATCGCGCTTGAATCCCCCCGCCATCCGCACCAACTGTGCCACCGTCATACCTTTCGACAACGGATAGGAGCCCGGCCGCAGCACTTCTCCGCGAATCGTCACCTTCGGCGCATCCACTTCATAGCGGCCAAAGACACGGATTGTGTCGAACGGCTGCAAGTCAACATTTGCGTTGCCAATCAGAGCATCGGGAACATTGAAGTCAATCGTCTCCGCATGAAGGTCCGGCGGGACCAGCCGCACAATCTCCCCATGCGCCGCAGGCTCCGGCAGCAGGTCCCGATAGCTGCGCAGCACATCGCTCAGCCGCATCCCGTCGTGATACGAAATCCGCCCCGGCCGCGCCACGTGCCCTTCCAGATACACCGCTCGCTCGCTGTACGGCAAGATTGGATCTACGTGAATCCGATCGCCATCCATCACCCGAAATGTGCGCGTTGCATCGCGGCTGGCCTCCACGCTTCCATCACTGCTCACAGGCACAGTCACCGTCTCGCGCTGCCGATTCGCATCGATGCGCTCCACTGTAATGTGGTCCAGCGCAGCCGCGACCGTGAATCCGCCAGCGTCCTCTATCAGCGCAGACAGCGTCGTCTCGCCATCCTTCAACTCGTAAATCGCCGGCCGCTTTACCGCTCCCGTCACAGCCACCTGCGGGCCAGCCGGCGGCACCTGCAACGTGTCGCCGCTCTCGAAGTTCACGCTGCCCATCCGCAGGCCATGCAGCAGAAAATCGTACAGGTCCACCGTCTCCACAAGCTGCTGCCCGCGCAGATGCCGCACCACGCGCAACGATCCCACCTGTGTCGGCCCGCCCGCCGCATACAGCGCACTCAACGGCGTGGCCAGCGAGCTCACCTCATAGCCGCCCGGCCTCTGCACATCGCCTACCACGTACACGCGAACGGACCGCAGACGCGCGACTGTCACAGCCACCTGTGCATTCCGGTACTGCGCCTTCAGCGCACCCTCAATCAAGCTCTGCGCACGTTCCAGCCGCAGGCCCGCCACGGCCAGCGAACCAGCTTCTGGCAGCAGAATCCGACCATCCGTTCCAATCACGCGCGTCACGCTCTGCGTTATGCCGCCCCACAAATTAATCTGCAGAGTGTCTCCCGGACCCACCACATAATCCGGGCCCAGCGGTACATCCGGGGAAGCAGTGCTGCCGCTCGCGGTGCGCGCAAAGGAGCCTAAGCTCCGATTCACAAACACCTCGGAGCCGAAGCGTTTCAGCGGCGCCGTCCGATCCGGAATCTGCGTGTAAATATCGCGCAGCGAGCGCAGGTTGTACGGCGTCGGCTCGCGCAGCACCTGCGGCGCATCGGTGGACAGATTGCCGTGCTCATCCCTCCGCGGCGCCGCGGCGTTCGCGCGTGCCGCCATTGGCCCCATTCCCGCAGCCAGCGAAGCATCTTCACTCTCGCGCAAACGCTCAGCACTCATGCCGGCCTGCATGCCAGGCCGCGGAGTCGCACGCATCCACTCCGCGCCATCCGCCCATCCGCGGCCCGCCTGCGCGTCCAGGCTATTTGCCGCACCCTCGCCCGCTTCCAGTTCCGCGGCCTGCAGGTCCGCGTCCGTCACATATCCGCGTGCCCGCATAAACGTCGTGATACTCATGCGCAGGCCCGAATTCTCTGTGATCTGGCTGAATAGCATCTGGTCGGAAATATCGTTTGCGTCAATCTGCGTGCCCTGTTCCTGCATATGATCGGCGACTTGCGCCTTCAGCTCCACCACAAGATCAGGATTGTTTTGCAGAAGCCGGATGATCTGCCCCGCTGAAAGCGCCGTGCTCATCGGCGCGCCCGCCGCATTCGCCGAAGCATCGCTGTCCTCGCGCTGCGTTACGCTGTTCTGCTCAAGCGAAGCATCTCCAGGCCCAGGTGAAATCGCATTTCCAGCCGCGTTCTGACCGGATGCACTCTGCGCATCGCCCCACGGCGAAGGCGGAATCGGCGTCTGTCCATGCAGCCTGCCTGCATCGCATAACATCAGCAGCCAGATTGCCGCGCACAACATCCGGCAACACGCACACCATCTTTGCGTCCCACAAATTACATCGCTATTGCCGGCTGTTCCTGACATGAGTGCCCCTACATCTGTCACCGTACCCACGGCCCGGAGTCCACATGTCATGTCGCAGTCAGAGAATTGTCATTCTTTTGTTGGCCGCGCAAATCGCTGCCTGCTCCCGCACGCACCGCCGCCAGCGCGGCAGCTCCCATGCATAACGCATCCCCTCCACCACATGAAAGCGCAAGCGCAGTCCGATAAAGCACACCTGCATCCAATAACGCCGCAGGCGCGTCCGCCGGTTCTCCTGCGCATCGCCGCGCACAATCGGTGGCGGTAGCCGCAGCGGCATTAGAGCTCTCCGCAGCTCCTGTCGCACCACCGTCTCCGGGCCCGCAAGCTCCCTCGGCAGCAGCAGATGAAGCTTGTTCCCCGGAAAGCTCTGCAAAACCGCGCGCTCCCCATACATCTCCACCCACAGCCGCACAGACGCAGGCAGCCGATGCACGGTCCAGCGTAGAAAATGCTCCGGCACAAAATCCCCCATCAGCCGCGTCACAAGCAGCGTTGTGACACCAAGTGCCCACCACGCTCCCGGAGTCTCCATTGCCCTGGCCTGCACCTCACGCCAGAACGCTTCATCCTCGCGCCGCATCAGTGCATGACGCCGAAACTCCAGCAAATGCGCTGCGCGAAAAAATCCGCCGTATATGTGCTTGCACACATGCCGCCCCTGCCCCACAAACTGATCCGCCGGCTTCAGCACCGGAATCGCAACACCATCCATCGCGCAAGACACCGCAGAAGCCAACAGCCGCGGCTTGTCCGCCGAATCCTTTTCCACGTGAAGCTCCACCGCACGTGACGGCGCATCTCGATACAGGTTCTTCAGGGAAATGTTGGGCACAACCCTCGTCTTGAACTCCCAGCTCCTGCCGCTCACCGCATGAAGATAGTAGCCCCCGCGCTCCAACACCGCGCACGCCGCAGCCACATCCGCTTCTGCAATCAGAAAGTCAATGTCGAGCTGTGACCGCAGCTCCAATCTCGGAACAGAATCCGGCCACAACGAAATCCCCTTCAACAAGGCATAAACAAGCCCCGAGCGTGCAAACTCCTGATGAATCGCCACCGACTCTGCAATCATGCCGTGCGTCCGCGCCGTGTTCTGCGTCAGCCGCTGCTCCAGGCCCGCGCGCACCGCATCCGGCAATGCAGTTTCACAACGCAGCTCCTTCGCGCGATCCAGAAAATACAAGGCAAGCCCGCTCACATCCAGCCACTGCATCAGCCTGCGCCACTCCTGCCCGGAAAGCCCCGCCAGCGGCAGCCAGCAGTTGGAATCCGTGTCACAGAGAACCTCCAGCACCGTCTGCCGTGCCTGTTGGTCCCGCATCATGCAGCCACCCGCCGAGATGAAGTAATGCGCGCGATCATTTCCTCACCCTAGTGCGCCGTCACCTCGCGTTTGTCACCGTTCCGTCAAGCGTTTGTCATCGCTTTGTCGCCTCATGCGCACAATGACACAGCGCGCAGTCAGCTCGCAAACACAAGTGACAATCAATTGACAAAGAGCAGACCTTCGCGAGACACACTCGCGCGCCGCCGCGCATACATTCAGTTCATGCAGCAACCGATCTCGCACATTCATGCAGAAATCTCCTGCGCCATGCGGCTCGTCGCCATCGTTGCGGCCTTGCTCGCTGCCACGCACGCCAGCACCGCGCAGAATGTGCCGCTCATCTCCGGCGGAGCGGCATTTTTCAGCAGCACCAATGGTGGAAACACAAGTTTTCTTCCCATCTTCGAACCGCTGATCGCCGCGCCCATCGGTTCCCACCTCCTTATCGAATCGCGCGCAACTATCGACGAATCCTTCTCGCCCAAATCCAACGGCCAGACCGGCTATAACCACAGCCATTTTGCCGGTGTCACCTACCTTCAGGGCGACTTCATCGCCTCACCGCATCTCACCGTCGTTGCGGGAAGCTTCCTCGTCCCGTTTGCCACTTACAACGAACGCCTCTCCCCCGTATGGATCAGCAATTTTCAGGATGGCCCGCTCACTGCCAGCCTCGGCACGATGTCCTCCGGCACCGGCCTCGGCGGCATGGTCCGCGGCTCCGCCATCTCGCGGCCCAACTACTCCATCGATTACACCGGTTACTTCTCCGCTCGCAGCGGTAACGAGCAATTCAATTCCAAACGCTCCTTCGGCGCGCGCACCAATCTCTACCTGCCCAAAGAGCGCCTCGAAGTCGGCCTCTCCTATGGCCGCCTGCTGCAAGGCACACAGGAAAATTTCTACGGCCTGCACGTCTGGTGGGAGCCCAAGGATGCGGGCCTGAAGGTGCGTTCCGAATATGCACGCGGCCATCACGCGCAGGGCTACTGGGTCGAAGTCGATTACCGCACGCAGGCCTTCGGCGGTTTCAATAGTTGGGTTGGCCGCTTCGAGCCCCTCTTCCGTATGCAGCAAACCTTTCGCCGCGACACCGTGGTCAGCGATGGCCTGCCGCTCGAAGACACCCAGCGCGCGGATTTCGGCCTTGATTACAACCTGCCCCACAACATGCGTATTCTTACCAGCTACGCGCGTCAGTTCTCCGCATCCAACGACACCAACGTGTGGGAGACCGGGCTCGTCTACCGGTTTCTCTTCCCCGCATGGAAAGGAAAGTCTCGATGAGGCAGCAGCATCTTCTCGCACTCTCGCTTGCATTGGCAGCTCTTAGCGTGCCCGTGCTCTCGGCAACGCAGCCGCAATCGCAACCACCTGCAAAAACTACCACTAAAAAGCACGCCGACCCCGCGCCACAGCCGCCGGATGAAGGCGAGCGCGTCTTCGTCCGTAACTGCTCACGTTGTCACGCGACTCCAGAGGGCTTTTCCCCCTCCATCTCAGGCACCATCGTGCGCCACATGCGCGTCCGTGCCAATCTCAGCCAGCACGACGAGCAGGCCCTGCTGCGCTTCCTGAATCCCTAACATACACATCACTCAGCAACCCCATCGCAGGAGGCGCGCCACAAACCCCAAACGCGCGCTGGCCTGCGGTGCAGGGGGCTTCATCAGGAAGCCTCGATATTGCCGGCCAGAATCAACGATTCCCTCATCGCCCTTCTGCAACCAACAATCGCAACCGCTCAATCGCCGCATCCAGATCGGTATAGCGAAGCTCGAATATCTCCGCCGTCAACAGCCGCTCGATCTCGCGGCACTGCATCAACCGGGCCTTCGGCGGCGCATACAGTATCTGCCGCATAAGCGCGCGCGCCGCATCCTTGCTATAGGGAGCAAGCTCCGGGCTACCATCCCAGTTGCGATTCAGAAAGATAATAAAATCTACCTGGGCCTCTTCTGCACGATGAATCTCCGTTATAGGCGCAATCGGCAACTCAATCGACGGCTTGCCCGCCGCGCGCGGGGTCATCTCCAACCCCTGCAATTCACGGAATAACTCTGCCGCGCTTGGCCGAAATCGCACCTGGTGGCAATTCCCCATTACCACCCGCGATTTTTTTCCATGCAGTAGAAAACTTGCATCGTCGCTCACATACGTCCACCCCGCCCGCGCACATGCATAGGACAGCGTCGATTTCCCTGCGCCCGATTCCCCGCACAACAACACACCACGCCCATCGAACGCCACGCACCCCGCATGAACCGGCGTCACATAACGCACCGACACGCATGAAGCCGGCATCGCGAGCAAAAAATACTGCGCGTAGAGCGGATGGCTCAGCGCAGCCTGCGTCATCACCACCGTCGAGCGGCAGCTCTCCATATCCACGACACAGTAGTTCTCGGCGTCCGCCACCGTCATCAACAACGGCGTCATCACCCGATACACCGGCGTCGGCGGACACTCACTCGCGCCGCCCTCTGTGACCAGCACATCCGCGCGCATCGGTTCCGTGTCATATTTCTTTCTGAACTTCCCCCACATAGCCGCGCACTGCGTCAACACCTCCCGCGCGTTCGTATGCACCTCCAGCGGAAAACCCCACGGATAAAACTCCTCACGCAGCGTTAGCTCTTCGCCCTCCAAAACATGCCTGGGCAGCTCCCGTATCTCCAACTCTTCTTCGCTAACATCCACCGTCAGCATCCTCATCCCTCATTCATAACTAAGATGGCGTTTCTTTGGGTTGCAATTGCAAGGAACAGACACATCGCTGGCATACAGCGTTCGTATTCACGTCCAGCGTCGCGCGGAACTGCTGCGCCTCTTCGCTGTTGATCGCCTGTTCCAAGTCCTGTGCGGCCGTGCTTCCAATCTTCTTATGGAAAAAGCAAGGCCGAACAGAACCATCGACTTCGAGGACTGCCGATACCCACGGCGCGTTGCATCTGGGCGAAACCGGAGACAGGTCGCCCAGATATTCTCGGAAGCGCCGGCTGATGCCGCGAAGCTTTGCGGGCGACTCGACGATGTATCGACTTCGCATATCGTCGGAGTTCTCCAACACTAGCGCATTGATTTCGTTATCGAGCGCATCGACCTCATGCCGTTCCAGAGCAATCTGCATCTGCTTTTCACCGGGCCATACAAGCTCGCGGTTGAACGCCTGGGAAGTAACATCCGCGGCCAGAAACGAAATGGAATCGAGCGCAAGCAATTTGGATGCAGACACCGTTTTTCTCAGTAGGTGATGATTCGCTTTCTGTATGGTGCTGCGGCCTAAGAACGGCATCCGAGCGTTCCTTCCGCGCACCGCCCGAATACCGTCCTGTATGAGCCGATATGCGCCATTCACTCTTCTAATTCGATCGTGAATTTCCTCCGGCCCGTCGATCGACACAATCACCTCATCGACGCCATCTGCCACGATGTCCGCCCGTTTCATCAGCAGCAAACCCGTGGTAAGCAATGTAATTCGCACGCCGCAATCGCGAAGAAAACTGCACAGCTCTCCAAAATTGCGGTGCAGAAGAGGCTCGCCCCCCGTAAGCACAACTTGGCGCACGCCCAGTTGCAGCAGCGAATTGCGATGCCGTGCAAAGCTCGACAGATCGAGTTCTCTTCCATCCTTCCTTTGCCAGATGTCGCACATCAGGCAGCGGCAATTACAGTGCTCATGCACGTTGAGAATGAGAATCGGCAGGCTCGATAACTTGTGTGCACCCTGTGGAGTACTGCTGCTTTCCTCGACCGGTGGAAGCGGCATTGTCTTCAGATCAGCGGGCATAACCGGTCTCCACATGCGGCGGTAAAGCAACCGGGCGCCCGCCAAGTTGCACGGCTCCAATGCCAAGTATCTCTTCGGCCTTCTGCAACAGATCACGAACTGGAGCGCGGAGCCATCTCAGGATTCCGCCCACGAGTATCGGTTCGAGGTGGGCCTTTGCCGCGCGCGGCAAACGCTCCATCACGTCCTGAGAAGCAAGCTGCACATTCCCTTTCGTCATCACGAACTCCACATCAGCCGCGGAGAGTCCTGGCAAGCGATTTATGGGGTCGAGGTGAATGTCGCGGATGGCAATGAGATCTGCCGCGCCGCATACTGCGATTGAGCCTTCGGAATCGTGGAGCTGCAGAATCGTTGCGGCGGCTTTCGTCACCATCGAGTAGACGGCGCCAGCCGGAATATCGCAGGCGCTTGCCGCGAACCGCGCCTCGTCCAGAAGATCGCCGGAAGCGGTCAGCGGCGAGTCGCTGCCCAGGGCAATGTTTCGGACGCTCCGTAGCGCTTCCATATCCGGTGAGCAGCCAAAGAGAAACCGGTTCGATGATGGGCAGATCACCAACGATGCCTGACACTCGCGGAGCAATGCTATGCCTTCTTCGTCAAGCGCCAGCCCGTGAATGAGAACCGTATTTTCATCCAGAACTCCAAGTCTGTTCAGTTCATGGATTTCGTTGCGCGCATCGTCATCGATTCCTTCACAGGCGTGCACCATAAACGGACGGTGCGACGGCGTAGCGGCGTGAGCTTTGCGGAGGTCGCCTCCAAATGCAAGCGAATGCGCCCAGCCGAAGTCGCGAACTACCCGCACCGGAAAGTCATCACGCTGAAACTCCTGCTCGACAGGATTGTGATGGCAAACCGTAGTGACCCCGCAGAGGAGATTGCGCAAGCCGCCCCACCACAAGCGCACATCTTTTGGAACAGCCCTGTGCCGGGCAATCAGTGCGGCATGGTTCTGGTGAATGTCCTTTGCCCAAGCCGATGCGTTTGTATAATGCGAACTCGCGAGTCTTGGAAAAAGAGAAAACTCCAGATGGTCGTGCGCATTGATGAAGCCGGGCATCAACAAATAGCCGCTCAGGTCAATTGCCAATGACTGCGGCGACATGGAAAGGAATTGCTCCGCCGCGATCTGGGCAATGCGGTCGTCTTTGATCCGAATGGATGCCGCCGTGCATTCCTGCGGTCCCAGCGCGCATCTGCCACCATGAATCACGGTTTCCTTTTGCTTTGCCAACGCACTCACACCTGCCGGCCATCTCTTCCGCAGATGCAGCAGATAGATTGCAGGATGTCCTTCGGCATCCCTATAACGGGCAAGCCGTCCGGCAGCCTCAAATACCTCGCGCTCGGGCGCATCAAACTCAGGCTCGATGGCAATGAGCGTCTCCCACCCTAAAGCACCAAACGCATTCGCAATCTCCTGCACGCTGCGGCTTACGGTTTCGAGCACAACCTCGCTGTTGCCATCGTGAAATGCGCGCTTCCACGCCAGCTTCTGCTGCGTCTCCGGGTGCATATCGGAAAGGAACAGATCGCAGTCTTCCCGCGCAATCCGGTTGATCTCGATTGCAAATGCGTCAAGGTCATCGATATAGCTCAACAGGAAGGACGCAAGGATCGTATCGAAACTACGGTCTTCGAATGGAGTCGCGGTGCACGAGCAGCGTGTGAATTTCACGTGCGGAATATGCTTCAGCGCGGCTGCACGCAGCATTCCGGCTGAAGCATCAACACCGCAAATGGTACGCGGCCTCTGCTCGGCAAAATAGCTCAACCAGCGCCCCGAGCCGCATCCTGCATCCAGCACGTCTCGGTCTGCCACGCGCGGAAGCAGTTCTTCCAGATAGCGTTTCTCCAGCGTCAGAAGCGGATTGCTCTGTGCGTCATACGATTGCGACCACCGATCGAATGCGCGAAGATTCCGAGATCTCTTCGCCGAGTCGCAGACGGTTGTTGCAGAATCGCTCACAGGCTCTCCCGTTTCGGTTTCCGGAGTTGGATGAACCTGTTGGCGAGCTGCAACTCGAAAGGATAGCTGTAAAACTGCGTTGCGTAACGCCAGAAACTCAGCGCTTGAAGAAGCGCTTTGCTCCAGCGTGGCGCGCGTATGTCCTGCACGGTTGGCCAGCGGGAAGCCACCACCAACTCGAAGTTGTCAATCAGCTTCTTCGTCTTCCGCTTCATCCACGGCGCGCCGGTATCGATGCGCAGTGTGAAATCCATCCAGCGTTTTGTCGCCCATTCCGCCGGCGTGTCGGGAAACGAAATCTTTCCATCCACATCGCCGTACATCGATCCCTGCTGAGGCGTTGGCGTATAGTGCTGCACGATGATCTCGGAGTCGGGATTGATTTTTTTGATCTTCCGGATAAAGTCAAGGGTCTCGCGCGTATCGCGCTCCGGGTCTCGGGGGTTGCCGACGACAAACGAGAATTCAGGGATGATGTCGAACTCGCGAGTGCGGCGCGCCACCGTAAGCGTTTGCTCGGTAGTGATTCCTTTCTGCATCTCTTCAAGCGCCCAATCCGACCCGGACTCCGCTCCAAAGAAGATCATGGTGCAGCCTGCGCGCCGAATTGCGGCCATCGTTTCGTCCGAGTAGCGCGACATAATATCCACGCGGGCTTCGCACCACCACTGAATCTTGAGCGGGGCGAGCAACTCACATAATTCGCGGGCGTGATCCTCTTGCAGAAAGAAGTTCATGTCATAAAATTGAACCGAGTCAGCGTCATATTCCGAAACCAGATGCTTCAAAATTGCGACCGTTCGCTGCGGCGATTCCATCTTCTCGACTCGTCCATAGGGAGCATGAACTCCACAGAAGCTACAGTTGAACGGGCATCCGATGCTGGCATGATGAACCGCGGTCCGTTTTCCAAAGAAGGAGGGGCGCAGGTACTTTTTGACCGGCACGCGATGAAACGGATGCCATGGAAAACTGTCCGGGCCTTTCATCGGCCGCTCCGTATTGTTGCGATGGAATCCGAAGGTGTCCTTGTAGGAGAGCCCCAGGATCGAATCCAGCGATCGCTTTCCGCGCAGTGCATCCAGTAATTCCAGCAGCGTATCTTCCCCCTGTCCGCGCACAACAAAATCGACATACTTCGCGTTGAGCGATGCGGTGGGATAGATGGATGGAAAGTATCCGCCCCACACGATCTTTACGTGAGGCCGCAGCTTGCGTACCTCACGCGATGCTTCTATTGCCGCCGCCATCTGCGGGCCGGGCATTACAGTCACGCCGAGCAGCTCTACGTTGTGGCTGTCGATCAGCTTCAGGATTGCCTCAACGGGGTGATCGTCCAGGTTGCCGTCCACTATCTCGTACTCTTCACGCCCCTCCAGGACAGCGGCCAATGCGAGAATTGCGAGCGGAAGGCGGCAGTTGCGCGGCTTGGTGGCTCGAGGATTCAAGAAGATAATCATTTGTCTCTCCGGGCGATATAAATGCGAAATTGAGATGGCTTGTGCCTGCCGCGGAGCCCGGCGACAAGAGGGCGCATGGCCCACCGAAAACCGTACTGTGGAGAATGCACTTTCCAGCAAATCGAGAGTTTCTGCTCAAGAGCCTTGAGCCGGGAGTCCGTCAGATACTCAAGACTTCGAATCGAGTCCGAAGGGGTTCCATAGCGCGCAAGAAATGCCTGACGCCGTTCTTCGAGCATCCGCTGACCGCTCTCGTCGTTGGGATACCAAGCCGAGTCGCAAATCACCAGGATTCCGCCGGCTTTCACACATCGAAGAGCTTCGGAGAGGACCGTCTCATAATTCTCTGCATAGTGAAACGAGGCATTAAAAATAACTGCATCGAATTGCTCGTCCTGGAATGGCAGTTTGCTCATCTCCGCCCTGAACCGGGGAAACAGTTCCGGTACACGCTGCCGATAATGCTGTGCAGTTCCCAGGCCATCCCAATCGTTTCTCAAGAGGTCCACGGCGAAAGGCCGGTATCCGGCAAGCGCCAGCCTGTAGCTCATCCAGCAATTTCCCGCGCCAATGTCGAGAATTTTTCCACTTGCGCCGATCACGCTGTCATTCCGCAAGCGCTCCATCAAGTAATCGAAGCTTCGTGCTCTGATCTTCCATTGCTGGCTGTTTTTATCGGAAATATCCTGATAAGGAAGTCCCAGATAGAAATTATCGTTCTGGCTTCCACGGCCCTCTGCGGCTCGGATGCGCTCGTAATCCTGCACGAACTTTTCGTAATACACCGCCCGCTCCGGCGGAAGCGCATCGACGATTCCGTTTCGTACTTGCAGTTCCAATGCGCAGCTCCGGCATACCAGGCTCGACATAGCAGTGCCGCATCGAGGGCACCGCAGCGACACTTCGAACGGCAGCGTAGCATCCTCGACAGCCGCGATCTGTTGTACGGAGATCGTCACACTCGCTCCAGTTGCAGCAACATGTGGTCGCCGAGAACTCGTAGCCCTGGGCAGTAAGCCAACACGCTATCCAACCACTCCAGAAATCGAAAGAGCGACGGATGCCTGCGCGCCCACTGTTCCATATAAGAAGGCGGAACGAAAATGCCGATCCCTGTGACAGAGCGCAGGCGAAAACTTCTACCGAAGGATCGGCGAATGGAGTGCAATGTCGGGTAGAACACCGGAATCCTCTGGTCTCCCACACGCGCATTCGCAAACCCTCCGCACCGGCGAAAGGCCTTTCGCAAGTTGCCGCGAAACAGATAGTGAAGCATCTCCCACGCGCAGAAACGAGTGGAGAGGCACAGTAACAGCGGCGCGCCCGAATCCAGCCGTTCGAGAAGCTGGCGGGAAACGGCGGACAAATCTGCGACGCAATTCAGGCCTGAGAAATTCGAGAACACCGCGTTGAATTGCTCCGTCTGCGGCAGTTGGTGAAGATGCTCCGAGCGGAGCACCACAAAATTGATAGCAGCGCGCGGCGCTTCGTTTGACTTGCGCTCGCGCGCAAGTTCGATCATTCGCCACGATGCGTCGCAGGCTGTTACGACATGCCCTTGACGAGCCAGAAACAGCGCATCTTCGCCGGTACCGCAATTCAGTTCCAGAATGCGGCTTGCGCTGCGAAACACTGTAGTGGCTTTTCTCCACACAGCTTCGCGCTGGGAGCGCCCAATCATCGATGTAGTGAACTCCGAATCATAGGTCTCGGCAATCCTGTCAAACGCGGATGCCGCGGCCGAAGTGTCCGTAAGGGCAATCATTGTTCCACCTCGGCGTAGGTGGCTTGTATGCCGTTCCGCGCCTCACGAATGCTCTGTTCAAGGACCGTGAGGGCCGACGCATCCAGTGCTGCCGGCTTCTGAAGCATGCGGGAACGTTCGACCTCGGTGCGCAGAAGCCGGTCTACGTGCGCATAGAACTGCCGTGTGTGTCGCCCCTTAACCGTCAGCTCGCGGTCCGACGTTTTGTTCCATGGCTCCAGTTGCACAAGCCGGTTTGCGATCTGCTTGTAGTAGGGAGTGCCCTTGATGGGATACGAAACCGTAGTGAAGAAAATGTCAGGATTTGTCGTGCTGACATGCTGGATCGTAGCTTCAATGTCTTCGAGTTCTTCACCTTCGTATCCCCACATAAGAAACATGCCGCTCTGGATTCCCCGCTCGCGAGCCATGCGGATGGCGTCCTGAACCTGTTCGATCTTTACGCCGCGATCCATGGCGTCGAGAATCCTCTGCGAGCCGCTTTCCGAGCCGATCCAGATGCGAAAGCAACCCAGCTCCGCAAGCAGATCGAGCATCTCCGCGTTTAGGCGGTCGGCGCGCGAGATACATTCAAACGGGACGCACAGACCGCGCCGCTTCATCTCGGCCGCGTAGGCGCGAAGCCACGGATGACTGATCGTGAAAACATCGTCTGAGACCCACACCATATCTGGCGAGTATTCGCCGAGCAGCCATTCCACCTCATCCACAACCAGCAATGGATCGCGCCGCCGATGCGACTGGCCGAAGACCTGGTGACTGCACCAGTTGCAGCGAAACGGGCAACCTCGTGCGGTAATAAAATTCACCGAACCGCTGCCATGATGGGTCCGCCATGTTTCTACATAACGACGGATGTCGATAGCATCGCGCGCTGGCCACGGCTGCAAATCGAGATTGGCAATCTGCGCGCGCGGAGGGCCCTGAATCAAGTTGCCATCCGCATCGAGAAACGAAAGCCCGGCTATCTGGGAGAAGTCTGCATTGCCGCAACGCATGGCCTGCAGCAGCTCTTCCAGAGTGACTTCGCCCTCGCCGGCAATTACAAAATCGGCTCCAGCGTGCAGATATTCGAGGGTGTACGCGCCCGGCTCCGGGCCGCCCACTACCGTCTTCCATCCCGTCTCGTGCGCCACTTTCAGAATTTCGGTGACATTGCTGCGGGTCATTAGATTTGCATAGATTCCGAGGACCGACGGCGTTTCTGTGCAGAGCAGCCGGAACAACTCTTCGCGACTGGCAAAGGTTGTGTCAAATACGTCTACATGAAAACCCTTCTTGCGAAGATGCGAGCAGAGATAGAGAATCCCCAGCGGCGCATAGGGCTTCATAATCTGCCGTTCTTTTGGATCTTCGTAGAGAAGATAGCCGTGCGTCAGAAGAAGTTCCCGCATTTACACCTCCCCGGCCGTTGTCAGCGCAGCGAGTGGCACAATCACGGAGGAGGAAAGAGGAGCGGTTCTTTCCGATGCGGCGCCTTCATCCAATTGCCTGCTGAGAGGCTCCTGATCGTTGACCCGGCGCCATAACTCGTCGACCCTCAACTGCGCATGAGAGTCCGAGCCGGCGGCGTGCCAGGAATCAACCTCTGCGTGCAAAGCGTTACGCACCGCGCGGTAGAAATCCGTAGTGTAGGCTGCTCGGAACATGATGCAGAGATCATCGCTGTCGGCCCAGTTGCGTTTTCGACCCATCTGCCCTCGAACCCTTTCGTAGAATCCGGTTCCCGGCAATGGATAGGAGAAAGAGATTCCAATATCATCTGGCCGCGTTTCGCGCACCAGCGCTATCGTCTGCTGCAACTCGGTCCATGTCTCGCCGGGGTAGCCGAACTGCAGAAAAAAGCAGGCCTCGATTCCCGCTTCTTTCAAGCGGCCTCGCGCCGCGCGCACGGACGATAGGCGCAGTCCCTTTTCCATTGCGTCCAAGACAGACTGTGCGCCGGATTCCACACCCATCCAGACTTCGGCGCAGCCTGCGAGCTTCAGGCTTTGCACGGTCTGCTCACTCATCAGGTCTGCGCGCGACTGAATCTTGAAGGGAATTGCCGCGTTGCGCTGAACGACTTCTGCGGCGAACTGCTGCACCCAGTGCTGATTCAGCGCAAAGACGTCATCGCCGAACCAGATATGCTGAACCCCTCTCTCCGCCTTCAAAATTCTCATCTCTTCCGCAACGGCCGCCGCCGGGCGCAGATGGAATTTATTGCCGGAGATTGGCTTGGCGCACCAGTTGCATCGATAGGGGCATCCGCGGCTCGACACCATGTTGGCAGAGAAGTATCCGTGAGACTTTGTCCACGATTCTCGATATGGTTCCATGTCAATCAGGTCGCGGGCGGGCAGCGGCAGATTCTCCCACGATGGATTCTTTGCGAGTCTCTGGGCGGCGCTAACCACGCGGCCATCCTGGCCCAAGCTCACAAGGCCATCGATGTTCTGTGTTGTTTTTCCGCTCAGCAGGAAAGTACAAAGTTGCACAAGCGTGGCTTCCGCTTCGCCGCACAGAATATAGTCGAATCCATTCTTGAGAAAAAGCTCTGGATTATCAGTCGCGTCAGACCCATGGACGATTGCAATAGCACTCGCACTCCGTGCCGCTATGGCAATCTCGTGGGCAACTTCGCGCATACGGGTAAGACACATTTTTGAAAGGAAGTTGAAGTCGTCTTCATACACTGCAACGACCTTCGGACGATGCAGCTCCAACGCGGCAGCGAACTTTGCCGATGGATCTTCCAGCATCGAATCAAAGACCGCAACGGAGATTCCGCGCTCCCTTAGCGCGCTTGCAGCATACAGGGTTCCAATTGGCGCATACGGCTGCATCTTGCGCAACTGTTTTGCGTCGTAGGGAAGATGATACGAATGTGTCAGCAGCACGTCTGCCAAGTGTCACCTCGATACCGAAATCGGCAGGTTCAGCAAGCAGCCTCTGCCGGCGTGCGCGCAAGGCGCTTTGCATCCACGGCAGGCTTCATTTCCGTGATCTTTTTCAGCTTGGAATTCAGCCACAGCTCCACGGGCAGTTGGTAGACATCGTGATCCAGCCTCCATCGCGCGGGCAGCGATATGACCTTCTGCGTCAGGCGCGTCATCCTGCTTCGCCTGTCGGCGCGAATCGGGATTCGGTCGAAGGCGATGCGTAGATAGTCGCGGGTTACTTGCAGTCGTTTGTGTTCTGCGCCATCCAGCCACGGAAGCCGCGTGTAACGTGGAAAGAAATCGGCCCACCCCTCCAGGGAAGTTGGCGTATCGATGCCAAGCTCCGTCGTGCGCTCAAAGATAGGCGAGCCGGGATACGGCGTGAAGATATTGGTCCAGAACTCGGCGCCGGGAAAACGCCTGCATACATCCATCATGAAATCGATGGTCTCGCGACGTTCTTTCTTTGTTTCACCTGGAAAGGCAAAGATGATGTTGAACGACGGACGGATTCCGGCTTCGAGGCAGCGGGATGCGCTCTCGTAAATTGACTCGAAATCCTGCCAGTCCTTGTGCATGGCTTTCAGCACGGTGTGAGAGCCGGAATCTACCCCTTGGCAAATCTGGTGCAGGCCCGCGCGGCGCAGCAGTTTCAGATCTTCTATGGAGAGACGCGAAGTTAGGTTTGTCGTCGCCTGAATGCTCCACTGGTAGTGTGAATTTTCGCGTACCAGTCCTTCTGCAATTCCACGGGCACGGTCCAGGTCTACGAGGAAGTTGTCGTCAACGATCCACAACATCTCCAGCGAATAGCGCCGGCTCAGGTCAACTGTCTCTTCGACGAATTGCTCCGGCGGAAGCGCGTTCCACTTCCGTCCATAGACGCCGGAGTTTGTGCAGTAAGAACAATTGAACGGGCAGGCAAGGCTCGATGTATACATTGCCCAGCGCCGTCCGCATCCCCGCTCGTATGCGTCGAAATCGGCAATCTCGTATGCCTTCGGCGGCATTTCGACGAGTGGTTTCAGCGGCCGCTCCGGGGTCATAATCAAGCGCCCGTTGCGCTTGAAACCGATCCCTGCAATGAGATCGGGCGCTGCGCCGTCCTTGATGTGCTGCACAAGCTCCAGTAATGAAAACTCTCCCTGACCGCGCACAATGTAATCGATATAGGATGCTTCGAGCGTTTGCTTCGGGAGCAGCGATGGATGCCAGCCTCCCAGAATGATTGGAAAGTCAGGATCCCATTCTTTGATGGATCGGGAAATATCGACGGTCTCGCGAATCATCGGCCCTGTGACAAGCGAGATGCCGAGGCAGAGAGCGTCGCGCACTTCCGATAGCACGCGCTGTTTGAAATTTGGCGTGATCGTGGAGTCGATAAGAACGACTTCGAACCCCGCTCTCTTTAATGGCGTTGTCACCGCAAGAATTCCAAGCGGGGCCGTCGCCTCGGAGCTGGCAAAGGACGGAAAGAAAAATACGATCTTGTTCGAGGAACGCAATTGGCACACTCCGCTTCGGCAAAAACAAGCGTAGTGCGCTGCGAACCTCTAGTTGTCGCCAAATTGTCAACTCAATGTAATCCCTCTGCGCCTTGCGCGCGCCTGGTCGAACCGGCTGCAATTCATTCGAGTCCGCTTCCACGTTGCGCTCTGTGCAGGAATCGATTTATCGTGTTGCGGTCCATGCAATCGAGGTGTTTCATGCGCTCCAAAGTTTTTGCTGCCGCCGTACTGCTCGTCGTCTCCACACTCACAGCGCAACCCGCGCGGCCTAAAATCACCGGCATCTCGCATCTTGCCGTCTATACATCAGACCCCGCGTCCACCGAGCACTACTACACCTTTACCGTCGGCGCGGTGAAAATGCCCGATCCGGAAAATCCGCGGGGTGTACGATACGCGTTCTCCTCCACACAGTTTGTGGAAGTGCTGCCTCTGCCCGCCAGCGCCGGCGTCAGCCGCCTGGACCATGCCGCATTCAACACTACAAGCGCCGAGGGAATGCGAAGGTATCTCGCCGCGAAGGGCTGGCAGGTTCCCGCGGCCGTCACAAAGCTCTCCGACGGCAGCCGCACCTTCACCGTTCTCGACCCGGAAGGCAACAAGATCGAATTCGTGCAACCGAACCTGAAGGTCAAAGTCGATGCGCCGAATGCCATCGGCCACCACATCATTCACATTGGCTTTCTGGTCCGCGACCGCGCCAAAGAAGACACCTTCTACCGCGCCATCCTCGACTTCAGGCCCTACTGGTTCGGCGGCCGCAGCGAAACCGAGATCGACTGGGTGAGCCAGCAGACGCCAGACGCGCATGACTGGCTGGAATATATGCTGACGCCCGGTGTTCCGGGCACGGGCATTCCTCCGAATATGTCGCAGCGGTCGCTCGGCGTGATGGACCACCTTTCCATTGGGCAGGATTCCGTCGATACCGGCTACGCGACGCTCAAAAATGCGGGCCGGCTTGAGAATGTCCGCAACGACGGCCACACGCAGATCGGCAAGGACGGCAAGGGGCAGTTTAATCTCTATGACCCGGACGGGATTCGCCTGGAGTTGATGAACTGGCACGCCACGCAGAAGCCCTGTTGCTCGCCCTTCACCGCGCCGGACCCGTCACCCTCCGAGTAGAAGCCGGTAAAATAGAGCTATGCTCGCCGCCGGCATCTCACCCGAAATTCGCGCCAAATATGAGCCCGTCATTGGGCTTGAAGTTCATGTGCAACTGCTCACCGCTACCAAGGCTTTCTGCGGTTGCGCCAACAAGTTCGGCGCGGAGCCTAACACCAACATCTGCCCCGTTTGCCTGGGCCTGCCCGGCGCGCTGCCGGTGCTGAATGAGAAGGCTGTCGAGTTTGCCGCGCAGGCTTCGCTCGCCATTCATTGCACGATCAATCCGCGCTCCATCTTTGCGCGCAAAAACTACTTCTATCCCGATCTGCCCAAGGGCTACCAGATCTCGCAATTCGACAAGCCGCTGGCAGAGCACGGCTACATCGACGTGCCGACGGCCGACGGCAGCATCAAGCGAATCGGCATCACGCGCCTGCACATGGAAGAGGACGCCGGCAAGAGCCTCCACGATGGCTTTACCGACTCCTCGACGCGCACTTATCTCGACCTGAACCGCTGCGGGACACCGCTCATCGAGATCGTCTCCGAGCCCGATATTCGCACGCCGGACGAGGCCTTTGAATACCTCACGCGGCTGCGCGAAATCCTGCTTTTTACCGGCGTTTCGGACTGCAACATGGAGGAAGGCTCGCTGCGCTGCGATGCCAATGTCAGCATCCGGCCAAAGGGCCAGGAAAAATTTGGCACAAAGGCCGAAGTCAAGAACGTCAATAGCTTCCGCTACATCCGCGCGGCGCTCGAATACGAGATCGAGCGGCAGATCGAGCTTGTCGAATCCGGCGGGCGGGTGGTGCAGGAGACGCGCCTCTGGAACGCGAACGAGGGTCGCACCTACTCCATGCGCTCGAAGGAGCAGGCGCACGACTACCGCTATTTTCCCGAGCCGGATTTGCCGCCGCTTGTCCTTACGCCGGAATTCCTTGAACTGCGCCTCGCCGAGCTGCCGGAATTGCCGGAGGCACGGCGCGCACGCATGATCTCCGAATACGACCTGACCGAGCAGGACTCGCGCACGCTTACCGCATCGCGCGAGTTTGCCGACCGCTTTGAGGCTGCGGCAAAGACTGCGAAGAATCCCCGCCGCGTGGCAAACGTGCTGCTGAGCGAGGTGGGCGGCCGGCTCAAGGCTCTCGGCCTCGAACAGGAGGCATCGCCGGTCTCGATGGCCGGCATCGTGCTTGCCGCGGACCTGCTGGACGAAGGCAAGATCAGCTCTAAGCAGCTCAAGCAGCTCCTCGACATGTGCTTTGAGAAGGGCGAGGATTTCCTCGCCGTCTACGAGCGCGAAAAGCCGCAGCAGATCACCGACACCGGCGCGCTCGAAACGCTCATCGACGAAGTGATTGCGGCGAATCCGAAGCAGCTTGAACAGTATCGCGGTGGGAAAAAAACCGTCGCCGGATTCTTTGTCGGGCAGGTGATGCGCGCTTCCAAGGGACAGGCGAATCCGGCGCTGCTCAATGAGCTTGTGACGAAAAAGCTCGATGCGTAGAAGCTGTTTTCTAGTGTCCTGTCCCTGACGTTTCTGGCATGATTTGCGAAAAACGAAAGCAGGTCCTTCCCTCCGCCTGAAAAACGGCTACGGTCAGGATGACACAGCGTTTATGGCGCGGACTTTGGAGACAGGCCCCTTGCCGCTAAACAACGATGCGGCAAGGGCGAGGCACTCAGCTTTCCATTGATTTCCCATATTGTGAAACCGCAGGAGGGAGAGGGGTCCGGTCCCTCAAACGAGCCGGCCCAATTCCTGACAGGAACCGGGCCGGCATTCTTTCTGCTGATTCTGAGTATGGCAAAGACGGAGAAATAATCTGCAAAATCCGCGAAAGATTATTTGACCTTCAGCTCCACGTTCACTTCCTTGCGCGTGTCCCATGAGCTGACCGTCTTCACGGCGCTCTTTTTGCCGTTCTTCTCCGCCCACAGATCAAAGTCATCCGGCATGTTTACCTGCGCGAAGCGAAAATGCCCGTCCGTGGCCGTGGTGAAGCTGCGGATCACCTTCGACTTTGTATTCCGCAGAAAGACCGTGGCGCCGGGCAGAGGAACCGAATCTGCGTCCTCCACCACGCCGTTCACCACGCGCTGGCCAAAGTTCT
Source organism: Terriglobales bacterium (assembly GCA_015655195.1). Classification (GTDB taxonomy): domain Bacteria; phylum Acidobacteriota; class Terriglobia; order Terriglobales; family Acidobacteriaceae; genus Telmatobacter. The sequence continues at coordinate 41,711 of JAATFM010000308.1, forward strand.
GCGCGTATGCCGCCGAAACTCCAAACCCGGCCGGCAACGCGGCGCCAAGCGACAGCGCCGCGGCAAGCAACATGCGTTTCCTCATTCTTCTTCCTCTTCTTCTTCCTCTTCGTCGTCGTAGTAGTCATCATCGTCCTCGTCGGGATCGCCGCCCACGCGGGCAAGCTCCACCGGCTCCACGGCCACTACTTCGAACTCCGTGCCGCACTCGTCACAAGTCACCACATCTCCCTCTTCAATCTCGTCGAGTTCGATGTCCAGTTCGCTCTCACACTCAGGGCAGCTGATCATGGCAGCCTCTTCCCCTTTCCTTCTTTTCAAAATTCTCTCGCCTTGCGATACGATGGCGATACTGCTTAGGAAGCTGTCTCCTACTATGCTATTCGAGCCAGAACGGTTGAGCCCGAGTCGAGCCCGGATTGCCGGAGCTCAGACAAGCGGCGCGAGAGCCGTCTCAGACCCTGGCATACACGGGAAATAGCTTCATACGCTTCGCTAGTTTTAGACGGACTACCCGCTCAGGTCAAGAGCGCGAGCGTCAAAATTCATGCGTTTCACCCGATAGCCCCGGCCGGCGCAAACCGCTTGCCGGACTCCACGGAGACATGCCGATGAAGCCGCTCCAAATCCTGCCCGCCGCGCTGTTTGCGCTCATCGCTCCACTCGCCCTCATACCGGCACTCGCTCAGCAGCCCGACTACGCGCTGAACGCCGCGCCTGTCTCCGCACCGGCTCCCGATCCGGCCATCGCAGCCGCCATCGCCGGCATCAGCCCCTCTCAAATTCATCAGACGATTGAAACGCTCGTCGGTTTCGGCACGCGCAACACGCTTACCACGGCGGAAACCGATCTTCCCGCGGGGCACGGCGCGCAGGCTGCCGCCGACTGGATCTTCGCCGAGTTCACCCGCATCTCCGCCGCCTGCGGCAACTGCCTCGAAGTCAGGCGCGACAGCTTCACCCAGGAGCCGGACCCCGGCCCGCGCAGCCGCGTCTCCAAACCCTCGCAGATGACGAATGTTTATGCCATCCTGCGCGGAAACGATCCGGTTCAGGCTAAACGCATCGTTCTCGTCACCGGCCACTACGACTCCATCAACTCGAACGTCTTCAAGAACTGGGGCGACACCTCCGGCGACGCGCCCGGCGCCAACGACGATGCTTCCGGCACGGCTGTCTCCATCGAGTGCGCCCGCGTGCTGTCGAAGCTGCACTTCCCCGGCACTATTATCTTTGCCGCCGTTCCCGGCGAGGAGCAGGGGCTGCTCGGCTCCGCGCATCTGGCCAAGCTTGCCAAAGACGAGGGCTGGCAGGGCGAAAATGGGAAAATCGAGGCCGTTCTCAACAACGACATCGTGGGCGGCAATACAACGCCCGGCGATACGCTTCAACTTAAGGACCGCGTCCGCGTCTTTTCCGAAGGCGTGCCCGATGCCGCCACACCGCAACAGGCGCGGCGCATCCGCGCCCTGGGCGAAGAAAGCGACTCAGCCAGCCGCCAGCTTGCCCGCGCCATTGCCGACACCGCGCGCGCCTACTTCCCGGCCTCGGGCAGAGATGCTTTCTCCGCCTTCCTTGTCGCCCGCCCGGATCGCTACCTGCGCGGCGGCGACCACTCCTCTTTCAACCACGAGGGCTTTGCCGCCGTGCGCTTCACCGAGTGGCGCGAGGACTACAATCACCAGCACCAGAACATTGTGATGGACGCGACGCCTATTCGCGGCGACCTGCTCCGGTTCGTCGATTTCAACTATGTGGCCCAGGTCGCCCGCCTCAACGCCGCCACGCTCGCCACGCTGGCCGCTTCACCCGGCGCGCCAGCAAAGGTCGCTATCGAGGCACGACAGCTTGAAAACTCCACCACGCTGACCTGGGAGCCGTCACCCGGTACTGCTGCTTATTACGAGCTTCTGTGGCGCGAAACCACCAGCTTCTATTGGCAGTTTGCCCAACGCGTGCCCGCCCCGGCGGCAGGCCAGTCCGGCCCGATCACCGTAATCGTGCCCATCTCGAAGGACAACGTCATCTTCAGCGTTCGCGCCGTTGATGCCGCCGGTCATCGCAGCCTAGCCGTTGTGCCGTAGAAGCCGGGGCTAACTGAGTGTGGTGGTATCCCAAGGGACCTGGGGCACCCGGCGTTTCTGGAAGAACCGGCTGCTTTAAGTACTCGGGGCACCCGCGCCTGGTCGTAGTCCCATAACGAAACCACAGGTGCTCCCCCCCTCGTCGCGCAGTTGTTTTTGTGGCTTGGATTGGAGAGCGCCCATGACACCCGCACCCGCACCGGTTTACCCTGAGACCAATGCCTCGCACCGGCCAACTCCCTCTCGCCTTCCCCGACTTTCGCGGAGCCACGCGCCGCCTTGTCCTCCTCAACCTCGTTGCCTTCTTCGCGCTGCTCCTGCTGAGCCTCTCCCGCCTCGGCAACGCCATCTTCGCTGCGCTTGCGCTCACGCCCAGCGTCTTTTTGCATGGCGCGCTCTGGCAGCCGCTCACCTATAGCCTCATCCATCCCTCGCCGCTCGGCACGCTTTTTGAGTTGCTTTCGCTCTGGTTTCTGGCCAGCTTTCTGGAGGGCTATCGCGGCCCCCGCTTCGTTACCGGCCTTTATATCTGGAGCGTTCTCGGCACGGCTGCCGCGGCTGTCCTGCTGGTCTTTGCATCGGGAAGGCTCGGCTTCTCGCTCGATGAAGCGGCGCTCACCGGCTCGATGGGCGCTATCTTCGGAATGCTCATCGCTATCGGCGTACTCTACGGCGATGTTCAGTTCCTCATGTTCTTCGTCATCGGCATCAAGGCGCGCTACCTCGCCATCATTTATGCGCTCATTACCTTCGCAATGCTCTTCGGCCAGGGCAAGCTCATCGCCTTTGCCCAGCTCGGTGGGGCGCTTGCCGCACTCATCTATCTGCGATTTGCTCCTGTCCGCTCAGCGAGCGTGATCGGGAATCGCCGTTCCAGCCGCAGCCTTGGCCGTTTCCTCAGCGAGCGCTGGTTCGCGCTCCGCAACAACTACTACCGCTGGAAGCGCCGCCGCGCCGGGCGCAAGTTCGAGGTCTACATGAAGAAGCAGGGCCGCACTATCCGCCTCGACAGCCGCGGCCGCCAGATCGATGCGGACGACGATCCCAACGACCGCTCGCGCTGGAATTAGGCGCCGCACACAGAGAAGGCGCACTAGCCTCAGTCCTCTATATTCGTTCCTGATGCCGAGTTCACCGACGTCCCTGGGGTTGCCTGTTTTTCGCGCGTAATCCCGGCAAGCGCCACCTCGGAAATCAGATGGAGCAGAGCGCCGGTCAGTCCACCCAGCAGCACCTCCGCTCCGCGATAAAACCCCACCATCAGCAGCGGCGTTCCGTGGTCGGCGGAAAGAAACACTATCGGGCAGGTCCACATGCACACCCGCACCACCGGGTAGCGCCGCGCCACCACCGCCGCCAGCGCCACTGCCACAGCCATCTGAACGGCAATCCCGGCGTGCAGCGGCGTGAGTAGATTACCGACCGTAACCGCAATCACCACACCGATCACGGTGCCGAAGAGCCTGCCCACCGTCGCACTGTGCGTCTGGGTCAGGTTCTCCTGGCTCACGATAATGCCCGACATGGACGCCCATACCGGATGCGGCAGCCCGACCGCCTGGGCAAGAATGTAGGAGAAGGTAGCAGCCGCCGAACAGCGCACAACAAACGCGATGTTACGAACCAGTTGTTTTTGTGTCATGGATCGCTCGCCGGTGGTTTTGTCTCAGCAGACACAATCAGTCTAGCGCTGGAACCGCGCGGCCCGTCCCACCCGCTACAATCTCCTGAGACGACCATGAGTACGAAAATCGCATTCCTCTTCCCCGGACAGGGCTCGCAAAGCGTCGGCATGGGCCGCGAGCTTGCCGACCGCTTCCCCATTGCTGCCGCCACATTTGCCGAGGCCGACGAGGTACTCGGCTTCTCTATCTCAAAGCTCTGTTTTGAAGGGCCGGAAGACGACCTGCGCCTGACTGAAAACACACAGCCCGCGATCCTTACGGTCTCTGTCGCCGTTGCCCGCGTGTTGCTTGAGCAGGGGGAGGGGGTTGAGCCTGCTTTTGCCGCTGGCCATTCTTTGGGGGAATGGTCCGCCCACGTTGCCGCTGGTACGCTTTCCTTTGCCGATGCCGTCCGCGCCGTGAAGGCTCGCGGACGCGCCATGCAGCAGGCTGTTCCGGCGGGCGAGGGGGCCATGGCCGCCATCCTCATGCTCGACCCCGCGCTGGTGGCCGAAGCCTGCGCCGAAGCCGCCGCCGAGACCGGCCTGCCCGTGGCCGCCGCCAACCTCAACTCGCCCGGCCAGACTGTTATCTCAGGCTCCGCGGCTGCCGTCCAGAAAGCCTCCGAGATCGCCAAAGCCAAAGGCGCACGCCGCGCCGTCCCGCTGCCCGTAAGTGCGCCCTTCCATTGCGCGCTTATGCAGCCCGCACAGGAGGAGGTCGCCCGCGTGCTGGCAGGAATCGCGCTCTCGAATCCCGCGATTCCTGTCGCCTCGAACGTGACCGGAACGCTCGTCACCACGGCGGAAGAGGCTCGCAATGCGCTCATTCACCAAGTGACCGGAGCGGTGCGCTGGGTCGATTGCGTCAGGGCCCTCGTCACAGCCGGCGCAGAGACATTTGTGGAAGCAGGCCCCGGCAAGGTTCTCACCGGGCTGATGAAGCAGATTGCACCCGACCAGAAGGCGCTGAATGTGGAAGATGCAGCGAGCCTGGAGAAGACGCTTGCCGAACTCGAAGGCGGTCGAATTGCTGGCAACGACTAGCTCCGCTGTCCTCTCGGCTACTTATACGACTCGGGATTGATCTCCACATCCGGCGGTGCAAAGCTCAGCGTGTGATCGTGCGGGTCGTACTCCAGGCTCAGTGCCTTGCTCTTGCGTCCGTTGATGAGAATCGCCATCAGCAGCGTGTTTCCGTACATCCGCGCCGCCTTGATCTCGTGGGACGAGATTACGCCGTACTCGTTCGCCGGGCTCGTCCGGCCCCAGTCCTCCCCAAAGCGCGAGAAGGGATAAACCGCGTGTTGCGGGAGATGCTGCTTCCAGTCTTTGTCGTGCGTCCAGATGCCGTAGGCGGTTTCGAGGTCGTTCCGCTCCACGGCTTCAAGGAAATGATTCGCCGCCATGCGCCCCAGCAGATGATTCGGCCAGTTCCACGGCCAGTCCACCGGCCGCCCCGACGCAAACCAGCCCGCAACAAGCAGCACAAAGACCGCCGCGACGGAAGACCAGAGAATCGTCTGATTCCGCCGCGCTTTGGCCTCGTTATATACCGGCGCATCGAGTAGGGTCATGGAAAACTCCTTGCAGCAAACAGGTTACAGTGGACAGTTTATATCGCGAGAAGCATTCTTCTCGTTAGACACCGAGGCTGGACAGCTTGTTCCCCACGGAACGCGACGGGAGACTGCGGACTGTCATCTGTAACCTACTTTAATCCCTGCTGTACTGATTCCGCGCCTTTTCGGCCTGCCGCTCCACGGCCAGCTCAATCAACCGCGTAATCAGGTCGCGGTACTTTACGCCCGTCGCCTCCCACAGCTTGGGATACATGCTGATCTGCGTGAATCCGGGCAGCGTATTCACTTCGTTCAGGTAGATGCGCCGCTTGCCGTCCGGCTCCATCAGGAAATCCACCCGCGCAAGGCCGGCCAGATCGCAGGCTTTGAAGGCTTCGACTGCCATTGCCCTGATTTGCTTCGTCTCCGCGGCGGTCAGCTTGGCTGGGATGACGGGCACCGACCCCTCCGAGAGATACTTCGCTTCGTAGTCGTAGAACTCCTTGCCGGGAATGATTTCGCCCACTACGCTGGCCTTGGGATCGTCGTTGCCCAGTACGGCCACTTCCAGCTCGCGGGCTTTCACGCCGCCTTTGCCGCCCACGCCCTGCTCGATTACCAGCTTGCGGTCGAACTTCGCGGCTTCGTCGAGCGCCGGGCCTAGTTCCTTGCGGTTATGCGCTTTGCTGATTCCTACCGAGGAGCCAAGATTCGCAGGCTTCACAAAGACCGGGTACTTGAGCTTTGCCTCAATCTTCGCTATCGCCTTGCGCGGCGCGGCCTCCCACTCGTGCCGCAGCAGCGTCACGTGCTTCACAATGGGCAGCTTCGCCTCGGCGAAGAGCTTCTTCATCACATCCTTGTCCATGCCGGCAGACGAGCCCAACACACCCGAGCCGACGTAGGCGATTCCGGCCAGCTCGAACAAGCCCTGAATCGTGCCGTCCTCGCCAAAGGTTCCGTGCAGCACGGGGAAGATCACATCTAAGGACTGGCTTCCGGCTCGCTCGGGCGCTTCCGTGGCCGTCAAAGCCGCCGGCTCCGGCGCCAGCAGTGTGGGAATGCCTTGATTCAGCAGCTTCGCGCTTGTCGTCGCCGCCGGGTCGCCGGCCCGCAGTTGCCGCGGAGGCGCGGCCTCGCCACCTTCGAGCAGATTGCTCGCTGCCCCATCCGCAAGCCAGCGGCCCTCCTTGGTAATGCCAATCGGCACTACCTCGAACTTGCGCCTGTCAATCGCCTTCAGAATTGACGCCGCCGAGAGCAGCGAGACCTCATGCTCGCCGCTCCGCCCGCCAAATACTACCCCAACCCGCAGCTTCCTCGCCATTCGCCTCGGAACTTCCTTCGTGCCACAGTCATTAGCGGCATATTTTAGTGTAGAGCGGAGAGCGCGCGAGCCACGATGGAATGAGCCAGTGCGTACCTGCGAAACACACATCCGGCGCTAATTACCAACGTGGATTTCTCAGCGTAATGTGGACTTTTCTTCTGTCAGAATAAAAGCAGAATGACGCGCAGGAAAAAATTCTACTTTGATCGTTCGAATACTATTACGATCAGCAAGGATTTCCGGTTTACTTTGCCCAAAGCCGCAAGGGAACACAGGGGCGTGAAGCCGGGTGACAAGATCGAATTCAGCCTGTGGAGCAGAGCTATCATTCTGCGAAAATATACCGAGGATAAGCCCAAAGACTGATTGGGCAAATTAGTGCTACCCCACCCATGCGCGATAAAGCCGCGCATGAATGGGGCACCCACTGTTGTGGTAGAACTAACGGTGAAAAACTATGGGTGGGCCACCCGCCGAGTTTGAAGATGCGCTGATCGGCGCGCTGAATCAATGGGCGGGATGCTCGACGAGCCTGACCTTCGACCGCAAGGCCGCGCGGCTGCCGTATTTTCAACTGGTCGGGTGAGTCGATGCCCCATTCATGCGCGAAAAACCGCGCATGAATGGGGCACCCGGCGTATTATGGTGGCTAACGATTACAAGGTGGAGGTAGCCATGTCGCTCGGCGGGATTGTGTGTAGTCTAATTGTGTGCCCGAAGGGCCATACCATTGTTCTGCCGCGTCAAACCCCATTAAGAATGTTCCCAAATCAACAGAGTCCGCCCACGGAAAAGCTAAAAGCCATTTTTCTGTGTACTGAATGCGAAGTTCAGTTCTCGTGTTCTCCTGAAGATTTCCGCATTCATCGTATAGAACGGCAGGGCCGAGATCACCCAATTCCGCTTCTTTGGCATATTGCAGGCGAATGTGTGATCGGAAACTGCGAAAAGCTGAAACCCATATTCTTCGGGTACGACGCCAGTGGTAAAGAAGGAGTCGTAAGGCAATACGTACTCGGGCTTGTAGGGGAAATGGAGTGTTCCGCTGGGCATCGGCAATGGGTAACAGGCGATATGCCTCAGATTGAGGTAATACCGATTGCTCGTCAAAGCGACTAGTTTCTCGGTATTCGGAGCCAGCCATACAACCTCCACGGCAGGAAGTTCAGTTCTTATTCCATCGCTTTTTCGCTGCTAACTTGGCGATCTCAGAGCGGCGCTCGGGACTCAGAACTTCCGCTCTGGACTTGCCTCGGCTTTGAGCCTTGGGCTTTTCCGTTTTATCGGAGCTTCCCCAACGGCTTGCTGCACGATTTGAAACGCCAGAGTGTTTGTGTCCCTGCGATCAGCCATGAATCTATGTTCTGCCCAGGCTGGCGAAAAGCAAATTCAAACTGACCCACTACCATGGTCTGAGAAAGGCAGGCTGCTATGCATCGTTCTGATAAAGCTGCTTTTGTTCTCGTTGCCATTGCAACTATAAGCATAGTGGGCTGCGACGGAATTTCCGACCAAAGCCAGACGAAAAACTCTACAGTCGCTGTCACCGCAAATCAGCAACCTTCCAAGCCAAATCTTCACGCTTTGACAAAAGAACAGATAGATTCATGTGTAAGCCGTGCAGATACAGCCACAATTGAACAATTCTCCGGCATTAGGTTGAGTGGTGATATGCGGCCAGACTGGATTGTTGCTGGAAAGATCACAAATCTATGCGGTTACGATCTTCGTGATGTAAAAATCCGCATCACCGCATACAGTAAAGGGAATCCTGGAAATATCTTAGATACGGCTGATTTCACAATTGATGATGTGCCTGCAAACGGTGCGCGTGGTTACAGACGCGATGTACAGTTGATGATCCAGCGAGGCAAATTTGAATGGATGTTTGACGAGATAGCAGCAAATTATGAGCCACGTTAGAATGTCCAAATTCAAGACTACTAACATCGAACACTCTCCAGAAAAACAACTAAGGCCCGGCATCTCTGCCGGGCCTTTGTCGTTGCTTGCTTTGATTGAAGCAGCGCTTATTCTGCCGCCATCTCTTCCGCTTCGCCTTCTTGGCGCATCAGCTCCAGTTCGCGTTCGGCGGCTTCGATTTCGGCGCTGACTTCCTGCTGCACGCGGGCTGCTGCCTCTTCCAACTCAGGCGAGAGCTGCACGTTGCGGTAGTATTCGAGGCCCGTGCCCGCGGGGATGAGGCGTCCCACGATCACGTTCTCCTTCAGGCCGCGCAGGTTGTCGATGGCTCCGTTGATCGAGGCCTCGGTCAGCACGCGCGTCGTCTCCTGGAAGCTGGCCGCGGAGATGAACGAATCCGTCGAGAGCGACGCCTTCGTGATGCCGAGCAGCAGCGGGTGGGAGACCGGCGGACGGCCGCCCTCCTTCTCCACACGTGCCTTCTCTTCCATGAAGCGGAAGCGATCGACCTGCTGTTCGAGCAGGAAGGTCGAGTCGCCCACCTCGTCGATGCGGACCCAGCGCAGCATCTGGCGGACAATCACTTCGATGTGCTTGTCGCTGATGGCTACGCCCTGCAGACGGTAGACTTCCTGGATTTCGTTCACCAGGTACTTCTGCAGCTCCTTCTCGCCGAGCACGTCGAGAATGTCGTGCGGATTCAGCGGACCGTCCATGAGAGGATCGCCTGCCCGCAGACGCTCGCCCTCCTGCACGTTGACGTAGATGGCACGCGGCACCGAGTATTCGCGCTCGTCGCCGTTGTCGGCCGTTACGTAAATCTTCCGCTGGCCCTTCTGCACTTCGCCAAAGCGAACCACGCCATCGATCTCGCTGATGATTGCGGTTTCACGCGGCTTGCGCGCTTCGAACAATTCGACCACGCGCGGCAGACCGCCCGTGATGTCCTTGGTGCGCGTCGATTCCTTGGGAATCTTCGCGAGCACGTCGCCGGGGCCGACTTCGGCTCCGTCCTCGATCATGAGGTGAGCGCCCTTGGGCAGCAGGTAACGCTTGTTGCCCTTGGCGCCCTTCACGATAAAGGTCGGCTGGCGCTTTTCGTCCGGCGAATCGCCCACCACCCAGCGCGAGAGGCCGGTTACTTCGTCCACCTCTTCGTTGAGCGTGATGCCTTCCTGAAGATCCTTGAAGGTCACCGTGCCGGCGATTTCGGTCAGGATCGAGTAGGTATACGGGTCCCACTCGGCAAGCTGCTGGCCGAGCGTAACCTTCTGGCCGTCCTTCACGAGGAAGCGCGCGCCGTAAACCACTTGATAGCGCTCCTTCTCGCGTCCGCGGTCATCGACAACTGCGACTGAGCCGGAGCGGTTCATTGCAACGAGTGAGCCGTCTTTGCCCTCAACCATGTTGAGGTTGATGAAGCGGACAGTGCCGTTGTTTTTCGCATCGAGGCGCGAGCGGTCTTGCACACGGCTAGCCGTGCCGCCGACGTGGAAGGTACGCATGGTAAGCTGCGTGCCCGGCTCGCCGATGGACTGCGCCGCGATTACGCCGCAGGTCTCGCCAAGCTCAACCATGCGGCCTGAGCCGAGGTTGCGGCCGTAGCACAGAGCGCAGACGCCGCGCTTGGACTCGCAGGTGAGCACGGAGCGAATCTTGACCTTTTCAACGCCCGCGCCCTGAATCGCGCTGGCCGTCTCTTCGTCGATCTGCTCGTTGACCTTGATGACGATGTTGCCGTCGTAGTCCTTGATCTGTTCGAGCGAGACGCGGCCGATGATGCGGTCGCGCAACGGCTCGATGATCTCGCCGGACTCGACGATGGAACCAACGTCGATGCCTTCGCGCGTGCCGCAGTCGTACTCGGTCACGATCACGTCCTGCGCCACGTCCACGAGGCGCCGCGTGAGGTAGCCCGAGTCGGCGGTCTTGAGCGCCGTATCGGCCAGGCCCTTGCGGGCGCCGTGCGTCGAGATGAAGTATTCGAGCACGGTGAGGCCCTCGCGGAAGTTCGAGGTGATGGGCGTCTCGATGACTTCGCCCGAAGGCTTGGCCATCAGTCCGCGCATACCCGAAAGCTGGCGAATCTGCTGCTTCGATCCGCGAGCGCCCGAGTCGGCCATGACGTAAATCGGGTTCATGGCGCCTTCCTCGTCGGCGCGCTTCATGTTGCCGAACATCTCGTCGGCAACCTTATCGGTCACCGTGGACCACATCTGGATGACCTTGTTGGAACGCTCGCCGTTGGTGATGGCGCCGTCCAGGTACTGCTTCTGGACTTCGATCACCTTTTTGTCGGCGTCGTCCACAACGGTGTACTTCGAGGCTGGAATCACCATGTCGTCCAGGCCCACGGAGAGGCCCGAGCGCGTGGCGTAATTGAAGCCCAGCGACTTGATGCGATCCAGCATATGCACCGTCACCTCAAGGCCGAGGTTCTGGTTGCAGTAGTTCACAAGCTGGCCGATGCC
>JAATFM010000086.1 GCA_015655195.1 Terriglobales bacterium
TCATTTCGAGCTTCGAGCTGGTGTTTCCGCCGCCGAAGTTCGTGATGCGCAGATCCGAGCCCAGCAGATTCGAGCGATAGCGCAACAACTCCGGCCCGTCCAGCGTGGCCGCGAGAGCCTCATCCCACTTGTCTTCGAGAAACTTCAACTTAGCTGCCATTTCTTCACTAACTCCATGTCGATTTCCGGCGACCGCCGATGTGTTTTGAACGAAAAACTACGCGTAGCTCGCGCCCGAGCCCGCATTCCGCGCACCGCGCTGCCGTGCCGCCTCTTCCACGTAGCCGCTCGCCTTCAGCGCCGCCAGCGGATCAGCGGGCAATCCCCGCGCCTCGCGCCACTCGCGGACCACGGGCCGTGCATCCCAAAAGAAGCTGCCGCGGAAGAGTTCTTCGGCAGACACGAGATCGCATTTGTTTTGAAGCACGGCAAGCGCCTCTCGGTCCACCAGCGCGGCTCGCGCCCATATCTCCTGCGCCGTCACAACCGTCTGCACCATCGCTTCCATCTTGCCCTTCAGATTGTGGCTCTGGTCCACCATGAAGGCGACTCCGGCGGCGCGCTCGGCATCGCTCAAAATCTCATGGAAGATGCGAAAGACCTGGTAGGGATCGATCGAGGCTATTGTCAGGTCGTCGTCGGCATACCTGCGGTCGTTGAAGTGGAAGCCGCCCAGCATTCCCAGATGCAGCAGCCAGGCCACGATCTGTTCGATGTTCTGGCCCTGATAGTGGTGCCCGGTATCGACCAGCACCTTTGCCTGAGGTCCGGCCTTGTAGGCGTATGCCAGCGCCATTCCCCAGTCGCCGATGTCGGTGTGATAGAAGAACGGCTCGAAGGGTTTGTACTCGACAAGCATTCGCTGAGCCGGTGAGAGCGCCGCGTGAACCTTCCCCAGCGCCTCTTCCGTCCACTCGATTCTCCGACGAATGCTCTGCGTTCCCGGATAGCTCGACCCGTCCGCATCCCAGATCGATATATCCGCCGAGTTCACGGCTGTGGCGATTTCGACCGATTCCAGCAGATGGGCCAGCGCCTTGGCGCGAATTTCCGCGCTGGGGTTCGCAATCGAGCCGTACTTGTACTCCTGATCCTGAAAGATATTCGGATTGATTGAGCCGGGGCGCACGCCGTACTTTTCGGCCAGCGCCTTCACTGCCGGCGCGTCTTTGACGCCGTTCGGCAGGTCCCACAGTACATGCAGCGCCACCGTAGGCGCCGCGCCGGTGAGCCGGTTCACTTGGCCGGCATCGGCAAACTTCTCTTCGAGGCTCGTCGCCGCCGCGGTCTGCAGAAACTTCCCGAACCGCGTGCCGGTATTGGCGAAACCCCACGAGGGCAGCTCGATGCGAAAACCGTCCAGCGCCTTGAAAACCCGCTCGCGTTGCGCTTCGTTATTCACGGTTGAAATAAGACTCCTATTGGAATCAGCCTATCACGCCCGCACAACCGCTACATCGAGAAATCTCGGCCCGTGCACACCTTTGATCCGCGTCATCTCGATGTCGGCCGTTGCCGAGGGGCCGCTGATGAGCGTCAGCGGCATTTCCTTTACCGCATCGAGCCGCCGCATCCCTTCCACAACCGTTTCGACAACGTCGCCCTCGCGCACCACGCAGAGATGGTAGTCGGGAACCAGCGTAATCGCGCGGCGGCCCTCATCTGGCGCGCTGGCGAGCACAATCGTGCCGGTTTCGGCGATTGCCACCGTGGAGGCTGTCATTACGCTGTCGAAACTATCGAGCGCCGCCGCATCGAAATCCGCGTCCGGAACAATTTCCAGCGTGGATTCGGCAGCAGAACCAGCTCCCGCAAGCCACTTCTCCGGCAGCCCCGCCGGAACCACAATGCGCCGCGCGCCGCGCTCGCGTAGCAGCCTCGCACACAAGCTGGCAATTTCGCTTTCTGCGACCCGAAAGACTCGCGCACCGTATTCGTGCAGCCGCTCCTCAAGCAAATCGAGCGTCGCGGCATGGCTCAGCCGCGCTGCCTGCCGGTAGCTGCGCTCGATCCGCGCATAATCTGCCGCCGCATCTTCAGCGCCCTTCGTTCCTGCACTGCTGATGCACGCAAGAATCTCTTCCCTGGCCGAAATCACAGCGCTCATTTGCTCCTCCGATCCCACCACTCGCGGAAGCTCTCGCTCGGAATCGCTTCGAGGTCGCGCGACCGCGTCCAGCCGCCCAGCATTCCGGGAAGCCAGTGAATCCATTGCGAATCACCCCAGTCAGCCTGGCCCACATTCTGGCCGACGATTTTCAACTCGCGTCTTGCAAGTAGCGTCTGCGCCATCCGTCCCAGCCGCTGCGCCGCGCGGAAGCGCCGCTCCGAGCGGAAGAGCGTTGCCACCATCCGCAACGCAATCGCCTCCGGCGCCAGCGGCCCGTGGCGCTTTACCACCTCATTCCGCAGGTGAATCAGCACCTCGGGAATATTGATCTTGACCGGACAGACCTCGTAGCAGGCTCCGCACAGGCTTGACGCGTAAGGCAGCGATTGCCCGTGCTTCATCTCCATCAACTGCGGCGTCAGGATTGCACCAATCGGTCCCGCGTAGACGCTTCCGTAGGCGTGGCCGCCGGTCTGCCGGTAGACCGGGCAGGCATTCAGGCAGGCCGCGCAGCGAATACACTGCAACGTTTGCCGCCCCTCTTTGTCGGCCAGAACTTCGGTCCGCGCATTGTCGAGCAGGACCACGTGCATCTTCCGCGGACCATCGCCAGGACGCACGCCAGTCCAGATCGAGTTGTAGGGATTCATCCGCTCGCCCGTCGCGGAGCGCGCCAGAAGCTGCAACATCACTTCGAGATCGCCGAAGCGCGGAAGGACTTTTTCAATTCCTACGACCGCGATCAGCGTATCGGGCAGCGTGAGGCACATGCGCCCGTTGCCCTCGCTCTCCACAATGCAAATGCCGCCCGTTTCCGCGATGAGAAAATTCGCACCGCTTACCGCCGTGTGAACGCGCAGGAATTTTTCGCGCAGAAACCGCCGCGCCGCTTCGGCCAGGTCTTCGGGCGCAGAACCCAGCTCCGGCAGGTTCATCTCCCGCTTGAAAATCTCCCGAATCTGCGCGCGGTTTTTGTGCAGCGCCGGAACCACGATATGCGAAGGCGTGTCGTGCCCGAGCTGCAGGATCAACTCGGCGAGGTCGGTCTCATAGGCGTGAATCCCGGCCTCTTCGAGCGCGCCGTTGAGATGAATCTCTTCGGTCGTCATCGACTTGATCTTGATGACTTCCTGCGCCCCGGCCTCCTTCGCCAGCGAGACGACAATCGCCTGCGCCTCTTCGGCATTTCGCGCCCAGTGCACCGTGCCGCCGGCGCGCGTCAGGTTGCGCTCGAACTCTTCGAGGTATGCGCCGAGATGCGCCAGCACATGGGCGCGAATCTGGCGCGCGCTCTCGCGCAGCTCCTGCCAGTCGTCCTTTTCTGCTACAAGCTTGCGGCGCTTGGCTTGAATCGTCTCCGTGGCGCGGCGCACGTTGCCGCGCAGCTCGGTTTCTTTGAGCAGCATTTTCGCTGCTTTTGGAAAAGAGAGAGCGGTGCGCGGATCGAGTTCCATCACACTCATAATGCCCCCTTTTCTTCGGCAGCAAGAATCTCCGCAATGTGCCGCGTCCGCGTGCCGGCGTGCAATTTATGCAGCGCGCCGCCAATGTGCATCAGGCAGGAGTTGTCGCAGCCCGTGCACTCCTCCGCGCCAGTGGCAAGCACCGTCTGCACCTTTTCTTCGAGCATCGCCGTCGAAACATCGGCGTTCTTTATCGCGAACGTTCCGCCAAAGCCGCAGCACTGCTCCTTGCGCTCGATCGCGACAAGCTCCAGCCCCTTCACGCCGCGCAGCAGCGCCTCCGGCCCATCGCCCAGGCCGAGGCTGCGCAGCCCGTGGCAGCTTGCGTGATATGCCACCTTATGCGGATAGCTCGCGCCTACGTCGGTCAGGCACAGCTTCTTTGTCAGGAATTCCGAGAACTCCCAGACCCGCGGCAGAAGCGCGGCCACTCGCGCAGGAAGGCTGGCATCGCCTCCCTCACGCACAATGCGCTCCGCCATGATCGGGTAGTGATCGCGCATCATCGCCACGCAAGAGGACGACGGAATTACAACCGCCTCGGCGTGCTCGAACTGCGAAACGAACCGCCCAACAAGCGGCAGCGCCTCGGCTTGATAGCCCGTGTTCCAGTGCATCTGCCCGCAGCATGTTTGCCCAGCGGGAAACTCGACCTCGTGCCCCAGCCGCTCAAGGACCTTCACTACTGCCTTGCCCGTTTGCGGAAAGAGCGTGTCGTTATAACAGGTAATAAACAGTGCCACTCGCACCGGCAGTCCCTCGATTCAATACAAATTTTATTTCCCAAATGCAACTCGCGTTGGCTAAAATGCCCTCGCCAGTCAAAATAATTTCCCCAAAGGTCACATCCGGATCGGAGTCTCATGGGTTCCAACCCCTTCATCGGAGTTCTTTACCACTGGATCGGCGGCTTTGCCTCCGCCACAAACTTTATTCCCTTTCGCGGCATCCGGCGCTGGAGCTGGGAGATTTACTGGATCATTCAGGGCTTCGCCGCGTGGATCGTCGCTCCGGTCGTTCTCTGCTCCATTTTTGTGCCGCATCCCTTTGCCATTCTCGCGCAGGCGCCGCACAGCGTCCTTGCCTGGACCGCCTTCTGGGGCGTTCTGTGGGGGATGGGCGGGATTACCTTCGGCCTCTCCATCCGTTATCTTGGACTGGCCCTCGGCTATGCCATCGCACTCGGCTTCTGCACGGCATTCGGCACGCTGATTCCGCCTGCCATTCACGGGCAGCTTGGCGCTATCGCCCATGAACCTTCCGGCCAGGTGGTGCTCCTCGGCGTCTTCGTCTGCCTTCTCGCCATCACCGTCAACGGCGCAGCCGGCTACTTCAAGGAGCACGAACTCTCGCAGGCTGAGCTGTCCCAAGCCGGCGAGCGGGACTTTTCGCTCACACGCGGCCTTGCCGTTGCCGTCTTCGCCGGCATTATGAGCAGCTTCTTCGCCGTCGGCCTCGATTCCGGCAAGCCCATCGCGGAGATTGCCCGCGCACAACTTATTGCTTCGGGGCGTTTGGAGCTCTGGCAGAACCTTCCCGTCCTCATCGTCGTTCTCTGGGGCGGATTCGCGACGAATCTTCTCTGGTCCACGATTCTCATTCTCAAAAATCGTTCCGCCGCGGAATTTCTCGGCCGGCCCGGCCGCAACCCGCTCCGCGCCGCGCAGGACAGCGGCTATACGCAGGCGAACCTCAACCCCACCGACCCGGAGCTGCTGCATCTGGCCCCACGCACGCTCGTTGTCAACTATCTGTTCGCGGGCCTCGCCGGCGTCCTCTGGTACTTCCAGTTCTTCTTCTATTCGATGGGCGA
>JAATFM010000159.1 GCA_015655195.1 Terriglobales bacterium
AATCCCTGCCGCAGCGGCTTTGGTCAGAATCGATGTGACGGTTGTGTCCGTCAGCTCGTACATCGTCATGTCGATGGACTTAGTTGCCGACGAAAGCAGATTGTAGAGCGCCGTGAGGCTGTCGTCCGGCATGGTAATCAGTGTGTACGTGGCAGCTCCATTTGTTGGCGCGGGCGTCGATGCGGGGTCCGTGGGCGCAGGCTTCTTGTGCACAGGCGATTTCTTCTCGTGCGTTTCTTCATGCTCAGGCTCGTGCGTGGCGTTGGTAGTCATCGTGTCTCCCTTCGATTAGCAGACCGGAAAATCGTGCAGAGGATAGCGGAGAGAATACTTCCCGCCGGGCGTATGATTCGTCCGGTCGTGGCGATTCTAGCGCGGCTTCCTGCGACGCCGCGCGGAAGCTCGATGAATCCCGCATGAATTGTGCGCGCACCCGCATACGAATTGTGAGCCGCCGAGCACTTGCGTTTCCGCACAAACGCCATTATGGCGCAGATGCCCAATGCGGTTGGGTAGGCCGGGGTTTTAACCTCGGCAATAAGGTCAGAAACCATCTCATAAACCGGTTTTGAAAGGGCACGGCTTTAGCCGTGCCGCAAAATGCCAAGGAAAATCAGGGGCTTTAGCCCCCGAGGAATGCTTTGCAGAGATCAAATGGAGTTTATGAGATAGCTTCCAGCCAAATGGGTGGGGCCTTCAGGCCCTGAGGTATGCTTTTGCATCAGCTCCATAATGCCCTCGCGCAAAGCAAACGGCCCGCCTCCGTGTGGGAGGCAGGCCGCTGGTTTCGAGGAAGAACCGCTTATCCCTGCTGTTCCTTGTGCTCTTCTTCCTTCTTCTCGATGAAGTTCTCGATCGCTCCGGCGCCCTCGAACCCGGCGATGCCGGCGACGGCCTCCGTGATGAAACCGGCATTGGGGTCCAGCTTCTTGACGCCCTCAACCGCCGCAAACGCTCCTGCCGCTTCTTCCAACAGACCCATAACTGCTCTCCTTTTGCGTGTGTCGTTACGATGCCATATGCCAGCCGGAACGGCATTCGCTCCGGAAGAAACGTGGTCCTCTGCCTGCCGGGGAAGCAAGGATGAGGCATACCGGCTTCGATGCAGAAAACAGGCCAGCCGTTTTCCACAAGCTCCGGCTGAACCGCAAAGGAGACAGAGCCGCCTCGTCAATCACTCTGGAATCAGCGTTGCAGTCGCCACTACCTGCATGGCGCTCTTGTTGTCGAGCGAGTCGGAAGTAAAGATCACCGTCGGCTTCCCGATGGGAATAAGAACTGTGGATTGCCACCTGTTCTGCCGAATCACCGGCTGGTGGATCATCGTATCCGAGGCATTGCCTACGCTGCTTACATCCGCTGTCATCGCAATTGAAAGCTGCCGGCCGATCTCATGCGTATGGTTCGCATCAATGCTCACGCCGACATCGATGTATTGAAATTGCGTATTCGCGGAGAGGATTTTTGTATCCCCATCTGAATACGCTCCAGTAGCAATCGGAATTTTGGAGCCGGTGCGAATGGAGGACTGCGCATTGTGAGAGTCCGTAGTGATCGTGGTTGTGTAGGAGCGGCTGTTGGTGGGTTTCTTGTCCGCGCCGAGTTCCTGGACTACCAGCTCAAGATGGTAATAGTGGATGGGTGGTGCGGGCTCCCCGGTCGCGGGCTGAGCGCTCTGGTTGTCCTGGGCGTGTAAGGCCGGCGTGCAGGCCAGCATGGCAAGCAGCATGGAAGAAACAAATATCGTCTTACGCATGGAATCTCCTTAGTCTTTTGTTTTGTTGGACGGTTCGAGGGGTTTGATCTCGATGGCGGCAATGCTGATCGGAGCATCGGACTGCTTCTGAGCGGTAAGCATGGTGTTGCGCTCGGAGGCCGGCGTATTCGTCACGTAATGAATCAGCGCCTGCTCCTCCGCCGTGAGCGGCTGCGGCGTGGGAAATACATCGAGCTTGGGCGGCGGCGCAGTCTCCGATGCAGTCTGTTGCGCGTTCCGGCTCACAGTGCGCACAGCGGCGAGATGCGGCTGCGGTTCGGGCCGTCGCGCTGGAATATGCGGAGCCTGCATCCTCGCATTCTCCGGCAACGCCTGTGTCTGCGGCGCTGGATTCCGTTGTACCTGCTGACGCGCCGGCGTTTGTGGAACGAAGAGGCGCAGCAGCAGAGCAACGATTAACAGCGCACACGCAGCAACCGGCAGTGCAACGGCCCACGGAAACCAGCGCCTGCGCGAAGGAATTCCTTCTTCCGTGCGAACTTCTGCAATCCGCGCCAGCACGCGGCCTTCGAGTCCCGCATCCGGCTCGGCGTAATTCGCCAACGCGGAGTCAATCAAGCGGTCAAAGTTGCGATCCAGTTCGAGTTCGTCAGGCATGCGTTTGTCAGGCATGGCGCACCTCCGAATGGTTTGCGGCATGGCGGGCCTCGAGCGCCGCGAGCTTCTGCTTCAGCACCAGCCGCGCCCGCTGCAAGCGCGTTCGCACCGTGCCTTCCGGAATGCCGAGAATCCCCGCAATCACGCGCGAATTCAGCTCTTCAAAAGCCGCAAGTGCGAGCGGCAGGCGCAGTTCTTCGGGCAGCGCGTCGATCATCGCGTGAATGCGCTGCTGCTGGTCGGCGGCAATGGCACCGTGCTCCGGATTCGACGAGGCGCCCGGCTGCGGCGCGGCAGCTTCCAGCGCAGCCATTTCCAGCACTTCTTCTGAATCTGTCTCCAGCTTCCCGGCAGCCGGTTGCATTGCCCGCCGCCGGTCCACGGCACAGCGCCAGGCCACGCGCGCCACATAGGCCCGCTCATTCTCCGCCTGCCGCCAGCCGCCATGTCGATAGAGCTTCAAAAATGTCTCCTGCGCCGCGTCCTCGGCATCATGCGCGTTAAGCAGAACAGCGTAAGCCACGCGAAAGGCAACCCGCGACTGGCGCTCGACCAGCGCCGTGAACTTTGCCTCTTCTTCCGTGGTCAATCGCTTCCGCTCCCGGCGCACACGCGCAACCCGCACGTCTCACACGCTATGACGGAGCAGGATCGGGAAGTGTTCGGAAAAATTCAGGTGCTTGCGGTTTGCCTGCGAAAAACAACCGCAAGAACAACCGCAGATCCTTAGCTCCACCTGAAAAACGGCTAGGCTCAGGATGACACCTTTGTGGTGGTGAGTTTTGTTGCGCAGAATGACAGCGCATTTGGAAGTGCAAATGAAACGGCCCGATTCGTTAGAATCGGGCCGTTGTGTTTGAGTGGGATTGCGTTAGGCTTTGGCCGAGGTCAGTGCGCCAAGGTCGGCGGCGAGCTTCTCCGTCGTGAAGGCTTCGAAAATGTCGCCTTCCTTCAGGTCGCTGAAGCCGTTAATGCCGATGCCGCACTCCATGCCGTTCGTCACCTCGCGCACATCGTCCTTGACGCGCTTGAGCGAGCCGATCTTGCCCTTGAACACCTGCTCGCCGTCGCGCATCACCTTGATCTCGGAGTCGCGCTTGATGACGCCATCCTGCACGCGGCAGCCGGCAATCGTGCCAACCTTCGGGATGCGGAAGACCTGCAAGACCTGCGCGCGTCCCAGGTAGTTCTCCTTGAAGGTCGGTTCGAGCAAGCCCATCATGGCGAGGCGCATCTCGTCCTGCAACTCGTAGATGATCGAGTGCAGGCGAATGTCGACGTTCTCCTGTTGCGCCAGTTCGGCAGCCTTGCGCTCCGGCCTCACGTTGAAGCCGATGATGATGGCATTCGAGGCCGTTGCCAGCAGCACGTCGGATTCCGTGATGGAACCGACACCCGAGTGAATCACCTTCACGCGCACCTTCTCGGTGGACATGCGAACCAGCGAGTCGCCCAGTACCTCGACCGAGCCCGTCACGTCGCCCTTGATGATGAGCGGCAGGTCCTTCACGCCGGCCATGCGAATCTGCTCCGCCAGTCCTTCGAGCGAAACGCGGGAACTCTTGGCAAGCTGAGCCTCGCGGTCCTTCATCTTGCGGTACTGCGCGATGCCCTTGGCCTTGTCGCGATCGGCTACGACGAGGAAGGTGTCGCCCGAGTCAGGCATTGCCTCAAGGCCCAGCACTTCGACAGGCGTCGACGGACCGGCTTCCTCGATGGCGCGTCCGCGGTCGTCGAACATGGCGCGAACCTTGCCGAAGGTATTGCCGACGATGTAGCTGTCGTTGAGGTGCAGCGTTCCGTCCTGCACCAGAATTGTAGCCACAGAGCCGCGCCCGCGGTCGAGCTTGGCTTCGAGCACCGAGCCCACTGCCTTGCGTCCCGGCGTGGCCTTGGGAGCCTTGATGTCCGAAACCAGGCAGATCATTTCAAGCAGCAGGTCGAGATTCTGGCGCTTCTTCGCCGAGACTTCGACGAAAACCGTGCCTTGCTCGCCCGCGGCCCACTCTTCCGGAACCAGTCCGCGATCGGCAAGCTGCTTCTTCACGCGCTCGGGATTCGCCTCCGGCTTGTCGATCTTGTTCACGGCCACGATGATCGGCACATCGGCCGCCTTGGCGTGGTCAATGGCTTCGAGCGTCTGCGGCATCACGCCGTCGTCCGCTGCCACCACGATGACGACAATATCCGTCACCTTGGCGCCGCGAGCGCGCATCCGCGTAAATGCTTCGTGGCCCGGCGTGTCGAGGAAGACGATTTCGCGGCCCGAAGCCGGAGAACCTTCCTTCGAGAACTTCACCTTGTAGGCACCGATGTGCTGCGTGATTCCGCCGGCCTCGCCCGCCGCCACGTCCGTCTCGCGGATCGCGTCGAGCAGAGAGGTCTTGCCGTGATCGACGTGGCCCATGACGGTAACCACAGGAGCGCGGGCAACCTCCACCATCCCGACATTGTCGGTATCGAGAACATCCTCGATGGCCTGATTTTCCAGCTCCTCTTCGTAGCTGATGACGTTGGCCTGCGCGCCGAACTTGGCCGCCAGATCCTTCACCATCTCGGCGTCCAGAGACTGGTTCACCGTGACGAAGACGCCGCGCATGAGCAGCAGCGCTATCAGGTCCTTGGCGCGAATCTCAAGCTTCTCGGCCAGGTCCTTTACGCTGATGCCTTCCGTCACCGTAATCTCGCGGTTGATCGGCACCGGCTCGTCGGAGATGTGCATTCCGCCAAAACGTGGCGGCGGCACAAATCCCTTCATCGGGCCTTCCTTAGTCTTCGGATACTGCTGGCCGCCGCGTCCGCGGCCTCTGGCTGCCGCACCACGGTTGCGCGAAGGCTCAGAGGGCGGAGCCGTGCCGGGAGCGCCGCCAGGACCGCCAAAGCCACCGGGGCGCGGGCCGCCGAAGCCGCCCGGACGAGGAGGACCGAAGCCGGGACGCTGGCCAAAGCCAGGGCGTGCGCCGGGACCACCCGGACCACCGGGGGTATATCCGCCTGACGTGGTGCGCGTGGGATGCTTGGGACGCGGGCCGCCGGGGAACTGCCCCGGGGGGCCTCCCTGCGGCCGCTGGCCGAAGCCACCGCCACCCATGGGCCGGGGGCGCTCGAAGATGGGACGGCCGCGCTGCAGGCCGCCCTGCGGAGCCGCGGCAATGGCAGAAGGCGGGGGGGGCGGCGGCGCCTTGTAAACAGGGCGCGGACCGGTCTGCGGCATGACAACACGACGCACCGGCACAGCAGGCGCGGTCACGGCTGGCTTTGCCGGAGCAGGCGCAGCGGCCTGCTGGGCCGGCGCTTCTGCAACAGGCGCGGCGGCAGCGGCGGCAAGAGAAACCGGAGCCTCTGCAGCCGGAGCCGAAACCGGAGTCGAGACCGAAACCGGGGCAGTTGTTTCAGGTGCCGGAGGCGCAACTGCGGCCGCCCTCACGGGCTGGTCCGTCGCGGCGGGAGCTTCCGCTACAGGCGAGGCGACAGGCACCGCAATAGCGGGCTTTGCCGGAGCAGCAGGCGCTTCCGCCGGCTTCACGGGAGCCACGGGCGGCTTGACGACAACCGCCACCGGAGGCGGCGCAGTAGCAACGGCGGGCCGTGGCGCTGCCGGAGGAGCAACCGCCACAACCGGAGCCTTGGCAATTACGGGATTCGCCGGCGGGCGCGAGGCAATCGCGGGAGTTGGAGGCGGCGCAATGATATTCGGCGCCTGGCGCGCCTGCGGAACAATCCTGCGCGGTTCCGGTCTGGGCGCGGCAACAAAAGCAGCAGGAGCCGCGGGCCGGGCCGCAGGAGGAGCAACGGAGGTCGCAGGAGCCTTAGCAAACGCCACCGGCTGCCTTGCCGGAGGGGGAACGCGCCTTGCGTCCTCTTCCTCCTGCTTGCGGGCCAGAATCGCCTTCAATGCGTCACCCGGCTTCGAGATATGCGAGAGATCCACCTTGGGCTGAATGCCCTGCGGGGCGCGGGAAGAATATCCGCTCGACGCGCCCTTGGCGCCGCCAAAATGCGAGCGCACCTTTTCCGCCTCGTGGTCTTCAATCGAGCTTGAGTGGGTCATCTTGGCCTCGCCCAGGCCAAGCTCCGTCAGCAGATCGAGAACCTGACGGCTCTTGACCTCCAGTTCGCGTGCCAGATCGTTGATTCGAACCTTGCTCATCCGCCTCTTTTCAGTTTGTGCTGCCCGAAATGCCTAAGCGCTCATAGCTACCTCATGGCATTGGCTGTTACGTTGTCTGGAATTTCCAGTACTGGAAACTCCATTATCTCCCGATTTTGCTTTCCACGGGCGGAGCATTATGCGCCGCCCTCCTCTTCGCCTGCTTCCGGCGCGTTCTCAATCGCTTCTTCCATAGCTGTTTCCGGCTCGGATTCCGACTCGACGGCCTCCACCGACTCGGCTTCTTCCATTACTTCGGACGCGTTCTCGGCTTCGGCCTCATCCGTCGCCTCGGCAACCTCCGGCGCAGCAACTTCCGCCTCGCCCGGCTCCGAGTGCGCCACATGTTCGGCGGTGCTTTCGCCCTCGTGATGCGCCGCCGGAGCCTCTTCGCCCTCTTCAAAGTGGCCGAAGTAGTGCCGCACGGCCACGCTGATGCGCTCCAGCGTCTTTTCGCCGATGCCCGGAATCTCTTCGAGCTGCTCCGGCGTCATGTCTGCCAGCGCTTCCACGGTCGTAATGCCCGCGGCAACAAGCTTCTGGATGATGGCCTCGCCCAGCTCTGTGACCTGCTCGATAGGAGTCGATGGGCCGCCCGACATGGCCTGCATTTGCTGCTCGACCTCCTGGCGCTTCTCTTCCTCGCTCTTGATGTCGATCTTCCAGCCCA
>JAATFM010000197.1 GCA_015655195.1 Terriglobales bacterium
GCTTGGCATCGAGCGCGCCTTTTTTGTGCTTGATTGTGGCCCATTTGGAGTGGCCGGACATGGGAAAACCTCAGAGAATCATCTTGGAATCTGGAATATGGCGCAAGCGCCCTGCCTTTGAAAGTATACCACCGGGAAAGACAAACCGAAGCCCTCAGAAGGAGCTTCGGCCAGGGGTTTCGGCTGTGGGTTCGGCAGGAATCGGTCCCCTTGTCCTCGCCTTCTACTTCCTGTCTCTCAATGTCCGCGACGGGGAGTGGTGTCTGTGGATACAGGATGCGACAGCTTTTCCATGCGCTTCTGGCTGCGGCGGCCCATTTGGAACATCACCTGGCCGAAGACAAGCAGCACCAGCCCCCACCAGAGGTTCACGTTGATGCCGAGGCTCTTTGCATAAAGATGGCTGAATTGCGCGGGATCGGAGTTGGTGGCCGCACCGAAGGCGGCGAGAATGACGCCGACCAGCGTGAACAGAAGGCCCATGGGAATGCGGAGGTCAAGCTGCATGATTTCCTCCGGGGGCTGAAGCCCCCTGCATTATGTGTTGCCTGTTGCGGCACGGCTAAAGCCGTGCCCTGATACAAAAACGCGACGCTGTCAGGCAAAGAAGATGCTGAGGGCGACAAAGATGACGAGAATGAGAACGGCCAGCGCCTCGGGGCGTTTCCACATAGGCAGATGGCCGGTCTCCGGCTTTGGTGTGAGCGAGTGGACGAGGCCCACAAGCTCCGCCTCGGGCTTGGGTTTGGTGAAGAGGCTCACGATCACCGTTACGAGAAAATTTGCGCTGAAGGCGAAGATCGCGCCATAGAAATTCTGCGCCATGTCGCTGGGATAATGATGCACCACCGTGATCCATCCGCCGTGAATGCCGGGGTTGGCTTCGATGGGCAGCGTAAGCCCGTGGTGGAGCATCGCCGCGCTGGTGCCGGCGATGAGACCGGCGAACGCGCCGTGGCCCGTCGAACGCTTCCAGAACATGCCCAGCAGGAACGTGGCAAAGAGCGGCGCGTTCACAAAGCTGAAGACAAGCTGGAGCGTGTCCATGATGTTGTTGAAGGCGATGGCGGCATAGGCCGTGCCGATCGAGAGCAGTATCCCGGCCACCGTTGCAATGCGCCCCACGGTCAGGTAATGCCGGTCCGTGCCGTTCTTGTGAATATAGGACTGGTAAAGGTCGTAGGTGAAGACGGTATTAAATGCCGTCACATTACCAGCCATGCCGCTCATGAAGCTCGCCAGCAACGCTGTCAGGCCGAGGCCGAGCAGCCCTGTCGGGAAGTAATGCAGCAACATGTTGGGCGTTGCCATGTCGTAGTCGAGCAGCGGCTTGCCGTCGGCCTGGAGCATGGGTTTGCCGGTAACGGGATTGACCTTTGCGGGAACGATTCCCTTGCCCTGCTCGATCTGCGGCGCGACCACCTGGATGTTGTGCACAATGGCGCCGTCCGCGGTGTGGGTAATGCTCTCCGTGGTGTGCGGCGTGGGCAGCGCGATGGCGATCAGGCCGGGCAGAATTACCAGGAACGGGAAGAACATCTTCGGCATGGCGGCAATGAGCGGCACCTTGCGTGCGGAGTCCATGTCTGACGAGGCCATCGCCGTCTGGATCACGAGGAAATCCGTGCACCAGTAGCCGGAGCCAAGCACGAAGCCGAGGCCCATGCCAATGCCGATGATGTCTACCCCCATCGGATTGGTGCTGGCGTGCGAGAGGCCGTGCCAGGCGTGCATGTAGGAGTCCGGCAGGCTCGCTTTGAGGCCGTGCCAGCCGCCGACGTTCTTGAGGCCGATGAGCACCAGCGGCAGAAAGCCCGCGACGATGAGGAAGAATTGCAGGACCTCGTTGTAGATGGCACTCGTCAGGCCGCCGAGGAAGATGTAACAGAGCACGATGATTGCCGAGAGGACGATGGAGAAGGTGAAGATGTTTTCCTTCGGCCAGCCGAGCGCTTGAAAGAGCTGGTCAAAGACATGCAGCACCTGAATGAGCCGCGCCATCGCGTACATCGAGATGCCGGAGCTGAAGACAGTCATTACAGCGAAGGTGCAGGCGTTCAGGGCGCGGGTCTTTTCGTCGAATCGCAGGCGAAGAAACTCCGGCACGGAGCGGGCCTTCGAGCCGTAATAAAACGGCATCATGAAAATGCCGACGAAGATCATTGCCGGAATGGCGCCGATGCCGTAAAAGTGCGCAGTTTCCAGGCCGTACTTCGCCCCGGAGGCGCCCATACCAAGAACTTCCTGCGCGCCAAGGTTGGCCGAGATAAACGCCAAACCACAGATCCAGGCGGGCAGCGCCCTGCCGGCCTGGAAAAAGTCTTTGCTCGTCTTCATGTAGCGCTTGAGGGCAAAACCAATGCCCAGCACAAAGATGAAGTAGAGCAGCATGATGAGCCAGTCTACGGATTTCAGTTCCAAGCGGTGTTGCTCCTTTTGAAAGGCCGGCGCGCGGGCGTGAAATGGCACCGTTTTCCACTGTAAGCACCGCGGGGCGGAGTCGTCCAGCGGAAAATGAAAACGTATTCAGAAGTTGTTGGAGTCAGCTCTTGCCATTCCACCCTCGCGACGCAGGAAAACCGCCGGGATAGGGCCGTACTACCCATCTAAAACGCAAAAAACAAGAACGCGCCGCGGGTGGAGCACCCGATCTTTTCTATTCCTGCTATCCCACGTCCCGAAATCGGGACGTGGGCACCCATTCTTCCTTTAGTGCGAGCGGCGGGCGCGGATGTATTGCACCGGCCACTTGATCTCCTGGCGCAGCTCGGCGGCGGCGTGGAGCGGCCAATACGGATTACGCAGCAGCTCGCGAGCCAGCAGAACAAGATCGGCTTGCCCACTGCGGACGATCTGGTCGGCCTGCGCGGGCGCGGTAATCATACCAACGGCTGAGGTGGGAATCTCCGCCTCGCGGCGAATCGTGGCGGCGTGATGCACCTGGTAGCCGGCTCCAACGGGAATCTGCTGCGCGGGGTGGTTGCCGCCGGTCGAGACATCGACGAGATCGACGCCTTCCTTCTTGAGCAGCTTTGCAAACTCCACCGACTGCGGCAAATCCCAGGAGGCCCCAAGCGATTCCGGAGCCCAGTCCGTGGCCGAGATGCGGACGAAGACCGGCAGATGCTCGGGCCAGTTGGCGCGGACGGCGCGGACGATTTCGAGCGGCAGGCGCGTGCGGTTCTCAAAGCTGCCACCGTACTCGTCCGTGCGGTGGTTCGAGAGCGGCGAAAGAAATTCGTGCAAAAGATAACCGTGCGCCGCGTGAACTTCGGCCACATCGAAGCCGGCCTCGACGGCGCGCTTCGTGGCGGAGATGAAGTCGGCGACGATCTTCTCGATGCCTGCGCGGTCAAGCTCGGCGGGAGTGCCATACTTCTCGGCGAATGGAATTGCCGACGGCCCGACGGGCTGCCAGCCGCCTTCTGACGCGGGGATGCAGCGCTCCGGCTCCCACGGAATCGCCATGCTGGCCTTGCGTCCGGCATGGGCGATCTGAATACCGGCCTTAGCGTCGTGCTGGTGGAGAAAATCCGTAATGCGCTTGAGGCCGGGAACGTGCTCGTCCTTGTAGATGCCAAGGTCAGCGGGAGTGATGCGGCCCTCGGGACTCACGGCGCTGGCCTCGGTAATGACAAGGGCCGCTCCGCCAATGGCGCGGCTGCCGAGATGCACGAAGTGCCAGTCACCGGCAAAGCCGTCCGTGCTCGAATACTCGCACATGGGCGAAACGGCGATGCGATGAGGAAGCGTAACGCTGCGGAGCTGGAGCGGAGTAAAAAGATGATTGGATGACATGACGGCTATTGGATGACGCGCCCTGCGATAAGGTCGCAGGCACTTGGTGTCGTAGATTCTTTGGACGAGCGTGGAGGTTACACTGGAAGAGTATGATTCCTACGCTTAGCTGGACGTCCGAGGGCGTCCGTTTTATCGATCAGACGAAGCTGCCGCTGGAAGAGAGCTACGTGCTTGCGGCTACTTACGAAGATGTGGCCGTGGTGATTGAAACCATGGTCGTGCGCGGTGCGCCTGCCATCGGCGTTTCAGCGGCTTATGGCGTGGCGCTGGGCGCGATTGAGTCCTCCGCAAAAACTGCCGAAGGGTTCGCGCCGGAGTTTGAGAAAATCTGCGCGCGGCTTGCGGCGACGCGGCCTACGGCAGTGAATCTCTTCTGGGCGATTGACCGGATGAAGAGACTGTTTGCTACGCTGCGGACGAGTAGCGCGTCGATGGATGAAGTGAAGGCGAAGTTTCTCGCCGAGGCCGATGCCATGTACGAGGAAGACATTGCCTCATGCAAGGCGATGGGAGCTTTTGGCGGCGAGCTGCTGCCCGAAGAGGGCGGCGTGCTGACGCACTGCAATGCAGGCGCTCTCGCCACCTGTGGCTATGGCACGGCGCTGGGAGTGATCCGCGCCGCGGTCGAGCAGGGCAAGAAGATTCATGTCTATGCGGATGAGACGCGACCCTTTCTGCAGGGAGCGCGGCTGACGGCCTGGGAACTGATGGAAGACGGCATCGATACGACCGTCATCTGCGACAACATGGCGGCAAGCCTGATGCGCGCCGGCAAGATTCAGGCCGTTGTTGTCGGCGCGGACCGCATTGCGGCCAACGGCGACTTTGCCAATAAGATCGGCACCTACAATGTGGCGATTCTGGCCAAAGAGCATGGGATTCCCTTCTACTGCGCGGCTCCGTGGTCCACGATTGATACGGCCACGCCGACCGGCGACGCCATTCCGATTGAGGAGCGCAGTGCAAGGGAAGTTACGCACCACGGCGGCAAGCAATTGACGCCGAATGGAGTGGGAATCCACAACCCGGCCTTCGACGTGACGCCGGCGAAGTACGTGACTGCGATTATCACCGAGCGCGGCGTACTGCGGGCGCCGTACGCCGAAGCGCTGCGGGAGATGGAGACGGTGGCGGGGTAACGGTATTGCACTCCCACATCTCAGAATGGAGATGTGGGGCACCCGGCTTCACCGCGCCAACGGTCAATGCACCTTCCTCCGCTCAGCAGCCCGCCTGCGCGCTTCTGCAAAACCGTCGCCTTCGAAGACAGCCCTTCAAAGCAAAGGCAAATCAGAACGCCACTTCCCCGCCCTATATCATCGGAATAGCGATGCGGTTTGAGATCATTACAATTTTTCCCGGCTTCTTTGCCGGATTCTTCGAGCACGGAATCGTGCGGCGGGCGCAGGCTTCGGGGCTTGTCTCGGTCAGCGTACACGATCTGCGCACCTTTACGCATGACCGGCACCGCACCGTGGACGACCGGCCCTTCGGCGGCGGCGAGGGAATGGTGCTGAAGGCCGAGCCGCTCGCGGAAGCCCTTCAGTCGCTCGGAATTGGGACTAAGGCAGAACGCGCTTCTTCGTCTCCCACCCTCGCGATAGAAAAAAATCACGAGGATGGGGCATGGGAGCTTGACTCGACACTGCTTGACTCAGCGCGTCTTGATTCGACACGCGCCGAAGGGACGAAACCCGGAAAAACGCGTGTCATTCTGCTCTCGGCGCAGGGGCGGCCGTTTACGCAATCCGTGGCGCGGGAGCTTGCCACGCTCGACCGCGTACTTTTTGTCTGCGGGCGCTACGAGGGTGTAGACGAGCGCATCAACGAGCTTTATTGCGACATGGAGCTTTCGATCGGCGACTACGTGCTGAGCGGCGGAGAGCTGGCTGCTGCCATCGTCCTCGACGCGACGATGCGCCTCATTCCCGGCGTGCTTGGCAACGAGGCCTCGGGCGAGTTCGAGAGCTTCGGCGTTGCCGACACATCGATTACCACCGACGTGGAGGGCGTTCCCCGCTCGCAGCACGGTGCGGGAGGGCTGCTCGACTACCCGCACTACACGCGCCCTGCCGAATTCGGCGGGGCGCCCGTTCCCGAAGTCCTGCTCAACGGCGACCACCTAGCAATCCGCAAGTGGCGGCGCGAGCAGCAGCTCAGAAAAACGCTTGCCAACCGGCCTGACCTGCTGGAGAAAGCCGCGCTGAGCGACGAGGACCGGCGAACGCTGGAAAAGCTGAAGCGGGACAGCTAGCCGACCGCAAAAACATCATTCAAAACAAGTTAACAAATACTCTATCGAAAACGCGCAGAAAATATGACGAAGAACGCTCCATTGAAGCGAGTGTCGAACATTCGGACGGGCTGGGTGTCGCAGTCTCCCAGGTCCGAACACCAGGGACCTGGGCACCCGACCATAATGGCGAGGAACAAGAAAAGGCCGGGCGATTTGCCCGGCCTTTTCTTGTTGCGTTGTGCTGCTGTTTACTGGCCCGGCTCCGGCGCGGTGGCCTTGGCGTTGATGCGGATTCGGTTCTGCTTCTTGTAGTCGTCGGAGATCTTGGCGACGAAGAGTTGGAAGGCCTCGTCCTGCCGCTGGTGGAGCATCTCTTCCTTGGTCTGGTCGAAGCTCTTCTGAATCTCGTCCGCTGTCGGCTCCTGCTTGTCGAGAATCTTGGCAACTACGCCCGTACGGCCCGCATTGATCGGCCCGCTCACCGCTCCTACTGCGAGGTCGAAGAGTTGCGGAGCCACCTGGCCAAGCTGCCCGAAGTCGGGAACCTGACCCGTTGCGCCCACCAGATCGCTGGACTTGACCGTTGCACCAACGGCCTTGGCCGCACCGGCCAGATCGCCGCCCTTGGCCCTGCCGGCCAACTCCGCAGTCTTCTGCGCCAGAATCGAGGGCAGGTTCTCTTCGCGGTAGTCGTCGAGGATATGCGACTTCCAGTCGGCAAAGTTGGGCACATGCGCGGCCTGGATGCCGGTGACCTGGAAGATCGCGAAGCCCTCGCCGGTCGGCGCAAAGTCCGGCGCGCCGCCCTGCTTGGCTGTGAAGGCTTTGGTCAGAAGCTGCGTGCTGTCAGGCAGCGCGGCAATCGTTCCCTGCTGCGGGGTCGGCTGCGTCGTGACAAAGTCGAGTCCGTGCGCCTTGGCCGTCGCGGCCAGGCCATTTTTCGCGGCCTCGGCTGCAAGCTGCTTCGCGTAGCCGTCCTCTGCCTTCGAGACCTTTTCGCGGCTCAGCGTGGCCTGAATCGTAGGCAGCACATCAGCCAGCGACTGCGTGTGCGCCGCGCTACGCTCTTCCACCTGAACGATGTGGTAGCCGTACTGCGACTTCACGATGTCGATTTCGTTGATAGGCTGCGAGAAGATGGCCTTGTCGAACTCCGGCACCATACGGCCGCGCTGCGCAAAGCCGAGTTCGCCGCCCGACTCCTTGCTGCCGGGGTCGTCGGAGTACTTCTTGGCCAGTTCGTCCCACTTGCCGCCGGCCTTGAGCTGCTTCAGCACGTCGTCGGCCTTGGCCTTGGCCGCGGCGTCGGTCTTGGCGTCGGCGCTGGCTAAAACCTGAATCAAGATGTGCCGCGCGCGCGCCTGCTCGGGAAGCTGGTACTCCTGCTGGTGCTGGTTGTAATACGCCTGAATCTCCTGCTGGCTGGGCTGCGGCAGACCGCCGGGAATCTGGCTCGGCGTAAAGGAGAAATACGAGATCGTCCGCTGCTCGGGAACGCCCTTCGCATAGCGCGCCGAGTTCTTCTTGAAGAAGGCTTCGAGGTCCGCGTCGGAAGGGTTGATCGTCTTGCGAAGATCGTCGGTTGCGAGAAC
This sequence comes from Terriglobales bacterium, assembly GCA_015655195.1. Classification (GTDB taxonomy): domain Bacteria; phylum Acidobacteriota; class Terriglobia; order Terriglobales; family Acidobacteriaceae; genus Telmatobacter. The sequence continues at coordinate 7,630 of JAATFM010000197.1, forward strand.
CGCGTAGTCGAACTTGATCTTGATATTGGCCTTGCGGTAGGCGTCGCGGACCTCGGCATCGGAGACCGAGGCGCCGGCGGTAATCAGGGCGCGGAGACGATCGACGACGATCTGGTGTTTGACGTTCTCCTCAAAGTCGGCCACCGACATGCCGAGGCGGCTGGTGACAAGCGACTCGTACTGTTGCTGGCCGATGAATTTGCCGCCGGGGAAGAGCGCCTCGGCATTGGGGCCGGTTTGCAGAGCGCGAGCCACGTCGGCGTCGTTCGCCGTGATGCCGAGCTTTCCGGCCTCGGCAAGCAGAATCTGCTGCTGCACAAGGCCCTGACCCACCTGCTGGGTCATGAAGTTCAGCATCATCGGGTTGTCGGCATACTGCGGGTAGCGCTGCTGAAGCTGCTGGCGGGCCACCTGCTGAACGCGCTGCAGGCTCACGGGCTCGCCGGAGCGGAAGAGCTTGTTGTACCAGTGCGGGTAGATCTCGGCGTAGGTGTCATTGCCCGCCACCCCGCCGTTGGTGAGGCCGGGAATGAGGTAAACGACCATCGCGACGGCGAGAACGCCGATGATGACAACGAAGATAGCCTTGATAATGCGGCTGTCAGACTGTTGCAGGAAACGAATCATGGGTGGGGTTGGACTCTCTTCTAGCGATTACGAAAATTATATAGGGTGAGGGACGCGGGACGAAGGGCGAGGGCGAGAAAATCCGCGTAGGAACCTTTTTCACTTGCTTTCCCGGACCTGCCCCTGGCAAACAGAGCGGGCATCCCAAATGGGATGCCCGCTCTGTTTCGTCCTTTGTCTTTAGCTCTTCCGCTTATCTCCAGTAGTACCCGCCACCGACCATATAGTAGGGGCGGTAGTACACCGGCGGATAGCCGTAGGGGGCCGGGTAGGCGTAGTAGCCGGGGCCGGGGCGGCGGTAGAGCTGCGGTCCGCCCTGATACATGCCCTGCGCCAGCCGTGCAGCCTCGTCCTTGCTGACGGGGTCGACCGTGATGGGCGCGGTGAGCTGGAACCTCACCAGCGCCTCGGCGGGAATCCAGGCGCGGGGGTTGGGAGTGGCTGCCGAAGCCGCTGTGCCGACCGTGGCGCCGGCGCCGGCCCCGATGGCCGCTCCACTGCCGCCGCCCGCCGCGCCGCCGATGAGGGCGCCGAGAAGCGCGCCGCCAATGGCATTACCTACGGTGCGACCGGCCTTGTTCGGGCTCTTTACGCGGAATACGTCGGAGTTGAGGGGATAGTTCTTGCCACCCAGGTCGAGCGAGACCAGCCGGAGGCCCAGCTCAGCCGAGCCGGCAAGCTGGCCGGAGTGCTGCACGTCGGTCACGACGCCGTGAATGGTGGCGCCGAGCGGAATGGCGAGGAAGCCGTTGACGGATACGTCGCGAATGACCGTGAAGTCAATTGGCGTGCCGGGCGTGGCGCGCTTGGAGTCCACGTTGTTCGTGGTGCGAAGCTGGAGGACCGTTCCGGGATTGAGCGTGACCGGGCCAGTGGGAATCGCGAAGCTCGGCGCGGGCTGATAAGGCTGCTGCTGGCCACCGTAGGGGCCTTGTCCGTAACCCTGCTGGCCGTAACCGCCCTGGGGCGGCAGAGGCGGATAACCGGGGCCGTAGCCAGGACCATTACCCGGACCGGGATACGCCGGGCGTCCGCTCGTCGGCGGAGGCGGTGGATAGCCGGGCTGGCTGCTTCCCTGCTGCGGATAGCCGTTGGGCTGTTGTGGATAGCCGGGCTGCTGCTGTTGGGGGTAGCCGTTGGGCTGCTGCGGGTAGCCGTTCGGAGGCGGGGCCTGCTGTGGGTTTGGCTGGTCTCCGGGCTGAGGATAGTTCGGATCGGATGGGTAGCCGGGCTGTGCGCTTCCCTGCTGCGGATAGCCGGGCTGCTGCCCAGATTGCTGTGCAGCGGCCTGGTCGTCGTCCTCCGGCGCGGGCAGATTGTCGGCGTTGGCCGCGTCGGCGGGATTGCCGACCTTGAGGTTGTTCACCACGCCGCCCACGCCGGGAACCTTGGCGACAATCGATTGGGCAAGCTGCTTGTTCGCGTCAGCCGAGACGGTGCCGGAGAGCGTGACCTTGCCCTGGATGGTGGCGGCGGTGATGAGGTCGTCTTTGAGGGCCTGCGACTCATCGAGGGCCTGCACGACATCCATTTCGATCTGGCCGTCGCTGCGCTGACCGCTGGGTTGCGAGGGCTGCGCTGGCTGCTGCTGCGCGGCGAGGGGAGCTGGGGTGAAAGCCGTGCAAGAAAGAACCAGCGCCGAGGCCAGGGTCAGCGCCGCGGGCTGCAAGTTACGAAGCGATTGGAGTTTCATTTGAGAATCTCTCCTCCCACGAGAGTTGGATGCGCCTGCCCGGGTAGTTAGATGGGAATTTAGCGCAATTCATCACTTGGAGTAGACACGGAAAGGCGGGAAAAGTTGTTGTGGCGGAAAAAGGGACTCGGGGAACAGGGACCGAGGGTTTTTTAGATAAACGGCAAAGACTATAAAAGGCTTTCAATATCCCACTTTGCACGTAACTTCTGTATTGTCCCACCCTTGCGCCGGAAAGGACGCAAGGACGGGGCACGGAAGCGTGGTGGAAAAACCAACCGCGTATCCTTCGCCCCGCCCGAAATACGGCTACGCTCAGGATGACACCGCATTCATGGTGCGTACTTTGGAGACAGGACACTAGCCGGAAAAGGCGGGGGTGGCGAAGGTTCGTGGTGCCCCAGGTCCCAAAACCAGGGACCTGGGCACCCGATCTTTATTGCCACGCATCGCAGCTTGTTCCCTTGTTCCCTTGTTCCCTACTCCCTGCTGCCTACTCCCTGCTTTTCCGCGGCCGCAGCTTGCGTCTGTGGGGCTAGCGATTCGTCGTCGGGAAGAAATATCTGGAAGACGGTGCCGGATGGACCGTTTCCGTCGGCCGCACGGCTGTGGACGCCGATATGTCCGTGATGCTTCTGGATGATCTCGTGGCTCACCCACAGGCCGAGGCCGGTTCCGGTGGATTCCTTGGTGGTAAAAAAGGCCTCGAAGATACGCTCGCGGACCTCACGAGACATGCCGACTCCGGTATCGGCGACGGTAAAGCGCACGCCGCGCGGAGCGGACGAGCACCAGCCCTGCGAGGGGTGAGCGCGAACGATGATGCGACCGCCGGGAGGAACGGCGTCAATCGCGTTGCCGAGCAGGTTGGCAAAGACCTGGCGGATCTCGCCCGAGTAGCAGAAGAGCGTTTCCTGCGGGTCAAAGTCGCGCTCAACCGTGATGCTCTGGTTGTTGAGGCGGCTCTTGTAGAGGTCGAGGACCGAATCGATCAGCTCGGCGAGCGTGGCGCGGGCCGGCAGCGTGGACTGGCGGTAGAAGCGGAGCGTCTGCTGGGCGATCTCCGAGACGCGCTTCACCTCGTGCTCGGCCATGTCTACATAGTTTCTTGCCGCATCGTCTAGGGTGGTGAAATTGCGCAGCAGGAAAAGGATGTTGGTGAGCGCTTCCAGGGGGTTGTTGATCTCGTGGGCAATGGAAGCGGCAAGCCGGCCCGTTGCGGCCAGCTTTTCCGTCTTGCGCAGGGTCTCTTCGGCGCGGACGCGCTCGCTTACGTCGCGGACAATCATGCCCGCCCAGCGGACCTGCCCCGGAGCGGTCAGCACGGGGTAAACGCTCACCAGCCAGGTCCATGCACGGCTGGGAATCGTTACATCGCCGGCGATCTCGACCTCGGCGGCTACCGGAATCTCCTCGGCAAAGACGCGACGGAAGAACTCTTCGAGGCGCTCGGCGGAGTGGGCCGGCATGATGGCCGCGACGGTGCGGCCAAGATGACGGCTCAGCGGCAGGCCGGTAAGCGCCGCAAAGACCTGGTTGACGCGGACGATGCGAAGATTGCGGTCCACAAAGGCCAGGCCGATGGGAGCGTTGGCCAGCATGGAGTCGAGCAGAGAAAGAGTGTCATTGAGTCCGGCACGCTGCTCCGCGATGGAGGCGACCATGCGGTTAAAAGCGAGAATCAGGTCGCCGAACTCGTTCTTTGCCGTGACCGGCAGTGGGAAATCTCCGCCGCCCTGCTGCATCGACATCAACGAGCGGGTGCCGGCGTGGAGCAGCGTGAGCGGCCGCGAGATGCGCCGCGCCACGAGCCAGGCCAGCGCCGTGGAAACTACAATCCACGCGCCGCCGAAGAACAGGCAGGCGCGCAGCAGGTCGGCGATCTGGTCCTTGACCAGTTTGCGGTCGTCCTCCACCCAGGCGTAGCCACGCAGCGAGGAATCAATATAGATGGGCCGCACGCTCTCCATGCGGTCGCCGGCGAAGTGGAATACGAGCGGCGCGTCGCCGGCGATGTGCCCGATCTGGGCCAGTTCTTCTGCGCCAAGAGTCCCGCCCTGCGGGTTGTCTGAGCCGGCAACGAGCACCTTGCCCTGCGGATCCGTGATGCGCGCCTGGGAGACGCTGGGAGAGGCGGCTTCCATCTTGACCGCAAGCGCCATCTGGTCGGGGCGCTCGTCCACGATGGTCTGGCGCGCCTGCACGGCAAGCGACGAGGCCTGGTGTTCGAGCCGTGATACGGCGCGGTCCTCGGCTTCGCGCTGCTCGTGGTGTACAAGCAGAAGCGCAAAAAGGGCGATGGAGATCGTCTCAATCAGGACGAGACTCAGAAGCATCTGCCATCGGATGGTGCGAGGCCACCGGAACATGAACCCAACCTTTACGGAGAAAAAAGAGTTCCCAGCGCGTCACCCAAGTGTAGCGGAAATGCTGCGTTGCGTGCTCGGTTTACTTCTGCTTCGCAATGAGTGCCTGGGCGATCTGGCGGCCGTGAAAGCGGCCGTTCTCAATGAAGATTTCATTGGTGCGCGCCCCGGCCACAATCACGCCGGCGAGATAGATGCCGGGCACGTTGCTTTCGAGCGTCTCCGGATCGCAAACCGGCAGCCGGTCCGGGCCTTCCATACGCACTCCCATGCTTTCGAGAAAGTCGAAATCCGGGCGGTAGCCGATCATGGCGAAGACAAAGTCATTCGGCAGAACGACGCGCCCGGCGGGCGTTTCGAGCGTTGCCGTGTCGGGAGCGATTTCCGTCACGCTGGAGTTGAAATAGGCGCGGACTTCGCCGTTCTTGATGCGGTTTTCGATGTCCGGCTTGATCCAGTATTTGACGTGGCGGTGAATCTCCGCCTCGCGGTGAACGAGTGTGACGCGTGCGCCGTGGCGCCAGAGCTCAAGCGCCGCAATGGCCGCCGAGTTCTTGCCACCGATGATGAGAACATCTGTGCCGAAGTAAGGGTGCGGGTCGTTGTAGTAATGATGGACCTTGGGCAAATCTTCGCCGGGAATGTCGAGATAGTTCGGTAGGTCATAGTAGCCCGTTGCAATGGCCAGCTTTCGTGCGCGAAGCGTGCTTGCGCGGCCGAACCGGTCGGCGAGATGCACGGAGAAATTGCCGTCCGCGCCGGCCACGCGCCCCACTCGCTGGTACTGGCGGATGTCGAGCTTGTAGTGCGCGGCTACGTGCCGGTAGTACTCCAGCGCCTCGTTGCGCGCGGGCTTGGCGTTGGGGCTGGGAAACGGGATGTCACCGATTTCGAGCAGTTCCGAGGTGGTGAAAAACGTCATGTGCGAGGGATAGTGGAAGAGCGAGTTGCAGACGCAGCCCTTATCGACGATCACGGCCCGCAGCCCGGCACGCTGCGCCTCAATGGCGCAGGCCAGGCCCGTGGGCCCCGCACCGATTACAAGCAGATCGAAGAGGGTTTCCGGGGCAGGCTTGTCAGGAGTGGTCAGCGGTGTGGCGTCAGGAACGGAATCAGGCGGAAAATGCGGCATGACTCTAGATTAGGGGATTAGCTGAGGATACGGTAAGGATGAAACGATGGTAGAATTATGTAAATAGAAGGTGGAACGGTGGAAAGCGAGAAAAGTGAGACTGCTATTGATATTGAGGCGACAGAAGAGAAGCCTAAGAAGAATCGATATCAGTTGCTGATGGAATTTTCCGAATATGCTGCTCCCCTGTTCCGCGACGGAAAGACCTCGAAGGAGCTTATGGACGAGTTGTATGACGATGAGACCGGATTGCCGAAGTAACAGATTAGGAAGGGAGTCAAAGGAATGAGCCTGAATCTTAAAAACAAAGAAGCTGAGAGTCTTGCCAGAGCATTGGCACAGCGCACAGGCGAGAGCCTGACTCTTGCAGTGACCGTGGCCCTCAAGGAGCGACTGGAGCGGCAAACCGAAGAGTCGCAACGCGCAAGCCGACGTGAGCGAATGCTGGAGATCGTGGAGCGTACGGCTGCGCATGTTCAGGACCACAGGCCTTCCAAGGAACTCTTCGACGAGCTATATGACGAGGACGGTCTTCCGAAATGATCGTCGACTCGTCTGCGATGGTTGCCATCCTGAAAAAAGAGCCCGATTGGCGGAAGTATTTCGATGCCATCGAAGCGGCCAAGTATGTCAGGCTTTCCGCGGCGTCCTATCTAGAGACTTCGATTGTGATGGACAAGGAACCGAATGCGATTACCCGCGCCGGACTCGATCAGTTCATTGCGGAATCGCATATTTTGATCGAACCTGTCACAGACGAGCAGGCACGGATTGCGCGGCAGGCGCACAAAGACTTTGGCAAAGGCAGCGGCCACCGCGCCAAGCTGAACTTCGGCGATTGCTTCAGCTACGCGTTGGCGCGAGTGAAGCGCGAGCCGATTCTCTTCAAGGGCGATGACTTTGTGCATACCGACCTGCGGCCCGCGGTGTGAGCGACATCACCCGGCGTATTTGGAAAACAGCATGGTTCATCCGTTACCCTGATAGCGTCCAATCAATAGGAGCTTCTACGCATGACGGTTATCAGGCAGGACGATTTCATCGCCACGGTTGCGGGCGCTCTGCAGTACATCAGCTACTACCACCCGGTTGACTACATTACCAGTCTCGCCAAAGCCTATGAGCGCGAGCAATCGCCGGCGGCGCGCGACGCTATGGCGCAGATTCTCATCAACAGCCGCATGTGCGCCGAGGGCCATCGGCCCATCTGCCAGGACACGGGGATCGTGAACGTCTTCCTGAAGGTTGGCATGGATGTGAAGTTCGAGGCCACGCCGGGCGAGGAGCTTTTGGACCTGCAAGACATGGTCGATGCCGGCGTTCGGAAGGCCTATCTCGACCCGGACAACACGCTGCGCGCTTCCCTGCAGGCCGACCCGGCTGGGGCGCGCAAGAATACCAAGGACAATACACCGGCTGTGGTGAATGTCGAGCTGGTGCGCGGCAGCACGGTCGAGATTACCGTGGCGGCCAAGGGTGGAGGGTCGGAGGCTAAGTCGAAGTTCGCCATGCTGAACCCGTCGGATTCCATCGTCGAGTGGGTTTTGAAAACTGTCCCGACGATGGGGGCTGGATGGTGCCCGCCGGGAATGCTCGGCATTGGCATTGGCGGCACAGCGGAAAAAGCGATGCTGCTGGCCAAGCAATCGCTCATGGATCCGATCGACATTCAGGATTTGATTGCCCGCGGCCCGCAAACGACCGCCGAAAAGCTGCGCGTGGAACTCTACGACAAGGTAAACCGGCTCGGCATCGGCGCGCAGGGCCTGGGCGGGCTTACGACGGTTCTCGACGTGAAGGTGCTCGACACGCCGGCGCACGCTGCCAACCTGCCCGTGGCAATGATTCCCAACTGCGCGGCCACTCGACATGCGCATGTCGTCCTCGACGGCTCCGGCCCGGTTTATCTCGATCCGCCGAGCCTCAGCGACTGGCCGAAGCTGACCTATGACGTGAGCGGAGCGAGGCGCGTGAACCTCGATACCGTGACACGCGAGGAAGCGGACACATGGAAGCCGGGCGAAGTGCTGCTGCTCAACGGCAAGCTGCTCACTGGCCGAGATGCGGCGCATAAACGCATGACAGATATGCTGTCTCGCGGAGAAAAGCTGCCTGTAGACTTCACTGGACGCTTTATCTACTACGTTGGACCGGTTGATGCGGTGCGCGATGAAATCATTGGGCCCGCGGGACCGACGACGGCGACGCGCATGGACAAATTCACGCGCCAGATGCTGGCTGAGACTGGCCTGCTCGGCATGATCGGCAAGGCCGAGCGCGGACCGACGGCGATTGAGGCAATACGGGAGTTTGGCGCGGTCTACCTGATGGCCGTGGGCGGCGCGGCTTACCTTGTCTCGAAGGCGATCAAGGCATCGAAGCGGCTAGCCTTCGACGACCTCGGCATGGAAGGCATCTACGAGTTCGAGGTACAGGACATGCCCGTGACCGTGGCCGTGGACGCCAAGGGCACAAGCGTACACCAGACCGGCCCGGCCGAGTGGCAGCGGAGGATTGCGGGGATTCCGATCTTGCAGTGATTACAGTGGCCAGAGATCAGTTTTCGTCGTGCGAAATCGAGCGATTCGCATATAGGAACGGGCATCCTGAATCAGGATGCCCGTTCTTTTTTACCGATCACTGACTGCTGATCTCTGCTTTTTACTGCTTTCCGAACCGGAAGACAAACCCGCCCGTAAAGCCGAAGCTGTTCTGCACGGAGGAGCCGAAGCCGGTGGCGACGTACTCGGGAGCAAGTCGCAGGCTCATCTCCGGCGTGAGGTGATAATCGAGCGGCGCACTGGCGGAGATGATGAAAGTGTTGCTGTCCGGATAGAGGCCGAACTGCTGCGACGGTACGCGATTTGTATCACCAGAGAAGTTTCCATGCGCGATACCGGCCATGACGCGGCCGGAGACGGAGTATCTAGGCTCTCGGATGAAGCGGTAGGTAGGTCCGGCCATGAACGAGTAGACGCTGATAGCGGGATTGGTGACACCGGAGTTGAGCGGGCCGCCGATGCCTACATACGGCGTGCCATAGTAGCCGCGGCCATTGAGTGTGATGCCTAGCTTCTCGCCGTAGTAGCGGGTCAGGCCCGTGTCCCACGCGTAGAGTGTGACACGCTGTTGCCCATGGCCATTGACACCCGGACCGGGGCTCCAGCGCAGGTAACCCATGCTGGAGTGAAGCTCGTAGAGGCGCGAGTAAACGTCGTGGATGGCCTGTGCGCGGCGCGCCTCGCGACGGGCGCGGATGCGGGCCTGCACGGTCTGGGCTCCCTGGTTGGGATTCGGCGCGGGCTGCTGCGCCTGGTCTTGAGCCTGCTGGGCCTGGCTTGAACTGGAGCTGCTGCTGGAACTGGAATCGGTGCTCTGAGCGAGAGCAAGATGCGCGGCAAAAACGGTCAGCGCGCAAAACAGAATGGAACGGCGAAAAGAAAACATTGGTTTCGGACTTTCCTCTTGAAAATTACGCAAGTTGCGGAAGACACGCGTCGTCGGTGCGGGCGGCTTCCGCCGTTGGCAAAACACTTCCCCATAGGTATTAAATCACCTTGCGGTGGGGTTCCGGAGCCTCATCGGCTCCCCTTTTGACGCGCCGCACCAGGAATGGAGTGCAGAACGCGCCAGAACTGCCGATATTTCTTCTGAGTCGCGTCCCGCGGAGATGCCGGGCCGTTGCTTGCACGGATGAAGGCACAGAGGGAAATGGAGGCAAGGCCGATGGGACGCACGTTGCTGGGAATCGTAATCGGGATTGTGCTGGTTCCGCTCGCGGGCCTGAGCTATCTCAAGTATGGCCGCCCGCCGGTGGCAGCCGACGACGCGCCGCTGCCGATGGAGAAATTCGTTACCGGCATTCCGCTCAAGTCGCGCATCGAGTACGAGCAAATCACCGACCCGCCGGTCAAGGCCGGCGAAGACACCTTTGTGGCCGGCGCGCACATCTATGCGCAGGAATGCGCCGTCTGCCACGGCTTTCACGGCCAGCCCTCGCGTTTTGGCACGCACATGGCTCCGGCAGCGCCGCCGCTGTGGGAGAAGCGTTCTCCGGGAGACACCATTGGCGTGAGCGGCGATGAGTTGGGAGCGACCCACTGGAAGATAGAGAACGGCATCCGGCTGACGGGAATGCCGTCCTTCAAAGGGATTCTCACGCCGGCGCAGATCTGGCAGGTGAGCCTGCTGCTGCAGAATGCCAGCAAGCCGCTGCCGCCCGCTGCCGTGGCAATCCTGAAAGGCGAAGCGCCGGAGACAGCCGGCTCTGGAACCGGAGCCGACGCTGAATCCGTGGCCCAGGCCGGAACGCTGAAAGCTCCGGCGGGAATGAAGCTCACGGTGGCAAACCAGGCGAATTAACCTGGCTCTGCCCATCTCTACGCTAGGATGGTAGATAGAGGGGACCGCCGATGTTTGAGAAGCTGCGCAATGGACTGAAGTTTCTGATGATGAGCATGGGCGTCTCCACACCGGAAAAAAAGACGCCGATCAAACCCGCAGCAAAGTAAAGCTGTCGATGGAGAGAGCCACCGCATGACTGAGCTTCTTGTCGATTTCATTGGTGCACTGGTTGAGATCTTCGTCACGGTTGTGCACGGAGCAACGAAAAAGAAGTCCGTCTCAAAATCCGAATAACAGAAGCGAATCCTCCACCTTTTAGCTGAATCCAAAAAAGTGACGCGCGTTTACTCTGGAGCGTGGCTCGGGAGGTCGGGCAATGGCAGAGAAAAAGGGTTTCATCCGGGCATTTCTGGATTTCTTCGTTCTTTTCAGCGGCGTTTCCACTGCTTCCAACCTTTCGCGGACGCGCAGGACGCCGGTCCTCGGGCGCGGCATGTTCCTCTTCCGCGCAAAGGCCCGCCCGGCAGAGTCGCGGTGATCGTTGACGCAGATTCTTGCTAGAATCGGCTTATGCAGCAGACCCGTGCACTGACCCGCGAACAGGCTCTCGACTATTTCCACTCGCCCGACCTGATCGGCCTGGGCATGGAGGCGGATGCTGTTCGCCGCCGCCTGCATCCCGAGGAAGTGGTCACTTACATTATTGACCGCAATATCAACTACACCAACTTCTGCACGGAGTACTGCACCTTCTGCGCCTTCTATCGCCCGCTCAAAGGACCCAAGGCGAGCGAAGGCTATATTCTCGACTTCGAGAAAATCTACGAAAAGATTGCGGAAACGGTCGAGATGGGCGGCACGGGCGTGCTGATGCAGGGCGGCATTCATCCCGATCTCAAGATCGACTGGTTCGAGCGGCTCTTTACCGGCATCAAGCAGCGCTTTCCGCAGATATGGCTGCACTGCCTGTCGGCTTCGGAAGTGTTGGCGATTGCCGAGTACAGCGAGTTGAGCCTGCGCGACACGATTGCCCGGCTGCGCGATGCGGGGCTCGATTCCATCCCCGGCGGCGGTGCGGAGATTCTTGACGATGACGTTCGCAAGCGCATTGCGCGGCTCAAGTGCCGCACCGAGGATTGGGTGAGTGTGCACCGCACCGCGCACCAACTTGGAATGCGGACCACGGCCACGATGATGTTCGGCGTGGGCGAGACATTCGAGCAGCGCATCAATCACTTTGAAGTGGTGCGGCAACTGCAGGAAGAGACCGGCGGCTTCACAGCCTTCATCCCATGGAGTTTCCAGCCAGGGCACACGGCGCTGGGCGGCCGCGGCTGGGATGAGGCAACTTCGGTTGAGTATCTGAAGGTTCTCGCCATCTCGCGGCTCTATCTCGACAACATCGAAAACGTGCAGGCAAGCTGGGTGACGCAGGGATTGAAGGTTCTGGAGCTTGGGCTGCACTTCGGTGGCAATGACGTCGGCTCGGTGATGCTCGAAGAAAACGTCGTTAAGGCTGCGGGCACTTCGAACTGCACGACCGAAGAAGAGCTGCGGAGAATCATCCGCGATGCCGGGTTCAAGCCTGTGCAGCGGGATACGCTGTATCGCACGATGTTTTTGAACTAGACGTAATACGCATTGCGAAAGGCTGGCGTAATTGCCAGCCCTTTCTATTCTCTTGATTGTAGCTTCTATGCTACACTCGGTCCCGTGATCGAACTCGTCCGTTACCAGCAAGAGGATGGGCGTGAACCTTATACAGAATGGTTCCGTAGCCTTCGCGACCGAATGGCGAAGGCGCGAATTGAGGCCAGGCTGCTTCAGATTGAATCCGGCAACCTAGGCGACTGCAAGGCAGTGGGCGAAGGGGCGAACGAATTGCGCGTCCATGTGGGCGCTGGATACCGAGTGTACTTTAGGCAGCACGGACAACGTTTGGTGATTCTTCTCTGCGGTGGTGACAAGGACAGCCAACAGAGGGACATCGCCAGAGCCAAGGCGTTTTGGGCAGATTGGAAGCGGAGGCAACCATGAAAAAACTTGTTGGCGCGGTGTCGCATCATGAACGGACGATCGAGGAACTGCGCGAGGACCGCGAGTATGCCGTCGCGCTTCTGCGAGTGGCCATGGAATCTCTCGATAACCCCGAGGAACGCGCTGGAGGTTTGCTTGCCTTGCGAGCAGTGGCGGAAGCTTATGGCGGACTTGGCGCTGTTGCCGCACAGGCTGGCATAAGCCGCGAGTCGCTTTATCGCTCGCTCTCGCCAAAGGGCAATCCAACACTGAAAACGTTAGCCGCCGTTCTGAAAGCCGTTGGACTTCAACTTTCCGTCGTTGAAAAACAACGGATAGATAGGCCACAACCTCGAAAAAAGAAAGTAAATGATTATGCCGTAGCGTAGCGGAAGGAGCTGCGGAGAATTATCCGCGACGCCGGCTTCAAGCCTGTGCAATGCAACACGCTCTACCGGACAATATTTTTTGAACTAGAGCTTCGCCAAAAGCATCGTAGGAAAAAGTAGCTATCGACCGCACTTGGCCTCCGGTAGTAGCATCTTCCTGGAAGTCGTGCTACGAGGATTCCGTTCGCAAAAGCCGGCTTTCGGTACAGGGGTGCGTATGGGGATTTTGAGCCGGATTGGGATTGCGCTCGATTCCGACCTGTTGAAGCGCTTTGATCGCTCGATTGCGCGGCGTGGCTATACCAATCGCTCTGAGGCATTCCGCGACCTGATCCGCGACCGGCTCGTCGGCGAGCAGACCGCACTGCCGGACGCTACTGTGGTCGGAACCGTGACGCTGATTTACGACCACAATGTGCCGGACCTTCCCAGCAAGCTGATGGATTTGCAGCACGAGCAGCACGAGATGGTGGTTTCCACCAGCCACGCGCATCTCGACCATGACTCGTGCCTCGAAGTGCTTATCGTCCACGGGAAATCGGCACGGGTGGAGCAGTTCGCCGACCGGCTTATCGGCATGAAGGGCGTGCAGCATGGCCGCCTGGTGATGACGGTTCCGGCAAAGACTCTCGCGCATAGTCACAGCGGCAATCTCTCGCACAGCCATAAGCACTGACGATTCAAGGGAGCTAATCCGTGAGGAAGTTCGCAGTCTTGCGTAGCACGATTTTTTTATTTGTCACACTTGGAGTAGTTGCCGCCATCACTGCAGCGGCGCAGACAACCGGCCTACACTTCGCGGGCGCGGTATTTGATCCATCCGGCAGGCCCGTTGCCGGCGCTCGCATCGAGTTGCAAAGCGCATCGAGTGCTAAGACGGCGGGCGCAAGCGGCAGCGATGGCAGTTTTTCGATTGCACTGCCTGCTTGGGGCGCGTATGTGGTGCACGTGGAAGCAGCGGGGTTTGCGTCCGTCTCGCAGACGATGAATCTGACCGCGATGAGTGAGCCTGTGACGTTGCGCTTCAATCAGGTGGCGGCAGCCGCGGAAAATATAGTGGTCTCGGCGGATGTGGGTGAGATTGCGCTCGCCTCACCCGACCCTTCGCAGAAGATCATGGTTCGCGAGGAGTTGCTGGACGCGAATCCCGGGCGGCCCGGCGCGCCGATTTCCATTCCCGGAATGCCGATTGAGACTGCCGCGGGCGGCATCAAGGCTCCGCAGTACTTCGTTCCCGGCGTGGCTGGAGACCATGGCGAGCCGATCGCGCAGTACATTGCGGTGGGCGGCTATCTTGTATCGAACAATCTCTCCGCTAACGCGCATGGCAACGGCTATGCGGACCCGAATATCTACATCTCCGCCGTGCTGGGCAGTGTGGGAACGGACGGCGGCGCATTCAATGCGCTCGAAGGCAACCATGCGCTGAATATGGCGGCCACTTACAGCCTGCGGCCCCCAGGTCCAACTCAGGCCGGGCGTTTCGTTACACTCACCAGCGACTACCGCGACATCGATCTTGCCGCAGGATTTGCACCCTCCGACCCGACGAAAAAGGAATGGCTGGCAATCGAAGCGAACTACGGCAATGGCCTGATGCGAACGCTCGAACATCGCAAGCAGTTCAAGTGGAATGCAATGCGCGTCTTTACTCCCGGCGCGCATGAGCTGACGCTGCTCAGCATCGGCTACTGGGGCCACTCGCATGAGGGCAATCTTGTGCCGATCGGCTATGCGGTGCAGATAAATGACACGCTGGACCCGCGGCAGCAGGACCAGACGCACACTGGATTGCTGGCCGCAAGCGACCGCTGGAAGATCGGCGAAAACGACGAGGCAGACTTCTCCGGCTTCTTCCGCACCTACAACCTTGCGCTGTTTTCAAACTTCGGCGAGGGGCTGATCCGGCAGAGCGAGTTCCGTACCGTCGAGGGCGCGGAGGCGCGTGCTTCGCGCCGGTTTGCGCAGTGGATTGAGGCACTGGCGGGTCTTGACTACAACGAGGATGACATTCACCGCGACAATCTCGACCACTATCTCTCCGCCGACGCGCAGGTCTTCGGGCCGTTTGCGAAGGTGCTCTCGAACGACATTACTATCCGTGAAGCCGCGCCAGTTGTGGCGCTGCATGGCGACCTGGGCACGCATGTGCATTTCTACGCGGGACTGCGACACGAGCAGATATGGATGAACAACACGGACAAGCTGAAGCCCGATCAGTCATCGGACCAGGAGCAGGGATTCGAGAATCCCAAGGCTACGGTCTCGTGGACGCCGGGCATCGGGCCGGCGCGATGCCTGCCTTCGGCTTCCTTCAGCATCGGGCAGGCGTTCTTTACGCAGGACCCGAGAATCAGCGCAGCAGCAGCCGACGGGCAACCTGTCCACGCTTCTCCGTTTGAGCGGTCGCACTCCGAGCAACTGGTGCTGGAAAAGGAGATGAGCGGAACCGATGTGCGCCTGACGCTGGGGCGGACAACGACGACGGCGACTCTGGCCAAGATCGATCCCGATAATGGCCTTGCCGACGACGAGGGACCGGGGACGCTGAAGTATCTTACCGCGAGTATGCGCCGGCAGTTTCGCTTTGGAATGCTGCAAGCGGTCTTCTCCAAGGCCGATGCGCGCGACGACAACACGGGCCTGCCCACGCCGGAGGCGCCACGGACGATCTTCGACGTGCTGGCGGCGCTGGACAAGCTACCCTGGGGGCTGCATGGCCGCGGCGAGTACGAGTACGTGGGGCATAAGCTGCTCGACGTGGGTAACGACCAGCACTCCGCACAGTATGAGGCGATTCCCGTGGGAGAGACGCGGCTGGCTGCTGTGCGCCCGTTTCTGGATGGGCGGCTGGAACTCGGCGCGAGCGCCGAGATTGCGCGCGGCTATACGGGGCAGACGACGGAGACGATGGCGCCAGACTGGACGCTGGGCCAGACGCCGTATTGCGCGCCAGGGTCGGGGGCAAGCGGAGCTTACAACGACTTTGACTGTGGGACCAACGAGCAGGCCGTGGGGATTCGCATGGTCTCGTGGGTGGGCGGCTCGGTCTCGTGGCGATTTGGCGGGCGCAGATAGGCCGCGCTTGCAAACGCTATGATACGCCGCCGGCAATCGTACCCTGAGCGCTACAATGCCCGCTATGTCGCCGGCTGGCGCGCCGTCAGAGCGCGATACTCGAACAGCATCCGCAGCCGCCAGCGCAGGATCATGCCAAAGGCAAGGATGAAAAATATCCCGCCGGTCTGCTCAATGCTCATCACTTTGTCCAGATAGCCGCGCGCCAGGAAGCGGATCAGCGCCAGCACGACGATCACGGCAAAGAATGCGCCGGAGCGGCGCATCATAATCGCCTCGCCCTCGCGCACCAACTTCGAGGTTGCCACCAGCGGCCAGGCCAGCAGCAGCGCGCCGGCCAGAAAGGCAAGCGCGGCCCAGGTCCACGGCACACGAAAGACAGGCACGAAAAACATGCAGAAGCCCGTTGACATACCGAGCGGCGGAATCACGATTTTGCGGACCGTGACCGCGGTTCGGCCCTCGCGAATCCGCCAGGTCATCACCCCGGCCAGCCCGACGAGCGAAACAAACGCAGTAATCCAGATCGAATGTAAATCCAACATCGCACTTTCTAATCTACGGCACGCGGGCTCATGATCCCGTGCCGCGCTTTACAATCCTCTTCATGCGCCTCGCCGTTATTACCGTCTCCGACCGCTGCTCGAAGGGTGAGATGACGGATACTGCCGGGCCGGCCGTGGTTGATTTACTTAGACAGACATGGCCTGGCGCAGCAACTGACACCGCGCTGCTGCCGGACGACGAGAACGCCATCGCTGCGCTGCTTGAACAATTTGCGGCGTCTGGAGCGGTGCTCGTCCTCACCGTGGGCGGCACGGGCTTTGGTCCCCGCGACCGCACGCCGGAGGCAACGCGCCGCGTGCTGGATCGCGAAGCTCCGGGGCTGGCCGAGGCCATGCGAGCCAGCGGCGCGCAGAAGAACCCTTACGCTTGGCTCTCGCGGGCTGTTGCCGGGCTCAGAGGCGGCACGCTGATTGTGAACCTGCCCGGGAGCCAGCGCGGCGCTACGGAAAGCCTTGCCGCAATCCTGCCGCTGCTCCGCCACGCCGTCGAGGTTGCCGGCGGAAGCCAGTCACATCCATAACCTCGGCTAGCTCGTCTGCTTCCACCGTACGATTTGGTTCTACCGCGCTGGCTGGTTCCACCGCGTCTCCTGCGCAAATGGCGCGCTGTCGATAGTGGCTCACATCTTCTCCGCGGGAGTTCTCTGGCGGATCGCCCATACCAGATACGGTCCGCCGATCAACGCGAGCACGGCTCCTGCGGGGATCTCCGCGGGCGGCATCACGATGCGGCCGAGAGCGTCACAGAGTGCGAGCAGCGCTCCGCCGAGGAAGAAGGCGCAGGGCATCAGCAGCCGATGGTCCGGGCTGATGCGCGAACGCACCATGTGCGGCACGATCAGTCCGACGAAGCCGATTGGACCAGTGAGAGCAATTGCGCCGGCCACGAGAATGGAGCCGAGGACATAGCCCTGTGCGAGCAGAGAACCGACGCGCACGCCGCGCGAGGCTGCCCATCGCTCCCCTACGGCAAGCAGGTTCCAGCTTCGCGCCTGCATCAGAACCAGAGTGGACGCAAGCAGCACGACCGCCGCCAGCACGCCGAGCGAGAGATAACTGGTCGCATCGATGCTGCCGATCAGCCAGCGCGCGATTGAGAACGACCGCGACATGCCGGCGAATCCGCTCAGGATGATGATGAAGGCGGCGCAGATGCTGTTGATGGCGATACCAGTAAGCAGCAGGCTGAAGGCGGATATTTGCCGCTGGCGAAACGCGCCGCCGATGACAAGAATAAGTGCGGCGAATGCACCCGCCAGCGCGCCGATCCAGGTCATTGGAACTCCGAGAAAGGTTTCCCATCCGGCAGCGAGGACGACGACTGCGCCCAGCGACGCGCCGGCGGAGATGCCTAATGTGTAGGGCGTGGCCAGGGCGTCGCGAAGCATCGCCTGAAAGAGCGTTCCCGCGAGTGACAATGCGCCTCCGACCACCAGCGACAGCAGTGTACGCGATATGCGTAGTTGAAGCAGGATCTCGTAATCTGGAGACTGATGCCGCAGCACTCGCGCAAGGCTGATGGGTCCTGCACCGACCCAGGGCAACAACAGCGCCGCCGCCAGAAAGACCGCGAGAGAGAAGATCAGGCTGTGGCGTGCGAGGAAAGACGACTGCGGAGCGTTCATTGGTACCACACCCAGGGCGCTCCGGCTGGAGTTGTGCCCATGTTGAGACGCTTCGAGAACAAGGCCAGCCATTCGCTGTTTTCATGCGCTTCTGCTGTGTGAATGTCGTAGGCGACCGCGCCATCGGCAAGCACAACGATGCGGGTGCAGTAGGTCAGCGCAAGGTTCAGATCGTGCGTGGCTGCAACGCAGAGCTTTCCCTGGCGGGCTTCCGACTGGAGCACGCTGAAGCAGTGGAGCTGCTGTTCGATGTCGAGAAAGGTGGACGGCTCATCGAGCAGCAGCGTGGAAGCATCCTGTGCGAGACACGCGGCCAGCAGCACGCGCTGCCGTTCGCCTCCGCTCAGCGACCGAAAGGAGCGATGACGGTGCATCCAGCAGGAGGTGCGTTCCATGGCCGCGCGAATACATTTGTGGTCTTCGTCCGACTCGAACCAACGGTCCGTATGCGGGTATCTGCCCATGGCAACGAGTTGCTCCGCGGTGAAGGGCAGATCGGCATGAATGGCCTGCGGCAGATGACTTACCTGTTGCGCGATTTCCCGCAGGCGCCACTGCCGCTGCGTGCGTCCGCCGACTGAGACCGAGCCTGCCTGGGGCTTGCGGAATCCGGAAACAATGTCTAGCAGAGTGCTCTTTCCCGCTCCATTAATCCCAAGCAACGCGAGGAACTCGCCTTCTCCGGCGCAGAAGCTGACGGAATCAAGAACCGGGCGGCTCCCATACGAAAAGCTCACGCTCTCGACTTCGAGCAGGCGACTCAATCCGAGCCTCCGATTCCATGAACAAAGTCGAAGAGGCGCTGCGTGGCAATCGGTGTGCGCGGGCCTGGAACAACGAGCGAACTGGCCGTGCTGGCGTAGATATGGCCGCTGCGCACAGCCGTAAGGTCGCGGTACTGGTTCCACAGGGCCAGGGTTGCTGTGCGTGAAGCTTCGCGAGCGGACTCTGTCTCCTGGGTGCCGCTGATGTCGATGATGATATCCGGGTTTTCGCGAAGGACTGTTTCAAGCGAGATGCTCGGATATTGCGGCATGCCGGGCTGCGCAAGCACGTTGCGGCCTCCGGCAATCGCAAGGATCTCGTTTACATAATTGTTCGGCCCGACGGCGGTGAGATCGGTCAGCGTTCCCTGCCTGCGGTCGACGATTACCAGCACGCGCGGGGATGGAAGGCGCTTCGCTTTGGCCGCGGTGCCATCGAGAGAACTCCTGATTTGTGCAATCACGCCGGCGGATCGCTCCGGAACACCCGCGGATTTAGCGATGAGTTGAATTCCCGTGAAGATGTCACCGAGCGTATCGTGCGGGACTTCAACGAAGCCGATGTGCAGAGCTTTCAGGCGGCTCGTCACATCGGTTGAACCCTGTTCGAGAATGACAAGGTCGGGAGCGAGACGCGCAATGGCTTCAATGTCGGGCCGGATGTAACTTCCCACCCTGGGCAGCTTCGCAGCTTGAGGAGGATAGTTGCAGAAACGGGAGACGCCAACCACCCGGTCTCCGAGACCGAGGGCGAATAGGGCCTCCGTGATGCTGGGCGCAGTCGATACGATACGCTGCGGCACTGTTTGTGCCGGAAGCCCGATTGCGAATGCCGCCAGCAGCAGGAGCATTCCAAGACTGCGCAGAGTTATCTCGGCGAATCGGGTACATCCGTGCTGCGCGATGTGGCGCAGACGAGACGGCTTTGAGCGAACGTGTTTCTGGAGGAAGCCTGAGTATGGACGCATCGTTTCTGTCCTTCGCAGAAATGTTGCAGCTAACCTGTGGCAGGTCTCCTGGCTCACAGATGGCACTTAGTGCCGAACCGCTCTCCTTCCCCGGAACTATCGCCGAGTGGTACTGCGAGCGGCTCTTCTCTGCTTACAGTGGCGGGACCGCGCCGGCATCGCACCGGACTTCCCTTTTAAGCCCATGAAGGGCACCATAGGTCAATTCATTTGTACCATGCCGATTCCATGGCTGCTCTCCGTCGCAGTGTTATCCGGTCCCGTTCCGTGGCTTGAAAACGCGAGAACCTGCGCAAGAGCTTCGACGAGCCTCCTATTGTCGGAGTCGCTGCGGACCGCTGTGCGCAGATGCCAATCGAGCAGGCCCTCGTAGTTCGCACAGTTGCGCAGCACAATCCGATGGTCGAGAATCATTCGCTTCCAGAAGTCCTCGCAATCGGCTGTGTTCGGCAGACGAAGAAGAAGGAAGTTTGCTGCCGATGGGTAAACCGAAATGCCAAGCGCTTCAATGAACTCTTGCATGCGACCCCGGCGCTCGGCATTGAGCGCGATTGTGCGGCTGGCATACGGCTCATCCTCAACGGCTACACTGGCCGCAAGAGAAGCAAGCGTGGTAATGGGCCAAGGTGCAATCGCCTCCTGCAAGCGTTTGCTGAGTTCCGGGTTCGAGATAGCGCAGGCAACGCGCAATCCGGGCATACCGAAGAACTTTGTCAGGGAACGGAAGACGATCAGATTTGGGAAACGCTCTGTCTCGCGTGCCAGAGACGCCTCCGGGCAGTAGTCGATGAATGCTTCATCGAGGAGAACGAAAATGTTTCGCGCCGCGGCTTCGGCTGTGAGATCGAGAAGAACATCGCGACTGGCGAGAACGCCGGATGGGTTTTGCGGGTTGGCAAGGAGGATGGCGTCGGGAAAGCCTGTCAACATTGCCTGCACGTCGTAACGAAAGCCTGACTCGAAGTCAAGCGCGTGAGGGATGGTCTCGATCTGTGCGCGAGCCAGCGTCCTGCGATACTCGATGAACGCCGGCACCGGCAGAAGGCAGCTTCGGATCGGCAGCACGCGAAGTCCGGCTTCAAGCAGCGGAACAAAGCCGTTTGCCACTGCAATATTTTCAGGACTAACGCTGTTATAACGGGCCAGGGATTGCTTAAGCTCTGTCTCGTCGATGTCGGGATAGCTGGTAAGAGTTACAGGATTGTCGACGGACGCGTGCAGGCGGGAGACAACGGCAGCAGGCGGGCCTTCGGGATTGATGTTGGCGCTGAAGTCGAGAAGCTCCGCGACAGCAATGCCGAAGCGGTCCGCGATCTGCCGGAGTTGGCCGCCATGGAGCGGCAGGGATTCGCTCATCGGGCTTTTCTCCCTTGAAGGAATGCGCGTAGAAGCATACAGGCTCCGAGGCCAAGCAGTGCCACTGCAGATATGAGGCGAATCGCTTGGCGCGCTTGATCGGGCGTTGGCGCTGGGAACTCTTCGCCAATCGGCTCGGCCGCGATGAGCTTGCCGTCATAGAAATTTCCCCCGCCTAAACGGGCCTGCAAAGCGCCCGCCATGGCGCTCTCCGGCTGGCCGGCATTGGGGCTCTTGTGCTTGTCTCCATCGCGCAGCCAGAGATTCCAGGCACTGCGCGCGTCGTCCTCTCCGCACACACTTGAGGCCGACACGATAGCCAGTGCGGTCAGCCGGGCGGGCAGATAGTTGGCTGCATCATCCAGCCGCGCGGCGGCCTTGCCGAAGTAAAAGTAGCGCGCATCGGCGTGGCCAATCATGGAATCGAGCGTGTTTACGGCCTTATAGGCCATGGCAAGCGGAACGCCGCCAAGGCTCATGTAGAAAAGCGGCGCGACGATCCCGTCAGATGCGCTTTCCGCCACGGTTTCGATCACGGCACGGCTGATTTCGGGAACGTTGAGTTGCTGCGTGTCGCGTCCAACAATGCGGGCAAGCCGTTGCCGCGCCAGCACGACACCTCCACTATCAAGCGCTGCCAGGACTGCCGACGCCTCTTCTTGAAGACTGCGGGCGGCAAGGCAGGTCCAGCCCAGAACGATTTCGGTCAGCCATCCCAGCATGCGCGAGCGGCGATAGGCTTGGTCGATAATCAGCCGCGTTAGAGAATAGCTCGCAGCCACCAGCGCCACAGTGAGAGCGGCTCCGGCAAACAATTTGCTTGTCTCGCTTTGATCTAGCCTCCGCAGAACCGTCTCGCCACGAGTGATGGCCAGTCCCATAAGGCGGACAGGATGCGGGAACCACTCAGGATCGCCTGCGATCCGGTCTACCAGGTAGACTGCCGGAAGCAGTACGCAGCGGTTCATCGCGCCTCCACCTTGCTCCGGTAGGAAAGTCCAGCCCAGCCGAAGATTTGCGGCATATCGAGAGACGCGCTGACCGTCGCCGCGAGCCGGTCAAAAGACTCTTCGCGCTTTGCCCTCCAGTTGTTCAACGCAGCAGCAGGCGTCAAGCGGTGGAACTCGCGAGCCGCGGCAATCAAGGCGTAACGAAAGCCGTCTTCGTCAAACAGGCCATGAAGGTAGGTGCCGAAGATGCGCGTGTCCGGCGTGATGCAACCATCGGCGGCGGGCTCTGCTCCCTTCCCTGCCTCGCGAACCAACCATGCGAATGGTTGTGCTTCCCCAAGATAGGTTGTCTCTCCTATGTGGATCTCGTATCCGGTCAGAGCTACATCTCCGACGGGCTGGCCAAAGAGCGATTCTGTGACGAGCCGTCCCGCTCCTGCGCTCGTGACCTTCGAGGGCCGCATCGTCGTCTCAATCTGCAACAGGCCCAGACCTGTCGCGCAGCCCATCGCTTCTATTCCATCGGGATCGAAAATTCTCTGTCCCAGCATCTGCATCCCTCCGCAGATACCAATGACAAGGCCGGAGCCTGCGTATCGAATGACCGCATCGGCCAGGCCCTCCCTACGCATCCAGTGCAAATCATCTACGGTCTGCTTGCTGCCGGGCAGGATCACAACATCAGCCATGCGAAGTTGCTCCGGATTGCGGCAAAAGCGAAGCGCAATCGATGGCTCCGAACGCAGCGCATCAAAATCGGTGAAGTTCGAGAACGACGGCAGCGTAATGACGGCGATACGCAAGCGCCTGTCCACAGCGGATGAGGACCACTCTCCATTGTCTGCACTGCGGAGGTCCGGCAGACCGACGCTGTCCTCTTCTTCAAGCGCAAGGCCGTCGATAAACGGCACAACGCCAAGACACGGCTTTTGCAGCCGGTCTTCCATCATGCGAATGCCTGGCGTGAGCAGCATCTGGTCGCCGCGAAACTTGTTAATGACAAAGCCACGGATGCGAGCCCGCTCCTCCGGCTCCAGCAATTCCACCGTTCCCAGCAGCGATGCGAAGACGCCGCCGCGGTCAATATCGCCCACCAGTATGCACGCTGCGTTGGCCAACTCCGCCATGCGCATGTTCACGATGTCGTGCCGCTTGAGGTTGATTTCGGCCGGCGATCCGGCGCCTTCGAGAACGATCACTTCATATTGCGCGGCAAGCGCCTTGTAGCTCTCGCGGACGATTGGCATCAACTCTTCGACGCGGCGGTGGTGATAGTCCGAAGCCGAGAGCGTGCTCCATATTTTGCCGCGCACTACAATCTGCGAGGCCATTCCGCCCGCAGGCTTCAGTAGGATGGGATTCATGTTGACCGATGGCGCGACGCCGGCGGCCTCCGCTTGCAGTGCCTGGGCGCGGCCTATTTCAAGACCCTCGACTGTCGCCGCAGAGTTGAGGGACATATTCTGCGCCTTGAACGGAGCGACGGAATGTCCCTGCCGCGCAAAGATTCTGCAGAGTGCGGTGGTCAGCAGCGATTTCCCCACGTGGGAACTGGTGCCGAGAATCATCACTGCGCGCGCCGTCACAACTCACCTGCCCCGCAATAGCAGTCGTATGAAATCGTGGTTTCGAGGGACATGCGCCTCTCCCAGCCACAACGTTCGAGATCGGGTTCCGCGGCAAAGCCATCGACGTAGCCGAGACAGAGATAAGCCACGAACGTTAGATGAGCGGGAATGTTCAGCACCTTCCGGAGCTTTTCAGGATCGAGGATACTGACCCAGCCCACTCCGATTCCTTCGCTGCGGGCCGCGAGCCAGAGGTTCTGGATCGCGCAGACCGTTGAGTAAAGCGCCGTCTCGGGCATCGTTTGGCGTCCGACTCCATGCCCGCGTTCACTGCCGGAGTCACAGAGAACGCAGAGATTCTGCGGAGCTTCAAGAATGCCTTCGAGCTTGAGCGCAGCATACCGCTCGCGCTGCTCTCCCATGTAACGGTCCGCTGCCTGCTGATTGGCTTCCTCAAAGATGCCATGGACCGCTCTTCGGACAACGGAATCGCGGATCACGATGAAGCGCCAAGGCTGCATCAATCCCACTGAAGGAGCACTGTGCGCAGCCGCGAGCAGGCGATGGAGCAAATCTTCCGGTAGCGGCTTGTCGAGGAAACCTCTCCGCACGTCACGCCGCTCGGCAATGGCACGATAGACCGCGTCGCGCTCCGTCTCGCTGAAAGCTAGGGCCTGACTCATGCTATTGTCACCATGCTCTCGAAAACTTTGGGCCGGCGTTGTCGTCTTCGCGAAGACGGCTGTTGACACCGGCATTGTGTTCGATGAGCCGCCCGAAAAGCCAGATCAGATCGGAGAGGCGGTTGAGATAGGCGAGTACTTCGGGCTGGACTACGCCGCCGTTCTCGACAAAACGTACGGCAGCACGTTCGGCTCGGCGGCAAACTGCGCGCGCCATCTCGTAGGCCGCCGACTCCGGATGTCCGCCGGGCAGAGACCAGTCTGCGAGAATGCCCTCGGTCGCCTCGATTTGATGGACAAGATCGGTCAGCTTGTCCACGTCTTCCGCGGTGATGGCGGGCGGCTTCTTCTTACTTTCGGGCGGCGTGGCCAACGCAGAGCCTACGCGGAACAGCGTTCGCTGAATCTCCTCTGTCCACGATGCGATCTCCTTGTTGTGGCAGATGCTGCGGGCAAACCCGAGATGCGTGTTCAGCTCATCAACCGAGCCGTAGGACTCGACGCGAAGGTCGGCTTTCGAGACGCGGATGCCGCCGGCTAGGCCCGTCTGCCCACCGTCGCCGCGTTTGGTTGCAATGCTACTCATTGGTCTTCTCCTTTAAGAGCATAGGTTTCTTCCATTGTGATGCGAAGCGTCTTGACGAGAGGGGCGCGATCGTATTCAAGGACAAGCGCGTCATCGAGGAAATCCATGACGCGCGGCGGTGAGGGAGAGAAAAGAACCTCCTCAGCGAAAAACCACGGGCGCACAGCTCCAAGCTCATCGAGTGTTCTCGCATGCACAATCACCGCTGGGAGACGGAAGACTCCGGCAGTAAGAGATGCAAATGCTCGATGATACCCGTCGCGGAGAAACCAACGGCCTCGATACTGCGCTACCTCGAAGAAGGGGCTGCCTGAGTGAATCGCAATCGGGCTCGATTTGTCACCGGTGATTCGGAAGTGCAGGTTGGGGTTGCTTGACCGGAACAGGATAGAGGTGTCGCTCTGGACCATCTCGCAGGCGATTGGCTGTGCGCCACCGAAGCACAAATTTATTAGAGCAAGCCAGTCGTCAGCGGCGGGAACGGCATTGCCCAGCGTGTTCGGATTCAGAGTGAGCCTGCGCTGGAAAGCGAGAAGCAGGCGAAGATCGACAATGCCAACCGACCACTCCAGGCCTTCCATCTCTGCGTGCAGATCGGGCCTCGCAGCCTGCTGAGCCAGCATGTCGCGCAACTCGGCATCGCCGGCTTCGAGGACTGCATTGTCTGCCTGAAATGGCGCGCGGCTGCCGACAAGGCTGCGTGCCCGGTCCGCTTTTTTGCGATCGAAGGAATGCGGACGGTACTCGTTCTCGTCGAGATCCCAGCCCGCCAGTTCTCGCACACGCACCTTTCTCAAGCTCATACGCTGCTCTCCTTCTGCTTGTACTCGAAGAAGCAGCAGTACGATCTTGTCCGCTCCCATGCCGTTTTCTCATCGAGACCGCATAGCGTTTGCAACACGACACGCATCACACCGGCGTGCGTCACGATGGCAAGATGGTTCCTGTACGGCAGCGCGAGCAGATACTCCACATCTTTTATGACTCTGGACTGGAATTCTTCGAAGGGCTCGCCCCCAGGAGCGGGCAGATGCGGATAGGACTCGGACCACTTCTGCGCATAGACGGCGTCACGCGACTCGATCTCATGCCAGCTTAGTCCTTCCCACTCTCCAAAGCTGATCTCCCTAAGCGCTGGAACGGAAATCGATGAGAGTTGAAATCTTTCCGCGATGGCGCCTGCCGTCGTGAGAGCGCGTGAGAGATCGCTGGTATAAATTGCATCGATGGGCTTGCCTTCGAGCGCTTCCAGAAGCGCCTCAATCTGGCGGCGGCCGCTCTCGTTGACAGGCGGGTCCGAATGTCCGCAGAATCTGCCGGCCATATCTGTCTCGGCATGTCGGATAAAGAGCAGAGTGTTCATCACGCCCACACTCCGCAGAGATATACGGCAATCTCGGCCAGTTGGTTGGTAGCGCCGAAACAGTCGCCGGTAACGCCACCAATTCTCCGCTTGTAGTAAAGCGCGCTCAGCAGCGTTATAGCCGCCGCGGTAAACACAGAAATCAGGCCGCGAATTCTCAGCAAGGCGAAGATGACGGCGAGAGTGAAGAGGCTGCCTAGAATTAAAGTACCGCGCGTGGTGAGATAGGCAATGCGCGCTCCCTGTCCGTCGGTCACATCCTCGCTGCGAGTTCGCGCCGGGGGGAGATAGAAACTGAGCGGCAGCGTTGTCCAGCGGCATACGACATGTGCTGCAATCAGATAGGTTTCTACACGAAAGGCCGGGAGTGAAGCGATGAGCAGAACACGGGCCAGCAGGCTCAGCGTAAGAGCGAGAGCGCCGTAGCTGCCGATGCGGCTGTCGCGCATGATTGTCAGCACCTGCGTGCGCTCCCATCCACCACCAAAACCATCGGCTGCGTCCGCGAGTCCGTCTTCATGCAGGCTGCCGGTGATCAGGACGAGATAGACGACTACGAACAGTGCAACAATCGACACGGGGAGATGTGGTGCGAGCAGAAGATGCACGAGCGCCGCGCCGAGGCCAATCAACAGTCCTACAAGCGGAAAGAATTTCACTGCGCGGGAAAGCGTGTCTGCCTCATAGCTCCGCACAGGTACGGGAATGCGCGTGAGGAACTGAACCGCGGAGAGAAAATCGAGACCCACCCGTCGAAGATTGGCCGCGGCTATCATTGAGCGGCCTCGCTCACGCCTGCCGCTGCAAATGTTGCCATCCCGTTGTAAAGCGAGATGGCCGATTCGAGGATGGGCATTGCAAGAACTGCGCCTGTGCCTTCGCCGAGACGCATTCCTAGATCAAGCACGGGCGTAAGCCCGAGATGATCGAGCAAGAGCCGGTGTCCGGGTTCCTCCGACCGGTGGCCGGCGATGAGATAGCCGAGAACATTCGGCTCCATCGCTGCTGCCAGCGCAACCGCAGCCGTGGAGATGAATCCGTCAGCGACAACCACTATTCTGTGTCGCGCGGCAGCTAGCACCATGCCGGTCATAGCGGCTATTTCTAAGCCGCCAACACAGCGAAGAATCTCGATTGCGGAAGATGGAGCACCGCAGTGCTTCGCGACTATTGCTTCCACGATGCGAACCTTGCGGGCATGAGCCTCGGACTCAAGGCCGGTGCCGCGGCCCGTAGCGATTGCGGCGGAGGCTCCGGTGAGCGCGCAGGTGATGGCACTGGCGGAGGTCGTGTTTCCGATTCCCATCTCACCGATGGCAAGCAGGCTATAGCCGGCGGCTGCGGCTTCCTCTCCAAGCGTTGCTCCAACGGACATGGCCTGCGCGAGCTCTTCCTCGCTCATGGCTGCCTCTTGAAGCATGTTGCGCGAGCCGCGGCGAACCTTGTGGTGCAGCAGGCCGGGAGCCTGCTCAAGATCGGCATCGACGCCCACATCGACAACATGAAGAGCTGCTCTGTGCAAACGTGCGAGAACATTGATCGCTGCGCCTTCGCTGAGAAAGTTCAGCACCATCTGGTGAGTCACAGCGCGTGGATAGGCGCTTACGCCCTCTTCTGTAATCCCGTGATCGGCTGCAAAGACATACACGGCTTTGCGGAAGGAATCGGCAACGCGCTCGCGGCGGATGGCAACGATCTGCGCGGCCAGATCTTCAAGACGCCCCAGACTGCCGATAGGCTTGGTCAGAGTGTCGAGGTGCACGCAAGCCTGCCTGCGCCAGCCCTCCTCGACTGGCGCGATGCCGCTAACAAGCTGGTCGAGTATTACTCGACTCATTTCAGTCGCCATGATTCCCCTCCGAAGTTCAGCTTGATACCCGAGCGAATGGTAAACGGAAGCGCAGGATAGCCGAATGCCTCAAAGTAATGCTCGCTGAGCAGGTTCTGAATGCTGGTGTAGACATTGACCCGATGCGTGACCTGATAGCCGCCGCCTAGCTCCAACCGCTGATATGCGCCGAGCAGGTTGCGGTTTGGCAGGAGCAGGCTGGTGCCGCAATCGTAAGGGATCGTGTTGTCACAAAGAAAATCACTGTCGTCACGTCTTCCCGCGAGAGTGCCGGTAAGAGAGGTAAAGAGCTTCGAACGAGTGTAATTCAAGGCAAAATAGCCGGTGTGAGGAGCAACACGAAAAGGGCGAGCACCCACCAGTGGCGAATCGGCCCCGATAGGGATTGTTGCGAAGTTCGATGAAGTGTTGAAGCTCGGACCAAGATTGTCGCTCGAAAAGGAACGCTGGACGACGGCATCGGTATAGGTATAGCCTCCGCGCGCAAAGAGGTGGCTGGTCATTCTGTATTCAGACTCGAACTCCAGGCCTTGCGAACGGAAAGCGGAAGAATTCAGATAAGCCCCGACGTATTGCGGCAGTGCACCAGCAGCAGCTATGCCGAGTTCGACAAGCCCTGAAGGCGGAACGTACTCCACCCCGTTTGTGAACTCGTTGTGGAAGTATGTGACGCCAAGGCGAACACGTCCATCCAGAATCTGCTGATCGATACCGGCGTCGAAGGTGCGCGAGTCTTCAGCTCCAAGCGGCCTGACTGAATACTGGCTGATTAACTGGCCGCCGTTTTGCAATCCGGCGAGTACTCCGTAAAGAGAATTCGCTTGATCGTAGATGCTCGGCTCTTTAATGCCCTTGCCAAACGTCCCATGCAGCTTAGTGCCGTTGAGGAAACCGGACGAGGATGGCTTAAAAAGATAGTAGGCGAGCGATGCGCGTGGTGTACCGGCAAATCCGAATAGCCCGTTGTCTTCGAGTCCCGTGCCGAAATTGTAGAAGAGGCGGTGCGAGATGTCGCCGGAAAACTGGATTGTGTAACTATAGTTTCCACGTTGGATGGCCGTGGAAGAATAGCCCGTGTTGAGAGATGTGCCGCTTTCATTTTCGTACTTGAATGCACCGAGAGCTAACAAATGAGGGTTCAGGTAGTAGTCGGTCTGGGCGTATACAAAATCCCGGTTCGTGGTAGAAACCGATTGAGACAACGTTGAGCTGTACTGAAACTGCGCTTGCCCGCTCACGCTATAGCCATTGGCGCCGGTAATGGTTATAGGAGCGCCGTCGAAGTATCCAAGGCTGCTGGGATCTGGGATGCCTGTGGCCCCAAACTCCGTATACAGGCCGTTTTGACGCACACCGCCATAGCGAATCAGGTTGTGCCATGCAGGTGTGGTCTGGTTGTTCCAGACAGCGTTGTAGTAGTTGTCCTGTTCTTTTTGCTGACCAGCATCGGGGATGCCGAACAATGCAATGGCGTTTGGCTGTCCGCCGGAGACAGCAAGATGGCGAACAGTAAACCGAAGATCATTGGCTGCGTTCGGAGTCCATCCAAAATTGCCGGCGTAGGTGGCGTTATGAAACTCGCTGTTTGGAATGTTGTTGTCAGTATCGATGCGCGCGAAGGCCGAGTAGAGATCGAAGTGCCGGTAGCTGGTGCCTCCGGTCACTTCATTCCGATAGGTGCCGAAGTTGCCGCCGTCGCCCGCATAGGTCAGCAACGGCAGCGGGGTGGAGCCGCGTTGCGTGGTGAGGCTTACTACGCCTGCCAGCGCGTCGGAACCATAGAGCGCGCTGTTCGGCTCGCGCAACACTTCGACGGACTGAATGCCCACGCTGGCCAGGTTGGCAAACTCGACCGCGCCTCCGATGGCATTCGCAGGCACGCCATCGATCAGCACCTTGTTCGCGTCCGTTGCGCCCCCGCGAATGCTGAGCCCAGTGGTGCCGCCTGTCTGGCCTGTCTGCGTTACCTGTGCGCCCGGCACCAGCCGTAGCGGGTCCTGCACCTCGGTCGCATAGCGAAAGTCTTCTGCGGGAATCACGGTTACGGATGCGCCTGTCTGCGCTTCCGGCGTTGGAGTGCCCGTCGCAGTCACGGTTACTTGCTGCGTGAGCGTCGCGGTGGCAAGCGTAACGTTTAGCTCGGCCTGGCCTGTTCCCGATAGGTAAACGATTGAAGTTGCGGTTGGCTGAAACGACGGCGCGGAGACGCGCATGCTGTAATGCCCCGGCTCTGCTATACCGAAATTAAAAGCGCCTTCGTGGTCGGTCTTTGTGCTGGCAAGCACGCGATTGTTGCGGATGAGATCAACCGAAGCATCGGCCACCACTGCGCCCAGAGGATCGCGAACTTCTCCATGTAGACTTCCCGCCTGTTGCGCGTGAAGTGTAAACGACGTGCCTACAAGCATCAGCAGAATCGCAGGAAAGATAACTCCAAGGCAAAATGCAGGCAAACCGGCAGAAAAACGCACTCCCGGCAATTGGCGTACGACAGTATTCGACATAATTCCCCCTCGGGTTCAAGCTGCAGCTGGGCCGGTCTCCTGGCTTGCGCGTCTTCGAGTCCGTGCTGCCTTCCCGGAGCCCTGCTCCAGTGGCGTTGAAGTTCCTGCACGTCTCTCTGCGCTTACAGTTACGGGGTAGTGGCGGAATTGCACCGCGCTTCCCGACACCCTGCTGGTAAATGTTGTGGCCGTTTGTTTGTTCGGCGTTGTAGCAAATTACGGCGGTTTGACGGAAACCGAAATGTCATTCATCTTCGCGCCTCCGTGTTGAGAGAACCTTTAAGAACAAGCGGCAGGCCGGCAACCATCAGGACGACACGATCGGCAACCGCTGCAACGCGCTGGTTAATCTCGCCGAGCAGATCCCGGTAACGACGCCCCATCTCAAAGGCTGGAACGACGCCGCTACCAACCTCATTCGAGACCAATACAACGGAACGTGGACTCGACGCAAGCGCGGCACACAGCGCGTCAACTTTCGATGCCACGGCGCCTCTCGATGTCACGCCGTCCGCATTGTTTCCATAAACCTCGATCAGCTTGCCTGCGAAGAGGGTGAGGCAATCGATTAGAAGAAGATCGCAGTCGGCTGCCGATTCGAGGGCTCCGGCAAGGTCAAGCGGCTCCTCGACTGTGGCCCAGTGCTGCGGCCGCTCGGCCTGGTGCCGCTCGATCTTGCGCCGCATCTCCTCATCGTCGCGGTGCTCGGCAGTGGCAATAAACGTAACGCGCCCTGCGCGCGAGGCAATCTCCTGCGCGTATCGGCTCTTGCCGCTGCGAACCCCGCCCAGCACGAGCGTCACCTGTCTGGTTGAATCGGAATACATGCGCCGCTCCCGGCATCCGTTGCTACGAACGCACGAAAGACAAAGCGGGAAGTAATTTGCAGGCAGCCACCACGGCGACCCGAGATTGGATCGCTGTGGATACGCTCTTCAACTCTCCCATCGAAGTTGAATAAGCCCGATTCGCATCTGGCCGGTCTCCTGACTTACGCTTCCTCGAGATCGGGCAGCCTTCCCAGGGACGTTGCCCCCAGTGGCTTCCAACGGAGTGCCGATCTCTCAGCGTTCACAGTTACGGGGTAGTGGCGGAATCGCACCGCCTTCCCGAACACCAGATGCTTTGAAAGATACCGTCCGGCAGGTCCGGAGGTCAACGGGGTTCCTCATTCTAATGATTCGTACCGGGCGGTGTGCGTCAAACTAAAGCAGGCGAAGGCTTCTCTTTCGTGTGGAAGACGGAGTGGGGCTACGGGACAACAAGAGAGCTCGGTATAGGTCGTACTGATGCGTCGAAACAAAATATCGCGGAGCTCGCCGTCGAATTCATCATCCAAGCCGGGATGCGGGTCTTCTTCCATCCCGTCTAGATCGAAGCGAAAGTCGGTTGCGGAGTTCGAGTTGATTTTGGACTCCAGCACGGCAATATTGTTACGTTTGGCGAGCGAG
The DNA here is from genome assembly GCA_015655195.1 of Terriglobales bacterium. Lineage (GTDB taxonomy): Bacteria > Acidobacteriota > Terriglobia > Terriglobales > Acidobacteriaceae > Telmatobacter. The sequence goes on from JAATFM010000197.1 coordinate 39,508, forward strand.
CCTGAATATCGGCTTTCTAGGCGGGGGCGCGGCGGTCCAAAAGAGGGGGCATCAGGGCGGTCAGATTAGCGGTGATAAGTGAGTTCTTCGGGGGCTACGCCTTCTTTCGATTCTCTAGGCAGAGGTTTGCAGGGCAGAGGTGGTGGGTTTGGTATGGTTCGATAATCGGTCCCGATCATTCCTTACAGCGCCAAAAGAAGCCACCCGTGACGCTTGTTTTCCGTAAGTTGCGAGCTTCTTTTTGCTGTCACGGCGGAGCTCGGAGCTACGCTGCGAGTGATCGTTCGAAAGGAACGGCGAGTAAATTCGAGACGTCGCATGCCCTCGATGACAACTTCACCAAGCTCATTGCCTACGAGTGGCGCTAAGACGCGGTGTTCTGAGTAAAGATGGCCGAAGCGGGCAATCGCTTTGCAGTCGCCCGCGAACTGCGGGCGATTGCTGGAACGCCGGAAACAGCACGTTCGCAAACGCATTCTGGCTCCGGTTTGCTTCACCTTGCCCGTAACCTTGGGGGATTGCGCGGCATCGATGTAGGAGTTGAAAGAATGGCTTGAGATGATGTGAAGCCGCCAAGCCATTGATTATAAGCGTTTTGACAGCAACGATCCGAGATCACGACAGACCAGAGGCGCTAGGTGTTTAGTCCCGGCTCCGGGCGGCTGCCTGGTAATTTCCATCCAAATATAGACAAAAATCATCTATTGTGAGACAGTTCTTGTGTGGTGGCAATTGCCATGGCGACTTACCCAGCTTACGCCGCACCGGGTTACCAGTTCGACGCCGCTCCGGACCTGAGCCGGTTGGAGACTCGTGAGCGTCTGAGCCAGTCTACAATCGACGGATTCTTCGCCATCATGGACAAGTGGCAGGTTCCAATCGAACGGGCCGGCGAGTTGCTCGGAGGCATGCCGCGTTCGACTGTCTACAAGCTGAGAACCGCAGCCGGAACGCTGCGCCAGGACGAGCTGACGCGAATCTCCTACATCGTCGGCATCTACAAGGCCCTCCATATTCTGCTCCCTGACAATCTGGCCGACCGCTGGGTCACACAGCCGAACGACAATCTGCTCTTCCGAGGGCAGACCCCCATGGATTACGTGGTGCGTGAAGGAATTCCCGGGCTGCAGCAGGTACGAAGCCTCCTTGACGCAGAGCGCGGTGGGCATTGATTGGCACAGCTCGAACAGTTCGACCAGGCTGGAACGCATAGGCTGATCCCTGCAAAGTACGGCGTAGAGAGCGTTCTCGAATGCCTCCCGGTGCCCACCAATGTTCTCGCCGACCTGAGTGAGCTTGACGCCGCGACGAACGAGCGCAGGATTGCCGAACGCGGAGGAAACAGCGCACTTGGCCCCGGCGAAGTGCTGTTAGGCGTGCCTGAAGCCCACATTGTCAATGCAGCCTTCACCCACCACGGACCGCACGGCGGCCGCTTTCACAGCTCGCAGCGGGGCGCCTGGTATGCTGGCTTTGAGATCGAGACTTCGATTGCAGAAGTCGCCTTTCACAAGCGCCGCTTTCTAGCAGATGGCCGAATTCAGGGGAAGCAATCTTTCGACTACGTCGAGTTTCTAGCCGACTTCTCAGGCTGGTTTCACACCCTGGATGCCGCGGACAAAAAGGATTGTCTGCAACCCGAACCCGTTCCGCAGTGTTAC
>JAATFM010000170.1 GCA_015655195.1 Terriglobales bacterium
CCGTCGCCCGAATATGTAGCGACAACAATGTGATTGCCCTCGCCGGAAATCGCCTGGCTGAAGCTCGCCGTGCCGCTCGCAAGCGTAAGCGCGGGGGAAACAGCCGTGCCATCGACGAGCACGCTCACGGAACCACCGGGCATGGAACCTCCGCTGCCTGCCGCGACGGAGACCGTGAAGCTCACCGTTGCACCGTTCTGCGGAGCGGTCACGGAAGGCGTGATGCTAACCGAGGTCGGCGTCAGCGTCGAGCTGCCCCAAGCTTCCGCCAGGTTGGCAAAATCCGGCGAGCCGATGCCCGTCGCCAGATCGTATCCCACCGCGCCGGCATAGCCGGTAGCGCCATTGGGGCAGATGGAAGCGTCTGCAACGTTGCACTTGTTGTCGCCGCCCGTAATATCGTGGAAAGCACTCGCATACGTCGCGGCGTTCGATGCCAGCGCGTAGAGATTTGGATTGATGTTGCCGAGACCGGTCGCATTCTGCTGCTGATTAAGCACGGCAATCATGCCTGCGAACATGGGCGCGGCAAAGCTGGTGCCGCCGGCCACTGTCAGCGTGCCGTCTACATCGCGAAAGCCGTTCGTGCAGCTTCCCAGTTGCCCAGAGGCCCAGGCATAGGTGTCGCTCGAACAAAGGAGCAGGCCGTCGTGGCTGCCTGCGGCATCGAGCGCAACATCGGGCACATCGCGCTGGCCGTCAGCCGGGATGCCGGGAACGCCGGTCTGCCAGTCCGGCTTTGTGAAGAAGGTGCTGACGCCGCCGCCGGAAGAGCCGAGACCGTACTCGCTGTCTTCATTCCAGACCACCTCGGGAATGTATGAGATGGCCGAGGAAATGATGTCCGTTCCCGTCTCCTTGTTCCAGTAAGTGCCGGTGCCTTCATTAAACTCCGTGCCGCCAACGGCGGTGAACCAACTGCTGCTGGCCGGATAGCTCACCGTAAGCGCGGCCTGATCTGAAAGCGACATACCCGTAATACCGAAGCAACTTGAAGCGCCGTCGTCACCGGAGGAGGCCAGCAGCGTCTGCCCTTGCGCGGCCCCCTGCTGCGCCGCCGATTCAATGCTCGCCACGCCGTCCTCGCTGCCGATGGCCAACTCGCAAGCGCCATAGCTGATGCTGATGACCGGCGCAATGCGGTCCTCGACGGCATAGATCATGGAGTCGAAGACGCTGTAATTCTCATCGCTACCGGTATAAACGAAAAATACCTGCGCACCGGGAGCCATGGTGCTCGACCATTCGAGATCGAGGTCCGACTCCGCCTCGTCACCCGAGACGGGAATGCCATCGCCGCCCGAGCCCGGCACCAGCACCATCTGCGGATCGCGCGGCTGCGACCATCCGGAAGCGGTCTGGAAGTGCTCGATGTCGGTCACATCGACAAAGGATTCGCCCATGATGGCAACCGACTGGCCCGTGCCGGTAAAGCCGGACTTATAGACGCTGTTCACGTCGTAGATCGTCGCAATGTCGCCCGGCCCGGTGTAGGTGTTGCCGGAAGTCCCCGAGGAAAACTCCGGGCGCGGCGCAGCAGACGTATTTCTGAGAGGCTGGTGCATTGGATGGGGACGGAAGCTGTCCAGATTTCCAATGTTGAGCACAATACCTGCGAGCACCGGCGGAATGCTCAACGCCGAATTCGGAGCGAAATGCTTCTGGCCATCGACGTTGTAGTAGTGCATCTCCGTCGAGAATGCCTGCTCCACCTGTGTTGCGGTTCCGGAAAAATACATGCGGTCGCGGCTGCGCGCCACGCGATCGACAGTGAAGCCCTGCTGCTCAAGCCATTGGCTTACCTTGTCGAGGTCAGCCTGCGCCATGCCGAAGCGTTGAGCAAACTGATCCGGCGTGAGCCACTTGCGATACTGCGGCGAAGAAGGATTCTGTTGCGCTGCAATCAGTGCGGTGAGATCGGCCTGCTGCGCGGCCGAGCGCGCAAAAGCGATGCTCATTCCGGAAAGGCGCATCCGGCTATCGACGCGGCCCGCGTCATAGCGGCTCTGTGCCAGCGGGTGCAGGCTGCCGCGCAGGGTCATGCGGCTGGAGCCTGTAATATCCCACGCAATACGGGCAGGGATGCCGGGCCAAGACTCACTTGCCTCGCTCGCCGCCTGCTGCGCAAACGCCGCGGGCATCAGGCAGGCCGCACCCGGCATAAGCAGGAAACAAAGAGTAAGCAGTCTGAAAACTCCGCGGAATCCGGGAACAGAAGAGAGGCAGCGATTCATTCCTAATCCTTTATAGGCAGAAATCTGCGCGTGGAATGTGAGGAGACTAATGGAGAAAGGAGGGTTTTACAATGCGCGGAAGCATATAGGAACCTCCGCACTTTATTCGCGAATAACCTGATTATTTTTCAGCAGGATGTGCGGCTTCATCGATACGAGCCGCCCTCTGCCGGGGCGCTTCCGGCAGGCAGCTCAAGACCGACCTGATGCAGCAGGCCCAGAAACTGCGGGTCGCCGTGCAGGCTATCGAACATCGGATTGACAG
>JAATFM010000044.1 GCA_015655195.1 Terriglobales bacterium
GACATAAGGCGAATCCGTAAGCTGCACGCCGATCTGGCTCATCGGCGAGCCGACGGGGCCCATGCTGAAGGCAAGAACGTACATGGTGCGGCCGCGCATGGAGCCGCGGAAGAGTCCCTTGAGCTTGCGCCGCATGACGAAGGGGTCTTCCCAGTTATTCGTCGGGCCGGCGGTGTCTTTCGAGAGCGAGCAGATGAAGGTGCGGTCTTCCACGCGGGCTACGTCATTGGGAGCCGAGCGCGCGTAATAGCAGCCGGGCCAGAGCTCGGGGTTCAGCTTGAGAAACGTTCCGCCTTTGACCAACTGGTCGCAGAGAAAATCGTACTCGGCCTGCGAGCCATCCACCCAGTGAATGCGCGCAGGCTGGCAGAGCTCGGCCATCTTTTCCACCCACCGGATGAGGTGCTTGTTTGTGGTGAGCGGTTTCACATGCGTTTTCGTAGCTGCCATTCGGATTTTCCCCTCCATTTGCCGCGGCGAAACAAATATTCCGTTCCAGACCGCTCCCGGCCGGCGCCAGTGCGCAGGAATGCCAGAAGCCGGGCTACTCCAATCTCTCTAACCGGATGCACGGAGGTCAATGCCGGAAACGTGTCATTTTCCTTCCCAGCGAACGGCTATGACGCTCAGCGGCCATGGGATATGGACCGTTTTCCGCCTCTGGAAGATTTCGAAATGAGACCGGCTTGCGTACTCTGGCGTGCTGCCGCCTTTGCGTCGGCTTCCGCCGCGAAGGCAGCCAGATCATCCGCATCAAAATGCCCGTTTGCTCGATTCCTGCGACTTGTTTTGAAAACCTTCAGCGGGCGGAATCCGCTCCCACATTGTCGCCGCCGAGAATGGCTTCCACGCCGGAGCGCAGTTGCCGCAGAATCAACTCTGAATCCAGATTGTCCGGATCGAAGAGGTGATTGAGGCCAAGGCCATCCACCAGCGCGCCGAACTGTGCCGCCTGTTGGCGCTGCGCGGCCGGGTCTTCCAGGCGCAGCCCCGGGATCAGGTAATCGATTCTGGTTTCGCCGCAGCACATACACATGGCTGCTATGAGATCGGCCAGCCGCTTTTTCCGGCGCGGATGGCGGATGGCATAGCCCTTGAATTCGAGATTCAGCAGCATTCTGCGCCGGTCCGCGATCAGCTCAGCCAGGTGCCGCACCAGGATTTCGATGCGCTGCCCGCGGGATGTGGCCTCGCTGAGCGGCTGCCGGATGCGTTCCTGATCGCGCGTAATGTCTTCCTCGAAGATGGCAAAGAAGACATCTTCCTTGTCGCGGAAGTGCGCGTAAAATGCACCGCGCGTCTTGCCCGCGGCGGCAGAAATGTCCTCAAGCCGCGCCAGCTCAAAGCCATCGCGAGCGAATATCTCCCGCGCCGCATCGACAAGCTGCTTGCGCGTCTCCTGCGCACGCTGCTGCTTGTTTACGTGAGCAGACGGCGAGAAATAACTTGCCGGTGATGTTTTTGCATCCAGCACAGCAATGCCATAATCTCATAGATTGCATACATACATGTATGTTTTTAGAGCCTGAGTCAACAAAGCCCTAACAAAGAGAGGTCACCGATGCAGATGCAGACGGAGAGTCAACTCCTAAAAAATAATAGGCTTAAATATGGCGCGTACGCCGCCGCCGGCCTCCTTGCGGCCTCTGCGGCGCTGCTCGCGGGCTGCAAGTCCTCGCAGGGCGCCACGCCTGGGGCGATGGGCGCGATGCCAGTGACCGTGGTCAGCATCCAAACGTCCAAAGTGCCCCTCAAGAGCGAGTGGGTGGGAACGCTCGACGGCTACGTGAACGCGCAGATTCAGCCGCAGGTGAGCGGCTACATGGTCAAGCAGAACTACCGCGAGGGCTCGGTCGTGCACAAGGGCGATGTGCTCTTCGAGATCGATCCGCGGCCATTCCAGGCATCTCTCGACCAGGCGCAGGGTCAGCTTGGGCAGGCCGAAGGCCAGCTTGGACAGGCGCAGGCCCAGCTTGCGCTGGCTCAGATCAACGTGAAGCGCGACACGCCGCTCGCGGCGCAACATGCCATCGCACAGAGCCAGCTCGACAACGAACTTCAGCAGCAGGCGCAGGCCGAGGCATCGGTAAAGCTGGCGCAGGCCGCCATCGCCTCTGCAAAGGCGAACGTGGAATCGGCGAATCTGAACCTTGGCTTCACGCATGTGCGCTCGCTGATTAGCGGCGTGGCCGGCCAGGCTACCACGCAGGTTGGCAACCTCGTCAGCCCGCAATCGGTGCTGACTGCAGTCTCACAGCTCGATCCCATCAAGGTTTATTTCTCCATGAGCGACAACGAATACCTGGCGCTCTCACAGCAGGCGCGGCAGGGCGACGGCGATCTGCTCAAGGCCGCCGACAAGCTTCCGCTCACGCTGACGCTGGCCAATGGCGAGGCCTATCCGCATCCGGGCCGCATCGTCTTCGTGGACCGGCAGATGAACCAGCAGACGGGCGCCATTCGCATCGCTGCCGAATTCCCCAATCCCGGCAACGTTCTGCGTCCGGGGCAGTTTGGCCGCGTCAGCGCCAACACCAAGGTGGAGAGCGCGGCAATTCTTGTGCCGCAGGTTGCCGTGCAGGAGCTGCAGGGCATTCAGCAGGTTGACACCGTCACGCCGGACAACAAGGTGCACATCGTCAACGTTCAGCTCGGCACGCAGTACGGCAATCAGTGGGTTGTAACCAGCGGGCTGAAGCCCGGCACGCACGTCATTATCGACAACCTGCAGAAGATCGGCGAGGGGTCTCCCGTCAATCCGCATGAAGTTCCGCTCTCCGCCGCGGATGCCGCTACGTCCAGCACCATCACCGAATCAGACAGCAACAACACGACAGGGAGGTAAGCGGTGTCGAAGTTCTTTATCCGGCGGCCCATCGTCGCCATCGTCATCGCCATTGTCACGGTCGTGGTCGGCATAGTGGCGATGCTGAGTCTGCCGACTGCGCAGTACCCCGACATTGTTCCACCCGAGATCATGGTGCAGGCCACCTATCCGGGCGCGGACTCGAAGACATTGTCACAAGCCGTTGCCACGCCGATCGAGCAGCAGATGAACGGCGTCGACAACATGCTCTACATGAGCTCGGTGAGCGCCAACAACGGCCAGGCCACTGTTTATGTAGACTTCGATGTCAAGACCAATCCCGACACCGACCAGGTGCTCTCGCAGCTTCGCCTCTCGCAGGCGCAGCCGCAGTTGCCGGCCGAGGTCAACACCGCCGGCGTGACGGTGCAGAAGTCACTGACTTCGCCGCTGATGATCGTCGGGCTTTCTTCGCCCGCCGGACAGTACGGCGCGGACTTCCTCACCAACTACGCCATCATCAACCTTCAGGATCAGTTGACGCGCGTAAAGGGCGTGAGCCGCGTGCAGATCTTCGGCGGCCAGTATGCGCTCCGCATCTGGGTGCAGCCGGACAAGCTCGCACAGCTCGGCGTAACGGCGACCGATGTTATTGCCGCGTTGACGACGCAGAACAACGTTAACCCCGCCGGCCAGATCGGCGGCGAGCCTGTGCCGCTCGGCCAGCAGTTCACTTACACCGTTCGCACGCAGGGCCGTTTGATTACGCCGGAAGAGTTCGGCAACATCGTTCTGCGCGCCAATCCCGACGGCTCGATTCTGCATCTGCGCGATGTAGCGCGTGTGGAACTCGGCTCACAAGCTTACAGTCTCACGGCGCGCTATAACGGCGCTCCCGCCGGCATGATGGGCATTTATCAGTTGCCCGGCTCGAACGCCGTGGAAACCGCAAAGGCCGTACGCGCCAAGCTGGATGAGATCTCGAAGACCTTCCCGGCAGGGCTGCGCTACGACGTGCCGCTCGACACAACGAAGGCCGTCACCGCGGGCATCCATGAGATCATCGTCACGCTCGGCATTGCGCTCGTGCTCGTGATTCTTGTGGTCTTCCTGTTCCTTCAGGGCTGGCGCGCCACGCTGATTCCGCTCATGGCCGTGCCGGTCTCGCTCATCGGCACATTCATTCTCTTCCCGCTGCTGGGCTTCTCCATCAACACGCTCTCACTCTTCGGCCTGGTGCTCGCCATCGGCCTCGTGGTGGACGACGCCATCATCGTGGTTGAGGCCGTCGAGCACCATATTGAAGAAGGCATGGACCCGAAGGATGCCACCATCAAGGCAATGGAGGAGGTCGGCGGGCCGGTTGTCGCCATCGCGCTGATTCTTGCCGCCGTCTTCATTCCCACGGCCGCCATTCCCGGCATCACGGGCAGGCTCTACCAGCAGTTCGCGGTCACCATCGCCATCTCGGTAATGATCTCCGCCTTCAACGCGCTGACGCTCAGCCCGGCGCTCGCGGCCCTGCTTCTGAAACCGAAGAGCAAGGAAAAGAGCAACGGTCCGCTGGCAAAGTTCTTCGCGGCCTTCAACAAGTTCTTCCACAGAACGACGGAGAACTACGCGCGTACCTCCGGCGTGCTGATCCACAAGTCCGGCATAACCATGCTGGCCCTCGCGGCGATTGCTGTAATCGCCGTCTTTATGGGCTCACGCCTGCCCTCGGGCTTCATTCCGCAAGAAGATCAGGGCTACATGTTCGCCTTGATGCAGTTGCCGGATGCGGCAAGCCTTCAACGCACGGACGCAGCCGCTCTGAAGGTCACTAAGGCGCTTCTCAACACGCCCGGCATCGGCGGTGTGGTGCAGGTAAACGGATTCAGCCTGCTCACGCAAACACAGAGCACCAACTCGGCCTTCTTCTTCGTATCGCTCAAGCCGTGGGAAGATCGCAAATCGAAGGAGGAGCAGTTTGCCGCCATTCAGGGCAGCCTGCTGCGCCAGCTTGGAAGCGACAAAGACGGTCTTGCCTTCAGCTTCCCGCCACCGGCCATTCCCGGCGTCGGCACCTCCGGCGGCGTCACGATGATTCTCGAAGACCGCTCCGGCGGCGACGATCCAACTTACCTGACGAAGAACCTCATGGCGTATCTCGGCGCTGTTTCCAAGCGCAAGGAGATTGCAGCGGCCATTCCGTCTTACCTGCCCGCCGTGCCGCAGCTCTATGCGGATGTGGACAAGGAAAAGGCACTGTCGCAACAGGTGGACTTGAACAACGTCTACGCCACCATGTCCACCTTCATGGGCGGCTACCTGGTGAATTACTTCAACCGCTTCGGCCGCCAATGGCAGACCTACGTGGAAGCCGAAGGCAGCTCGCGCACGCAGATTGGCAACATCAATCAGTTCTATGTGCGCAGCGCCAACGGAAGCCAGGTGCCGCTCTCGTCGCTCGTGCATGTGAAGCAAATCACCGGCCCCGAGTTCGTCATGCGCTTCAACGAATTCAACGCGGCGCAGTTAAACATAACCGGCGCGCCCGGCTATAGCTCCGGCCAGGTGCGAGCGGCGCTGGAAACAGCATTCCACCAATCGATGCCGCAGGGCATGGGCTTCGACTACCAGGGCATGAGCTTCCAGGAACAGCTTGCCGACAAGGGCGTGCCCGCATGGGCGGTCTTTTCGCTTTCGCTGCTCTTTGTCTTCCTCATCCTCGCCGGCCTCTATGAAAGCTGGTCGCTGCCCTTCAGCGTTCTGCTCAGCACGCCGGTTGCAATTCTCGGCGCGTATCTCGCACTCAGCATGAGGGCGCTCGAAAACGACATCTTCGCCACCGTCGGCCTCATCATGCTCATCGGCCTCTCGGCGAAGAACGCCATTCTGATCGTCGAGTTCGCTGTGCAGAATTACAAGAGCGGGCACAGCATTGCGGAAGCGGCTCTGTATGCGGCGCGTCTCCGCTTCCGGCCCATCGTGATGACGGCGCTTGCCTTCATCTTCGGCTGCCTTCCGCTGTGGACGGCAACCGGAGCCGGCTCGGTCTCGCGGCGCATTCTCGGCACCGTCGTCATCGGCGGCATGACGCTGGCAACTGTCATCGGCATTCTCATGGTTCCGGTCACTTTCTCGGTGGTGGAATACATCACGCATCGCTTGCGCCACGGTGGCAAGGGACTCACGATGGACTCGCATCACGACCCGGAAGCGGCGCACTCCGGCGATAAGCCGTCCGTCACATCGGAAGGAGGCCAGGCATGAAGACACAATTCCCGGCAGCAAAATTCGCACTCGCGGGCAGCCTTGCCTCGATATTCTTGGCAGGCTGCAACGTAGGCCCGAAGTATGTCCGTCCGCAAGTCACCGCGCCTCCGGTTTATCGCGGCGCGGATGACGCAGCCGTATCGAGCGACGCGCAGAACTCGCTAGGCGATCAGCAATGGCCTGAGGTATTTCGCGAGCCTGAACTGCAGGCGCTTATCCGCACTGCGCTCGCCAACAACCTCGACCTGCGCATCGCCGCGCAGCGCGTGCTGGAGGCTTCGGCGCAGGTACGCATCACGCGCTCGCAGGAGTTTCCGCAGGTCACCATCGGCGGCACAGGTGCGGGCGCAGGCTTTCCCTCCGGCGAATTCGGTAACTCCATCAGCAGCCCGCTCGTTGAAGGCGGCCTGAGTGCTTCCGCCTCGTGGACGCCGGATTTCTGGGGCCTCTACCGCAAGCAGACAGAAGCCGCACGCGACCAGATGCTCGCGCAGGCCTGGGCACAGCGTGCCGTGCGAATGAGCCTTGTGGAGCAGGTGGCCACAACCTACATTCAACTACGCGCTCTCGACCGGCAGCTTGAAATCGCGCAGCAGGCCGCAAAGATTCGGCAGAACTCCGTGGCACTGACGAGCACGCTGGAGCAGGGCGGCGACGCTCCGCTCTCCGACGTGCGCGAGGCCGAACAGTTGCTCTACACGGCAACCGCGCAGATTCCCGCGCTCCAGCAGCAGATTCAGCAGGATGAGAACGCCATGCGCCTGCTACTCGGCCAGGACCCCGGCCCGGTGGCGCATACCGATCCCGACGCGCTGGCTCCCGCGCCGGAGAATCTGCCCACGGGCCTGCCGTCGCAATTGCTGGAGCGCCGTCCGGACATTCAACAAGCCGAAGCGCAGTTGAAAGCAGCCAATGCGCAGGTCGGCGTGGCGCGAGCGCAGTTCTTTCCGCAGCTCAGCATCAGCGCCTCCGGCGGAGTGGGCGGCGATTCGCTGAGCAGTATCTTCAGCACCGATGGCGGACTTGTTTACGGCCTCGGCACGCTCACGCAACCCATCTTTGAAGGCGGCAAACTGCGCGGCCAGTTGCAACTTTCCAAAGAGCAGAAGGAAGAGATGGTGTTGAACTATCGCAAAACCATTCTCGGCGCCTTCCGCGATGTCTCGAACTCGCTGATTGCAGTCAACAAGCAGCGCGCCACACGCGCCGAGCAGGAAAAACTGGTGGCAGCCGCGGATGACTCTTCTCGGCTGGCTCGCGTTCGCTACCAGGGCGGCGCAACCAGCTATCTTGAAGTACTGACCAACGACTCGAACCTGCTGACGGCGCAGCTCAACCTCGTTACCGCGCGACAGAACGAGGCGCTCTCGCTGGTGCAGCTTTACAGCGCACTTGGCGGAGGCTGGCAGCAGCCGTAAACCCGGCCGTTCGGCGTGCATATCGGAGCGGCCCGTCTGACACGCACCCGACGTCTGACTCATAATAGTGTCGACGAGAAGGGGTAAAACCAGATGCCTGCTATTTTCCATTGCCGGAGCGTGAGGCTCTCAATGATAGCGGCTGTTGCTGCCGCGCTGTGCTGCATGGCTTTCAACCAGCCTGTGGCCAGCGCGCAGCAGCAGCCGAGCATTATTGGGGATACGCCGCTCTATGGCTTGTCCGACGCGACCGGATGGATCAACTCGACGCCCTTGACTGCAAAGCAGCTTAAAGGCAAGGTCGTTCTTGTCGACTTCTGGGCTTATTCCTGCATCAATTGCCTGCGCTCGCTGCCCTACATTGAGGCATGGGCGCAGAAATACAAGGACAGCGGCCTGGTCGTGATCGGCGTGCATACGCCGGAGTTCGACTTCGAGAAGCAACTGCCCAATGTGCAGAAAGCAGTGAAGAAGTTCGGAGTGACGTATCCCATCGCGCTCGACAGCAACTACGGGATATGGAATGCCTTTCACAATCAATACTGGCCGGCGCACTACTTCATCGATGCGAAGGGGAAGGTGCGCTACACGCACTTCGGCGAGGGAGAATACGCCCAATCCGAGCGATGGATACAGCAACTGTTGCAAGAGGCGAACGCCAAACCGATGGTGGCCGGCTCAGTCAGCGTTCAGGCACAGGGGATAGAAGCCGCAGCCGATCTAAGCGATGTAAGGTCTCCCGAAACCTATATCGGCTATTCGCGAGCCGAACATTTCGCATCGCCGGGTGGGATCAAGCCGGATTCGGAGCACGTTTATACCGCGCCGGAACATCCCGGATTCAACGAGTGGGGGCTTGCCGGCAAATGGGTCGACCAGAAGCAGGTTGCAGTGCTGAGGTCTCCCGGCGGAAAGATCGTATTCCATTTTGGCGCCCGCGACCTGCATCTTGTGCTCGGCCCAACCGCGGATGGAAAGCCTGTTCACTTTCGAGTGACAATCGATGGGGAGGCGCCCGGTGAGAATCATGGAGTGGATATTGATGCGCAGGGCAACGGCGTTGTGACCGATCACCGCCTATATCAACTGGTGCGGCAAAAGGGCGACATCAAGGACCACATCTTCACCATCGAGTTTCAGGATGCAGGGGTGCAGGCATTCTCCTTTACCTTTGGATGAGGGATTCGCGGCGGGTCGCAAACTTCCAGAGTTCTCCCAAGGCCCAGAGAGGCGCAGAATAAAAGCATGTCCGAGCAAGCATTCGTACAAATTCTTTCCGAAGTAAGCGCGTTTGCGGAGTCCGCAAGCGATCTTGCGGCGCTGCAAAACTTCATCGTCGAGATCATTCCGCAGCGCCTGCCATATTACAACTGGACTGGCTTCTACATGCTCGATCCCGGCGACCCGGAGACGCTTGTTCTAGGGCCGTTTCGTGGAGCGCCGACCGAGCACATTCGCATTCCCGTGAGCGAGGGAATCTGCGGCGCGGCCGTGGCGCAGAACGACACGGTGATCGTGGACGATGTTCACTCCGACCCGCGCTATCTCGCCTGCTCGATCGAAACCAAATCGGAGATCGTCGTTCCGATTCGAGCCAATGGCGCCGTGGTGGGCGAGATCGACATCGATAGCCACGACCGCTCGGCCTTCTCACAGCGGGACAAAGCATTCCTTGAACAATGCGCGGCTATCGTGGGCGGCTTCCTCGAACGAACTCAAGCCAATTAAGCAAACACGCGAGAACTGCTCTCGCGTGGAATCTGATCTACAAAAAAGAAGCGAGGCTGGAATCCAGCCTCGCTTCGTAGGTTCAAGCGCGAGTTGCAGCGCGCGTTAGTTGCTTGCGGCTGTAATGGTCAGGGCGATCGTCTGGGTCTGAGTGATCGAGCCGGATGTCGCCGTAACGGTGACGGTTGAGGTTCCAACCGGCGTTCCCGGATACTTGTTGCCCCCGCCGCCGCAGCCGCTCAACGCGGTGAGAGAACCAAGCGCAAGCAGTGC